>CASFQX010000001.1 GCA_949296375.1 uncultured Olsenella sp.
GCCAGCTGCCCCTTGCGGACTAGAGGAAGATCTGCGCGGCATCGCTGACCGAGCTCTCGTCCAGCTCCCAGCCGTCCTCTCCGTTGACGTAGGTGAACGTGATGTCCTTCTCGACCGGCTCGAGGCCGTCGATCATGCCCATGATGTACTCGCCGACCCAGGCGTTGACGGCGTCCTCGTCGGTCGCGTCGATCTCGCCAGACGTGACGGCGTCGACGATGTCGTCCGCCATGATGTCGTAGTCGAAGTTCATGAACTCGGTCATGGACTTGGCGGTGACGGTTACGGACGCCGTGGCGGTGTCGTCCTCGACCTCTACGGACTCGATCGAGTAGTCGAAGCCGTCGATCATCGAGGTGATGAGCGTCCCCGTGTCAATGCCGTACTCCTCGAGCCCTACGCTGCCTATCTGCCTGGCGAGCCCGTCGAGCGTCGCGTCGTCCATGTTCTTGACATCGTCGAGGTTCGTGGCAATGTCCTCGCGGATGATGTCCTCGGCGCTCGGCCCGCTCGAGCAGGCGCCCAGTGCGAGCCCGCAGGCGACGGCGAGGACGGCGACGACCATGACCGCAAGACTGCGCAGCGTGTGCCTCTTCATCGAAGCTCCTCCCTCTGGATTCCTTTCCCGCGGCGTCAGTATCTCAGCTTTCTTTCAGGTTGGGCGAGGCTCTTCGGTCAGCGGTTCGGGCGGGGGCGCCCGGTGCGCGGGCCAGGTCCAGGCGGGGGCGCCCCGGCGGTCCGTCCCGAGAGGTCCGCGGGGTGCGCCGAGGGGCCGTCCGCGCGACCAAACGCGCTTCTCGCCGAAAGTCTGAAATCTTCTTGCAATATGGCGCGTAACATGAATCCACTATGTGCCGCGGCCGAGGGGGCCTCGGCGCCAAGACTCCCAGATGTGCAAGGAGAGGGCCTATGGCAAGAATGCACGTCATGGAGCAGAGCGAGACCCAGGCGATCATGTCGAGCATGCACGAGATGCTCGAGAAGCGCCTCTCGGTGAGCTCGCTCGCTCCGTGCCCCGTCGAGTTCACGGCCTCGTACGTGGCCATGTGCGCGACGCAGAGCTGCGGCAAGTGCACGCCGTGCAGGAACGGTCTGCGCATGCTGCGTCACCTGTTCAACGACGTTCTGAACAACCGCGCCACGATGGAGACGCTCGACCTCATCGAGTCCACCGCCCGCACGGTGTACCTCTCGAGCGACTGCGCGATCGGCTACGAGGCCGGCGAGGTGGCCCTCATGGCCATACGCGGCTTCCGTGACGACTTCGAGCACCACGTGCAGAAGCACGCCTGCGGCTTCTCGCAGCACCAGACGGTGCCGTGCGTCTCCGGCTGCCCGGCCGGCGTGGACATCCCCGGCTACATCGCGCTCGTCGAGGCCGGCCGCTACACCGAGGCGGTGCGCCTCATCCGCAAGGACAACCCGCTGCCGCTGGTCTGCGGCCTCGTCTGCGAGCACCCCTGCGAGATGCACTGCCGCCGCGGCATGGTGGACGACCCGATGAACATCCGCGGCCTCAAGCGCTACGCCGTGGACCACGCGGGTGACTACCGCCCCATCATCAAGGCTCCCACCAAGAAGACCGTCGCGGTCATCGGCGGCGGCCCGGCGGGCATCTCCTGCGCCTACTACCTGACCCTCATGGGCCACAAGGTCAAGATCTTCGAGCAGCGCGCGCACCTCGGCGGCATGCTGCGCTACGGCATCCCCAACTACCGCCTGCCGCGCGAGCAGCTCGACTCCGAGATTCAGTGGATCCTCGACTGCGGCATCGACGTCGAGCTCAACCACAGCGTGGACGGCGAGGAGATGAACCGCCTGCGCGAGGAGTTCGACGCCGTCTATCTGGCCATTGGCGCCCACGCGGACAAGAAGCTCGGCCTTCCGGGCGAGGACGCCGAGGGCGTCATGTCTGCGGTCAAGCTCCTGCGCGACATGGGAGACAACAACCCGCCCGACTTCAAGGACCTCACGGTCACCGTCGTCGGCGGCGGCAACGTGGCCATGGACGTGGCCCGCACCTCCGTGCGCCTAGGGGCCAAGAAGGTCATCATCGCATACCGTCGCCGCGTGGCCGACATGACGGCGCAGGACGAGGAGATCGCCGGCGCCGAGGCCGAGGGCTGCGAGGTCATGGACCTCAACGCCCCCAAGGAGGTCGTCGTCGACGAGAACAACCACGTCATCGGCCTCAAGGTTGAGCCGCAGATCATCGGTGGCCTCAAGCGAGGGCGTCCCGCGCCGCGTGCGGCGGAGGGCGGCGACATCGTGGTCCCGTGCGACCGCGTGATCGTGGCCATCGGCCAGGACATCGACTCCGCCACCTTCGAGGAGCAGGGCGTGCCCTGCAAGTGGGGTCGCATCGTCACCGACTCCGACGGCGCCGTGCCCGGCCAGGACGGCCTCTTCTCCGGCGGCGACTGCCAGAGCGGCCCGGCCACCGTCATCCGCGCCATCAACGCGGGCAAGGTCGCTGCCGGTAACATCGACAACTATCTCGGCTACAACCACCAGATCGAGCTCGACGTTGAGCTGCCGCCCGTGCAGTTCAAGGGCAAGATCTCCTGCGCCCGCTGCGAGATGCGCGAGCGCGAGGCTGCCGAGCGCATCAACGACTTCGACATCGTCGAGAACGGCCTCACCGATGAGGAGGCGCGCCAGGAGGCTTCGCGCTGCCTGCGCTGCGATCACTTCGGCTTTGGCGCGTTCCGCGGGGGGAGGATCGAGCAGTGGTAAACCTCACCATCGACGGCCGCGCCGTGAGCGTGGCCGAGGGCACGTCCATTCTCGACGCCGCCGCCACCGTGGGCATCAAGATCCCCACGCTCTGCTACCTCAAGGACCTCAACGAGATCGGCGCCTGCCGCGTCTGCGTGGTTGAGATCGAGGGCATAGACCAGCTCGTCGCCGCGTGCAACAACACCGTGCTCGAGGGCATGGTCGTGCGCACCAACAGCCCCAAGGTCCGCGCCGCGCGCCGCATGAACATGGAGCTCCTGCTGGCAACGCACGACTCCGAGTGCACGAGCTGCGTGCGCTCCGGCAACTGCACCCTCCAGTCGCTCGCCAACGACCTCGGCATCTCGGACCTGCCGTACGAGAAGCGCCTCATGCACGACCCGTGGGACAAGAACTTCCCGCTCATCCGCAACAACGACAAGTGCATCAACTGCCTGCGCTGCATCCAGGTGTGCGAGAAGATCCAGGGACTCGGCGTCTGGGACCTCGCCAACCGCGCCACGCACACGAGCGTGAACGTCCGCGGCGGCATGACCATCCAGGAGTCCGACTGCACCCTCTGCGGCCAGTGCATCACGCACTGCCCGACGGGTGCGCTGCGCGAGCGCGACGACACCCAGAAGGTCTTCGACGCCCTCGCCGACCCGGAGAAGGTCGTCGTGGTCCAGATCGCGCCGGCAGTGCGCGCGGCCTGGGGCGAGAGCCTGGGCCTCCCGCGCGAGGAGGCCACCGTCGGCCGCCTCGTTGCGGCGCTGCGCCAGATGGGCGTGGACTACGTCTTTGACACGGACTTCTCGGCCGACCTCACCATCATGGAGGAGGGCACCGAGCTCCTGCACAAGCTCGCGCACCGCGAGGAGAACAAGTTCCCGATGTTCACCTCCTGCTGCCCGGGCTGGGTGCGCTACGTCAAGGCCGTGCGCCCCGAGCTCACCGACCAGCTCTCTACGGCCAAGTCTCCGGGCCAGATGTTCGGCGCCGTGGCCAAGAGCTACTTCGCCGAGCTCAAGGGCATCGACCCGCACAAGATCTTCTGCGTGGAGATCATGCCGTGCACGGCCAAGAAGCACGAGGTTGCCATCCCTGTCATGAACGACGCCTGCGGCGACCCGGACGTTGACGTCTCGCTCACCACCCGCGAGGTGGACCGCATGATCCGCGCCGAGCACATCGACGCCACCACGCTGCCCGAGGAGGAGTTCGACCAGCCGCTCGGCACCGCCACCGGCGCGGGCGTCATCTTCGGCGCCACCGGCGGCGTCATGGAGGCCGCGCTGCGCACCGCCTATCACGTGGTGACCGGCGAGACCCCGCGCCCCGACGCCTTCTCCGAGATCCGCGGCCTCGACGGCTGGAAGGAGGCCACGTTCGACCTCGCGGGCACCCCGGTGCGCGTGGCGGTGGTCCACGGCCTTGCCAACACCGCGTTCCTTCTCGACGCAATCGCCGAGGGCGCCGTGGAGTACGACTTCGTTGAGGTCATGGCCTGCCCCGGCGGCTGCGCGGGCGGCGGCGGCCAGCCCATCCACGACGGCGAGGAGCTGGCTGGCGTCCGCGGCGACGTCCTCTGGGGCCTCGACCGCAGGGCCAAGCTGCGCAACTCCTACGAGAACCCGGCCATCGTGGCGATCTACAAGGACTTCCTGGGCGAGCCCAACTCCGAGCTTGCCGAGGAGCTCCTCCACACCAATCACCACGCCTGGAGCATCCACTAACGTGGAAAAGGGAAAGTCCTTTTCCACGTTCGGGCCCGGACCGTCAACCCCCACGGTCCGGGCCCCTTTTGCTGGTAGTCGGTTGCGCACAACCGGCCGATTACCCCATCGGTGCGTCGTCGTACCGTCGCATGCTAAAGTTGCAGCAACCAGCTACGAGGGGATTGCGCGATGGATCTTGTGGAACTTGAGCGGGTTGACGACGAATGCTCTGGGTTGGTGCGAGCCCTGCTCGCCGACTGCGGCGACGAGTTTGTGCCGCCCCTCTCGTCCCGTCATTCCACGAGTCAGAGCGAGCTTGGCCCCGATCAGCCCCACGGTGATGGCGTTGACGCCTACTTCGAGGAGATGCGCCGTCAGCCGATCATCCTTGCGCTCGAGGGTTCTGAGCTCGTGGGCTTTCTCTCCTATATCCCCGGGTTCGTGCTCGACTTCCTTCCTGGCCAGAGCTATTACGTGTCGACGATCTGCGTCAATCGCGCGTATCGTCGGCATGGAATAGCCTCGTTGCTCTACGACCGTGTCGAGCGGATCGCCCGCCCGGGAATCGTTTCTCTGCGTACCTGGTCGACAAACGCCGCGCAGATAGGTGCCCTCGGGCGAAGGGGGTACGTCTGCGTGAAGAGAATCGTCGACGATCGAGGAAAAGGCATCGACACCGTGTATTTTGCCAAGAGTTTGGAGTGAGACTCATGCAGAACGACACATTGTGGAGCAGGATCAAGGCTCGACGCCTGCAGACCAACGTCTACACGCTCGCGGCGTTCCTTGCGATTTTCATCGTCTCAACCGTTCTCTACGCCCTTGTGCCAACCGGCATCGGGGGAGAGATCTTCATCGCGACCTCCACCTCGCTGCTCGCAACTATCTTCATCAGCTTCATCGACATCTATACGCAGTACAAGAACTTCGAGAACAAGGAGTTCATCGACAACCTCTATCGCTTTGGCATCCATAACCTCCACTTTGACAAGAAGAAGCTGCTCTGCGAGCTGATTACTGACGCAAAGGAAGAGATCTGGGTCTCCGGCTATCGCCTGATCCTCACCAAGGAGCTCATCAAGGAGCTGCATGACGCGCGCAGCCGCGGCGTCAACATCAGGTTTCTCGTCTGTCCTCCCTGGACCGCCGCACACCAGTTGATTTACGACGACCTCGAGACCTCGCTGGATAACTACATTCACATCATCCAGGCACTCAGCTCGTGCGCGGACGAGGCGGGTGCGGGAACTATAGAGACTCGCTTTAGCGCCAAGCCGCTCTTCAATGACACGTACCGCGTTGATGACAAGCTCGTGACGAGCCCCTACATGCACAACCGAGACCTGACCCATGGCGTCATCTCGGCCAACGACTTCTTCACCTATGAGCTCGACCGGAGCTACCGCCTCTATCAGTTGCTGGAAGACGAGTACGGCATTCTCTGGGACGCCTGCCCCTGGGTCCTCGACGAGAAGAGCGCGAGCGAAGCCGTGGACGAGCTCAGGAGCTGTGCGTTGGACTGCACCTATCATGACAAGGTGGACATCTTCAGGCGCCATATCAGTCGCATCGAAGAGAACGACGTTCAGTGGTGGGACGAGGCCGGGGCGGCCGCGCGATCGTCTCAGCCCGTCCTCGCTGCTGAGAAAGAGGGCGAATCGGAGAATGACGCCTCGTAAGCGCGGGGCGGCGCGACGCTACCACTGAGCCACGCGCTCGCGCATGCCCGCCACGTCGAGCACGCCCTCGGCAAAGCCCTTGCGCACGAGCTCTGTGGGCACCAGCTCGTCGTACTTCTCGAAGTAGGGGATCTCTGCCGGATAGAGGAGCTCCATCGGGTCCTCGAGTCGCTCCGCCTCGTCCTTTACCACCGAGAAGAACGTCTGCTCGTCCGCCTTCATCACAAACGTCATGAAGTACGGGCGTGACGAGTTGACGCCCTTGATGCCCAGTTCCGCGGCGCACTTGATCTTGATCAGGCGCTCCAGGGCGAGAAACGCGTAGGTCCCGAGCCACGGCAGCAGGCACCACATGGTCTGCTCCTTGTCGTTCTCGCCGAGGCAGACGAGCGGGCCTGCGGTGAGCTCTGAGTTCCGCGCCACGCGACGAGCCTCGCGCAGACGGGCGCGGGCGTGGTCGCGCAGGTAGGGATAGGGCGCGCTCTCCTCCAGCACGCGGCGCATGCGCTCGAGGATGTGCGTGTTGATGTCTCCCGCCACGTCCCCAAAGTACGCCGGGACCTTGCCCTTGACCTGCGTGACGTAGAGCAGGTGCCGCTCGTGGTCCACCTCGTCCACAATCCAGACGTGTCCTGCGATGGCAACTTTCTCTCCGGGTGGGGGCGGAGCGCAGAGCGTGCCTATCTCCTCGGAGCCCGAGCGCACGGTGTACTCCACGTTCTCCTGGAAGACCGCGAAGAACTTGTAGGAACTCGTGACGCGCTCACCTGTGAGGCCAACGATGAGGCCGCCTCCCTCGGTCTGCTCGATATAGTCATGCTCGAGCAGGTGGTGGAGAAGAACCCGGAAGTCGTCCGCCGTCACGCGGTGGAAGTAGGTGAGCGTGAGCACGCGGCTCGCGAGTTGAGCGGGGGAGAGCTCGCCCTCCCCGGCGAGTGTGGCGAGCGTCTGGTGGCAGAGCAGGCTGTAGGGCAGGCGGTTAAGGTTGGGGGGCTCGACCCAACGCTCCTCTCGGTAGAGCTGGACGAGCGCGATGCCCTGCAGCAGCTTCCAGGGGATAGTCTCGGGCAGCAGCGTGCGTGCCTCCGGTTGCTCCTCGCGCATGACGAACCACATCTCCGGCGGCGCCTCTCGGCGGCCCGTGCGACCCATGCGCTGCAGGAACCCGGAGACGGTGAACGGCGCGTCGATCTGGAACGCACGCTCGAGACGACCCACGTCGATGCCCAGCTCGAGCGTGGCGGTGGCCACGATCGAGAGGTCTGAGGCATCGTCGCGCATCTGCTCCTCGGCGCTCTCGCGGATGGCCGCCGAGAGGTTGCCGTGGTGGATGAGAAAGCGGTCCGGCTCCCCGTTGAACTCGCAGTAGGCCCGTAGTGTCGCGCAGACCTCCTCCGCCTCCTCTCGGGAGTTGGAGAAGATCAGGCACTTATGTCCGCGAGTGTATTCAAAGATGTATCCGATTCCGGGGTCAGCGTTCGCGGGCGCCAGATCCGTGGGGGCCTCGGCAGGCGAGGGCACTATTCCCGCGCGCAGTTCTGCAGGCGCGCCCTGTGCGCCGAAGCTGTTTGAGCATGGGGATAGTGCCCTCGCCTCCGATGACTCTACAGACAGGACGTCGGCCTCGGTGCTTCCGCCTGCCGTCTGGACTTCTGACTCGTCCGCCTGCGGACCCGTCTGGTAGAAGTGCTCCATCGAGAGGCGCCAGGTGCGCGGGGGCTCCTCGATGCGGGGGACAACCGTGTCGCGGCCGGTTCCTGCGGCGAGAAACGCCCCCACGGACTCGGGGTCGCCGATCGTCGCGGAGAGGCCGATGCGCCGCGGCTGCACGCCCGCTATTCTCGCCAGGCGCTCGATGAGGCAGAGGCACTGGCCTCCTCTGTCCTGACGCAGCAGCGAATGGACCTCGTCGATCACGACGTAGCGCAGGTCGCAGAAGAGCTTGGACACCACGGCGTGGCGGCGCATGAGCAGCGCCTCGAGGGACTCCGGTGTGATCTGCAGGATGCCGGACGGGCGCTTCATGAGCCGTGCCTTATGCGAAGCCGAGACGTCCCCGTGCCAGTGCCAGACGTTGATCCCCGCCTCTTCGCAGAGGTCGGTGAGTCGGTAGAACTGGTCGTTGATCAGCGCCTTGGTGGGGCCGATGTAGAGGGCGCCCACGGAGGCGGACGGGTTCTCCCAGAACTCGGTCAGGATGGGGAAGAAGGCGGCCTCGGTCTTGCCGGAGGCCGTGGAGGCGCACAGGAGCACGTGGTCGTCCGTGTCGAAGATCGCCTCGCCGGCAGCCACCTGCACGCCGCGCAGGTTCTCCCACTCGTGCGCGTAGATGAAGTCCTGCACGAACGGCGCGTATCGGTCAAAGACGCCCATGCGAGCCATCGCCCCCGTTGTCTGTTGCGGATTCCTGGGTATCGTAATTCCGCATGTTAGCAGCGGAACCTTCTTCGCGTGGCAGCCAGGGTGAAAACCATCGCACAGACGAACGTTTCTCCGGGATTCCCGGAGTTATTGTCGTCTGTGCGACGGCTTGCGGGTCCGACCGTCTCCGTATTGGCGCCACCTCAGTATTGGCACCACCTTCGTTCTGGCGCCACCCCTGTTGCGGCGCCAGCCCCAGCTCCGCGTGCCAGCCTTGGCCGCATCAGCAGACGAGGCGTCTTAGCGCTCCGCGTTCCAGCCGCGAATCAGAAACTGCCGCAGCTCATTCTGGGCTCGCTGGAAAGCGGGGGTTGGGTCCAAACGCACGTCGAGGTTGCGGGCTATCGTATTGAAAGCTCGGTGAAACGCCAGCTGCGAGACAAACTGACCCTTGGTGAGCACCTGAACGGTTATCTTCATTGCGCCGAGCACGCCCGCGCGCTCGGCATCATGCGCCTGACGGCGGGACTCCTCGTGGCGTCCCCCGTTGTACTCGATGCAATAGCGCGCCTTCTCGGCGTAAAGGTCAAGCTCGTAGTACGTGGATGAAGAGAGGTTGCGCAGTTCGGGCGGTACGTCGATGCGGCGGTTCAGCTCGATGCTGCGGTATCCAAGGCCCCCGAGTTTCTTGGGGAGGACGATGGCCATGGCAACCGCCGTCTCCATGGGCGAGCGCGAGCGGCCCTTGACGCGCAGAAGCGCCTGTCGGGCGAGCTTCGCGCCTCGTGCCGCCTCGTGTCGGCCCACCGTCCCGAGGATCTCGGCGCGCGAGCAAAGCGCGTTGCGCTCGATGTAGCCCTCCCTGTTTGTGTGCAAGGGGACTTCGTAGTCACCGCAGAGCTCGTAGCCAAACTCAACCAGCTCGAGGTAGCTCATCCATGTTGCGGCTTGGAGAAAGCACAGGCTGGCGTTCACCACCATGAGGCCCGGCACGATGCTTACCACGTGATCGGCTGTAAGCAGCGAGCCCAGAGCATGCGTGGAAAACCCCCGAGCGCGGGATCGGTCGGATGCAAACGAGGTGATGACGTCCAGGGTCTCCAGCTCCTCCCGGGGAATTCCACAGTCGAGAAGAACGCGTCGCACGCGCTCACCAATCTGGCGCGGCATGAGTCCGAGCTCGTCCACTCCGTAGTCCCTCTCTGATGCCATGACTTCGGCACGGTTGGGTGCGTGGTAGAACAGCCACGCCGTCTTGTGGGACAGCACCACCGGAACGTCCATGAGGCTCCCTTCTCCCAGAGTGTCTTTGTAGCCCCAGAGCCGCCGCGCTGCAAGCCGCGGTGTTGCTCCGACGCTCAGACCGTCACACAGACGAACGTTTCTCCGGGATTCTCGGAGTTTTTGTCGTCTGTGCGACGGTTTGCGGGGGGTTGCGAGAAGATGGGGTCGCGCACCGCCGACCTGGCGAGAAGGAAAAGACCGCTCGGCGTCCAAACGGGTGCCGAGCGGTCGCTGGTGACCCATGTGCTTGCGGTGGTGCGGAGCGCCGTACCGGATCTAGATCGTGAACTCGGCGTAGGCGGCGTCCACGTCCTGGGCGCTGGAGGCAACGGTGGGGGCGGCTACGGCGCCGGAGAACGCGTCGGTCTTGAGCAGCGCGTTCACGTCCGTGCCCGGGTTCTGGCACACGATGTCGAGAAGCTCGATGAAGTCGCGGATGACCTCGCGCGGCGTGAGGTGGGTGTCCGCACCCACGCGGCCGAACTCCACTTTGAGGAAGTCCACGAGCTGAGCCTCCGTGAGCGTGCGCTCGTAGCCAAAGTACCCGGCGTGGATCTCGCTGAGCTTCTCAATGAGGACGAGAAGCTCCTCGTAGGTGAGCGGCTCCAGGTGGATGACCGGGGCGAGCATGTCCGCGAGGCCCGCGCTCGCAAAGCGTCCCTGCGTGAGGCGGCTGCGCAGGGCCTCGTAGGAGAAGACGCCGCGGCGGCGGTCCTCGATGGACTGCGGCGTGCCGCCCATGATGATTCCCAGGTGGTGCGCCTTGCCCTGGAGCGTGTCGTTGTACATGGTGAGGATCTTCTCGTAGTTGTACTGGCGCGATGTGGTGTTGGGAATCTTGTAGAGGTTCACCAGCTCGTCGATGAGGACGACGAGGCCCCGGTAGCCGGCGCCCACGAGGAACCGTGCGAAGAGCTTGAGGTACTCGTACCATGTATCGTCCGTGATGCAGGCGTTGACGCCCAGCTCGCCTCGCGCCTCGGTCTTGGTGCGGAACTCTCCGCGCAGCCATTTGACCACACCGGCGCGCGTCTCGTCGTCACCCTCGAGGCTCGCCCGGTAGTAGAGGCGCAGGACCTGCGTGAAGTCAAATCCGCAGACGAGCTCCTGGATGGGGGAGAGCTGCGCCGCGAGGGCCGCCTCGGCGTCCGGCTGCTCGCGCAGCGCCGCCACCCAGCGGTCCAGCACGAGCGCCAGCGCCCCACCCTCTGGCCGCGTCTTGGTGGAGAGGTTTCGGATAAGCTCGCGATAGGTCGCAAGCCCCTGGCCCTGTCCGCCCTGGAGGCGTCGCTCCGGGGAAAGATCCGCGTCCGCCACCACAAAGTCGTTGCCCATCGCATGCGTGCGGATGGTTTGCAAGAGGAAGCTCTTTCCGGCTCCGTAGCGCCCCACGAGGAAGCGGAAGCTGGCGCCGCCATCCGCCACGAGGTCGAGGTCGTGCAGAAGCGCCTGGATCTCGCGCTCGCGGCCCACGGTGATGTAGGGGAGCCCGATGCGCGGCACCACGCCTCCCTTGAGGGAGTTGATGATGACCGCCGCTATGCGCTTGGGTACCCGGACCTCACCCATGTGTTGCCCCTCTCGCCGTTGGAGAGACAATTCTAGCACAAATGTTCTATTATTTGAGGAAAAACTGAGCGACGGCTGGCCCTGCCGCCGGCGCGACTAGTTGAAGTTGTGTGAGACGGCACTTGCGATCTGGAGCTGGATCTCCTTGACACGCCGCTCCGGGATGGAGACTCGCTCTCCGGTCACAAACAGGACGCCGTCTCTCCCCACACCCTGAACGTATCTCACGTTCACAACATAGAAGCGATTCGTGCGCACAAACTGGTCGGGCAGCTTGGCGCAAAGCTCGTGGAGGAGCAGGTTCACCGTTACGGTTCGGTCCAGCAGGTGGATCACACAGCGCTTTCCAGCGGACTCGGCGTAGACGATGTCCTCGGGGCTCACAAAGGCAAGGCCGTCCTCCGTGGAGAGCTGAAGCCGCTTTGGGGCCACCCTACCGTCAACGACCTTTGTGGCGCCCTTCTTGTCTCGTGGCCATTCGCTTGAGAAGTGGGCGATGGTGACCTTCCAGTCGTCGCCGTCACGACGGAGATTCACTGTGGTGCGCTGGTTGAGCGTGCCCTCTACGCAGGGTGCGTCCATGAGATACGTTCCAACGACGACGGCCTCGTCGGGCTGGTTGGTGTAGACGGAGTTGAACGCAACGTCTTGGACGTGAATTCCCGGGGGATTGAGGGGCCACTTCGCGTATTCCGTGCGCCCATGAAATACCTTTGATCCGGCGGAGACGAGCACGCTCTCCTCGTCAAGAAGATCGAGAAACCCCTTGCGGTCGTTAACGAACAGCGCAAGGATGCTCTTCTCCCTACGTCAGGAACGTGAAGGCACCGCTGGCTGGCATCGTGGCGCTCAGGCAGGCACCCGAGAACCATATCCGTCGGCTCAAGCCGCCGAGGTCATGGCCTATCTCTACAACAACGTTCGCTATCCCTTCTGGGACGAGGAGGCCGCCGCGGCCTCGCTCGAGACGCTCGATGCGCTCATCCGGGAGGTTCCCATCTACCTGCTCGAGTGTCGGGCGGATGAGGAGGCAGTCCGCATTACGCGCGACGCCATCTTCGACGCAGAGGCCTAACCGAGCGCTGCTCGCACGTCCTCGACGTAGTCCTCCACGAGCGCGGGCGCGCCGTCTGCGCCAAACTCGATGACGACGTCTCCCGCCAGGTCAAAGAACTTCTCGTTGACGGCGTCCACGAGAAGCTCCGTGCCGCCGGTTACCGGCGTACTGCCCTCGAGCAGCGTTCGAACGAGCTCCAGCTCAGCCATGCTAAGTCCGAGGGGGGCGTCCTTCTCGGCCCCTTGCGACGGATCGGGGGCGGCGAGGCCGGAGTCGATGGGTTGGCTGCCAGCGGGCTCGGATGCCACCGGGGCTCCGGCGTCCTCCCGCTCCTCGTCCACGAGCAGCGCATCGCGCGTGACGGCTGCGGTGGAGCGGATTCCCGCGAGCTTGGAGAGGTCGATTTCGATTCGCTTTGGTGCGTGCTCCCGACGCCACTCTAGGTAGTCGCCTACCACGCGGTCGATGATTTGGGCGAGGTATTTGGGATCGCCTCGGTCCTGGAGGGGTTGGGGATGTCCCAGCGCCGTGCGAAGCCGCTGGTCAACGGCATGGAGAACCTGGCCGAGTCGCGTGCTCTTCTCGCCGCCGTCATGGAGCGCGTCGCAGGTCCAGAAGCCGTTCTGGCAGGTGAAGGTGATCGTTTCGTCTAGCTTGACGACGCAGTCCTCGCGCTTGGTGCCCGGCCAGAACACCGCCGATGCAAACATCAGATGGGGCATGGCGTGACGTGAGCCAAAGAGGCTCTCGACGTAGCCTTGGGTTCGACCGCTGCGGTAGTGCCGCACGAGTCTGTCAAAGACTGCAGGCGCCACGCGCGTGAGCGAGTCCGGGTCGTCCTTGAAGAGGCGCGAGTCGCTGAGCCGATACGTCGACAGGGTGCAGAGCGCCTGGAAGACGGCCTCCTCGCGGGTGGGGTCCTGGGCGAAGGCCGTCTTGACCGCGCGTCGTCCGCGCGTCGACGGCTCCTCGAGGACGCGCGCCTCCTCGCTGGCGAGAACCTGAACGGCACGGTCGTGCTCTGTGTTGAGATAGGGGATCGCCAGCTCCGGGGCGAGGCCGAAGTAGACGACGTAGTCGACGAGCCAGGAGCGAACGTGGCGGTCGAGTGAGGAGTCGATGACGCGGTAACTCTGCCAGAAGCTCTCTATGGCGTGAAAGGCCTCCTCGCCGGGCGTTGCCCCGATGCCATTGAGGAGCTCGTAGAGATAGACGAAGGCGAAGGAGAGCGAGGTGGGCTCCACACGCCCCTTGCGCACGCGGGCTCGCCACGTGAAGTAGCCTCGCAGCTGGGGGTTGGCCATTGCTCGATACGTGGGGAAGTAGCTCTTGAACTCTCCCTCGTAGGGAAAGTCGTCTTCAAAGTCTTCCATGAGGCGGGCCTGCTCAACAAAGAGTCGGGCATCGGACCACGAGCGCGCTTCGGGGCTCCACGAGAGCTCGCGCATCGCTTGGATGGGCTCGGGGAGATAGCTCGAGAGCTGGGAACCGCGCATGAGGATGGGCTCGTCGGAGTATGTCCGTGAGCTCTGGAAGGCGCGGCCGCCCTTGGCACGGGTAGCCGCAAGAATCCGCTCTATGATCGCGTCAACGTCGGGCAAGGGGCCTCCGTCCCATTCGGAGCGTCACCTACGAGTTTATGCTTTGCGTCCTGCGAGGAGGGGCGCAATGTGCGCAATTACCTCCTTGGTGCGAAAAACGGGCGGACGGTTGCGCAATCGTCCCCTTGGTGCGAAAGGAATATTGCGTCGCGTGGACGACTGAGCTACGAAAGCCCTGATAAAGCGATTCAATAAAGTATGTTTACCAGAGAATAAGGCTTTGGAGCCTGTTTTTCTTTCGCACCAAGGCGCTAACTGCGCGCTAGGACCTGATTTTTTCGCACCAAGGAGGTAATTGCGCATCCTGTTACCGCGACGCCCCTGCGCCTACGCCCGCCTGACGAACACGAGCCGCTCCCCGTCGGACACCTCTTCACTGAGCCGATAGCCGCGCTCGGCGAAGCTGCGCAGGTCGTGCACGCTCTCTGTGCCGCGCTCTGCGCACCAGCGAATGAAGGTGCCACGAGCGGCCTTTGCCTCGGTCGCCGGCTGCCGAAGCCGTCCGTCGCGCTCAACGCAGAAGAGGCAGTTCAGAATCTGGGGGCCGTTCGCGCGGGCCCATGGTGTGACGGCACGCGCGTATTCAACGGAGGCGACATTCACGATCGTGCCACACTCCTCCTCGGCGAGGGATTCGTAGAGCACGTCCCCCCAGAACTCATAGAGGTTTTGGGTGTCTCCCGCGGTGAGCTTGGCCTGCATCTCAAGCCGATACGGCACCACGCTATCGAGCGGTCGCAGAACGCCGTAGAAGCCCGAGAGGATGCGCAGGTGCTCGTCGAGCCAGGCAAGCTGTTCCTCGTTCATGACCTGCGGCGCGAGGTGGGTGTACTGGATGCCCTCATATGCCGCGACCGCCGATGTCACCGCATCCCTCAGGTTCATGTCCCGGAAGCGCTCGTAGTTGAGGTTGGCGAGCTGGTCGCTGCAGCCCCAAAGGGCCTTCGCCTCGTCACGCGAGAGCTTCTGGATGGCCTGCATCAGAATCGTCGTGCGGTCCAAAAACGCCGGCTCGCGAACGGGCCAGGGCGGCGCATCCTGGACGCGCATCTTCTTTGCTGGGGAGATGATGAATCTCAGCGGCATGTTCCTCCTTCTGGGAACAATCCTACCAGCCGTCTATCATGGTTCGAGAGGGGAGTGAGATGTGCGCATGAAAAGAGCCGGGCTGGGTCTTGGTGTCGCTCTTGGCGTGGCAGCTGCGATTGCGGCCACTGCGCGTGCGGTCGTGCTGCACGAACCCCATCTCCTGAGGACCATGAGCGGCCCCTCTCTTGTTTACGTCACGTGCCGCGGTCTCGACGAGCCGGCTCGCGTGCTGCGCACGGGCGGCGTCTACCAGTCTGCCACCTACCTGGGCGAGCGCAGGATGGAGCCGGTCTTTGAGTACTACCGGGCCTTCGGGCGCCTCTTCGAGCTGCGACCGGACACCCACCGCATCCTTGCGATTGGCGGGGGAGGCTTCGCGTTTCCCAAGCTCGTTGCCGCTCGGCATCCTGGCGTGCGTACGGATGTGGTGGAGATCGACCCTGCGGTCATACGTGCCGCGCACCGGTGGTTCTTCCTCGACGACGCCATCGCTCTCGCCCGTGCAAACGGCGGCGACCTGCGCGTGATCTGCGACGACGGTCGATCCTTCCTCGAGGGCGGGCCCGGCCCCTACGACGCCGTCGTCCTCGATGCCTTTGTCGGCGAGAAGCCCGTTCGTTCGCTCGCCACCGTGGGGGCCCTGCGCCTTGCGCGCCGCGCCCTCACGCCCGGCGGTCTTCTCCTCGTGAACGTCGTCTCACGCGACGGAGGGGCGGACGTGAGCTTCCTGCGCTCGATGGTTGCCACCGCGCTTGTGGCGTTTCCCAACGTGAGGGTTCTTCTCGCAACCGATGCGACCCACGCCGAGGAGGACAACTACCTCCTCGTTGCCTCAGATGGCCCACTCGATCTCCCAGATGCCATTGCCTATGACGAGGGCTTTCTCGGAGAGGTTCTTCTCGATGAGGCGTAGCGACTGCGTACAACCGTCGTACAGCGGTCCTCGCGCGCTCACTTTTCTAGTCCTATTCCGCGCCGGGCCTTGTGATATCTAAGCGCATAAGACTGAGATTATCTAAAAATGGGTACACTATGCCTCGTTCAACAACCGCACGGAAAGGGGCGCGCAGCATGCGCAAGTTCAAGACAGAGAGCAAGAAGCTTCTCGACCTCATGATTAACTCCATCTACACCAACCGCGAGATCTTCCTCCGCGAGCTGGTGTCCAACGCCTCGGATGCCATCGACAAGCTCTACCTCAAGAGCCTCACGGACAGCTCCGTGCAGGTTGACCAGGCAAACCTTGCCATCAACGTGGCCTTTGACAAGGACGCCCGCACCATCACCGTCTCCGACAACGGCATCGGCATGACGGCAGACGAGCTGGAGAAGAACCTCGGCACCATCGCCCACTCCGGCTCCGAGGAGTTCAAGGCCGCCAACGCCGAGGCCCAGGGCGACGCGGTGGACATCATCGGCCGCTTTGGCGTGGGCTTCTACTCCGCCTTCATGGTGGCGCGTGAGGTTAGCGTCATTAGCCGCGCGTACGGCTCCGACGAGTGCAACCGCTGGACCTCGGACGGCGTGGAGGGCTACACGATCGAGCCCGTTGCCGCCGACGACCCCGCCTACCGCACTGAGCCCGGCACCTCCGTCGTCATGACCCTCAAGGAGAACGCCGAGGAGGCCAACTACGACGAGTTCCTCAGCGAGTGGAAGCTCCGCGAGCTCATCCGCCGCTACAGCAACTACGTGCGCTACCCGGTGCAGATGCTCGTGACCAAGAGCCGCGAGAAGGAGAAGCCCGCCGACGCCGGCGACGACTACAAGCCGGAGTGGGAGGACTACAGCGAGCTCGAGACCATCAACTCGATGACCCCCATCTGGAAGAAGCGCAGCTCCGAGGTCACCGACGAGGAGTACGCCGAGTTCTACAAGTCCACCTTCCACGACTGGGCGGACCCGGCGCGCACCTTCAGCCTTCACGCCGAGGGCACGCTCGAGTACGACGCCCTGCTCTTCATCCCCGGCAAGGCCCCCTTTGACCTCTACAGCCGCGACTACGAGAAGGGCCTCGAGCTCTACAGCTCCAACGTCCTCATCATGGAGAAGTGCGCGGACCTCCTGCCCGACTACTACAACTTCGTCCGCGGCGTCGTGGACTCCTCCGACGTCTCTCTCAACATCTCCCGAGAGACGCTCCAGCAGACCCGCCAGCTCCAGGCCATGGCGCGCCGCATAGAGAAGAAGATCACGAGCGAGCTCGAGGCCATGCGCGACAACGACCGCGAGGCATACGAGACGTTCTTCGAGAACTTTGGCCGCGGCCTCAAGTATGGCATCTACCAGAGCTACGGCATGAAGAAGGACGAGCTTGCGGGGCTGCTTCTCTTCTGGAGCGCGCGCGAGCAGAAGATGGTCACGCTCCAGGAGTACGTGTCCGCCATGGCGGACGGCCAGAAGGCCATCTACTACGCCGCCGGCGACGACCGCGAGCGCCTGGCCAAGATGCCCGTGGTGGAGTCCGTCCTCGCCAAGGGCTACGACGTGCTCCTGGCCACGCAGGACGTGGACGAGTTCTGCTTCCAGGCCATGCACGACTTCACGGCCACGGGCCTGCCCAAGACCTACGCCGATGATGCCGCGCGCGAGGCGGCCGAGAAGGCCGTGGCCGACGGCGCCGAGCCCGAGGTCGAGGACCGCACCGTGGAGCTCAAGAACGTGAACTCCGGTGACCTTGACCTTGCCACCGACGAGGAGAAGAAGGAGGCCGAGGAGGCCACCAAGGCAAACGAGGGCCTGTTCGGAGCCATGAAGGACGCGCTGGGCGACAAGGTTGAGAAGGTCGCGGTTTCCACGCGCCTCGCCGCCGACGGCGCGCCGGCCGTGATCACCTCCGAGGGCCCGCTCACGCTCGAGATGGAGAAGGTCCTCGCTGCCGGGCCCGAGGCGGGGGAGGCCCCCAAGGCCGTCCGCGTGCTCGAGGTCAACGCCAAGCACCCGGTCTTCGAGAAGCTCCGCGCCGCGCAGGGGGCGGGCGACGCCGAGAAGGTCAAGCTCTACGCGGGCCTGCTCTACAACCAGGCGCTGCTCGTCGAGGGCATCCTGCCCGAGGACCCCGTGGCGTTTGCGTCCCAGGTCTGCGAGCTGATGTAGCGATCGCTCCCATGCGGGGTGGGCCCCTGCCAAGGTCCGGCGCTCGGACAGCTTGTCCGCACCTTTGGTGCGGGCAAGAACTCGCGGCGGACTTTGGGCCGGGGCGTCGGGCCCTGGCGGGCCGCTCTGCTGCAACGCTTGGCGAGAAAGGCTTACTTGCGGCCACGCCTTAGGGTGCGGGCGATTGCTTGCAGAGAGGGTTGTTTGAAGGGTGCGGGGTGGCCACCGTAGCGTTCTTGGCAGGCGTTGCGGCAGATGGTGCGGACCTCGGCGGTCAGGGCCTCGTTGCCAAGGCGCTCGCAGACGAGGCGGCACACCTCGTCCTCGGTGGCGCTCGGGTCCCAGCGCACGCCGGAGTGCCGCGCCGTGCGGCAGACGCGCGTCCAGGCGTCCCGCCAGCAGGAGAGCTTGCGGCGTCGGGTGAGAAGGACGGCCGCGCCGGCGGCGGTCAGTGCCACGGCGAGAAGGGCCGCCGCCTGCCAGGGAAGCGTCGAGGCGTCGTTCTTCTCGCCCTGCTCGTCGGGGGCGTCTTCCTCCGGCGTCTCAGCCTCGGGCCCTGCCGGATCCTCCTCGGGGGAGTCCGGCTCGTCTACCGTCGGCGTGGTCTCGGGAGTCTCCTGCGGCTCGGGTGCGACCTCGTCCTCGCCGGAGGCGGGCGTCACGTCGATCCCCACCCAGCCGATGCCGTCGAACCAGACCTCCGCCCAGGTGTGGAGCTGGTTCATGCGCACCACGTACGAGCCGTCGGCGCCGCGCTCCGACCCGGGGGCATAGCCGAGGGCGACCCGCGAGTTGAGCCCGACCGTGCGGGCGAGAAGCGCGAACGCCGTTGCGTAGTGCGTGCAGTAGCCACGCCGCTCCGCAAGGAAATCGGCCACCACCTGGAGGTTGTTCTCGCCGCCTCGATCCGGCGCGTCGAGCGAGTAGGAGAAGCCGCCTTCGGCGAAGTACCTCATGAGCCAGCGCGTCGCGCTCACCTGGGCCTCGAGGTCTCCGTCCGCGGCGATTGCGCCCTCCGAGCGCGCCTCGTCCGCGACCTCCTGAATCGTCCGGGGCAGGTTCGGCAACTCGGACGTGCGCGCGGAGGGGCCTGCCCACGTGCTCTCGCCGAGCTCCGCCCTGATCCTCTCAAAGTCGTCCAGCCGTGCGTCCGAGGTGAGGGGCGCGAGGTAGCAGCCGCTTGCCGTGACCGTTCCGTCCTCATCCCGCGTCCGCTCGCACGTTCCCGGAGGGACGGGCGCGTATTCGGAGCCTGCCTCAACGCTCGTCGTCACGTAGGGCAGCTGCTCATCGAGCCATGCGTCCGACTCGTCCGCAAACCATAGCAACCCGCTCCCGGAGCCGCCCCTCATGCCCTCGTAATAGATTCCGGAGCCGTCCTCGAGGTCCGTTTCAGAGATCCCCGCAAAGCGCCACGTTGACCCGTCGAACTCATCGAGCACACCCAGTCGCAGGTAGAGGGGCCCGTCTGCGGTCGTGACATAGGTGAGGGCCTGCGCCGGCGAGCGGTCGCGGAGGTCGTCCGAAAGGTCCACGAGCGTCTCGACGCGCGTGGGGGCGCTAGGTCCATCCCCTCCGGGCGTCCAACGCTCGAAGGTCCCCGAGGGTGCGACGACGCTCGCGCCCCACCCGAGCGCGAGGGCGAGCAACGCCACCGCTGCGCCTCGCAGGGGACGGGGCCGCGTGGTAACGGAGAGCCAGTCGAGCAGAAGACCCAGGGCGACGGCGGCCCAGATCAACTCGAGCCGAGCGGCGGGACCCATGATGACCTGGTCGGCGGCCGAGAGACCGAGCGGGACGAGCGCTGCGGCGGGCCTGAGCGAGCGCGAGGAGCAGAGCACGGCGAGAAGCGCTGCGAGGCCGGAGCCCATGAGCACAACGAGGATGTCCCAGGTCTTGAGCGTGTTCTGCGAGTCGCTGCCCGCGAGCTGCTCCGCGCCGGTGGACACGACGGTGTCGAGCCAGGCCAGGGGCTCGTCCCAGACCGCCTGGCTCGCGGCGTTGCCGGCAGCCGTGGTGGCAGCGTGCCCCACCCGCCCGTCGAGCGCGCCAAGGGCGAGCACGGCTCCTACGACGACCAGTGCGACGGCCAGGGCCGCCGGGAGCGCAACGCGTGCGGGTCGCCGCGCGCCGCGCCGACGCAGGAGCGAGCCGAGCAGCGCGCCGCCCGCCGCACCCGCGCACAGGAGCGTGGGGACGGAGTCGCCCCACACGCCCTCGTAGATCATGCTCGTGAGCGGGACCGTCGCGAGCAGCGCGAGCGCGACGCTGGCGAGAAGGGCCAGGAGCTCCGCTGCGGCGTGCGTCCGGGCGGGCGCGTCCGCAGGCGTTGCCCGTGCGACATCGCCGCTCTTCTCGGCAGGCCCCTCGCTTGCCTCGCCGGCACGCGCACCCCTCTCGGCGCTCACGACGATGACGGCGGCCGCGAGCGGGCCGCGCCGCAGGGCACGGGCCAAAACTCCATCTGGATCGCAGGTCACGAGCACCACGCGTCGCCGTCCGGACCCGCTGCCGGCGAGCCGCGCCACCCCGCGGGCGCGCGCCTCTGCCGAGCTCGCGTCCCCGCGCTCGCCCACGACGGAGGCACAGAAGCGCTCCTGCTGGACCGGTGTGCGCAGGGTGAGGGCGCCGTCGGTCAGGATGACGTCTGGGTTGTTCCTCAGACCTTGGAGCACGGCAGCCGTCGTGGCCGCCAGCTCGTCACCCGTGCTTGCGCCGAGCGTGTCGGCAACCACGAGGACCGGCGGCGCCTCGTGACCCGAGCGCTCGAAGGACATGAGCTCGCCGTGGTGGGCGGTCTGTCTCCAGGAGATCTGCCGGATGCCGTCGCCCTTCTCGTAGGGGCGAACGCCGGAGAGGTCCGGCTCGGGACTTGGGTCCGTGAGTCGTGCGAGGCTACCGCTCTGGAGGGAGCGCAGCAGCTCGGGGCTCACGGCGGGCGGGACGCGCAGCTCGCGCGCCGTGGGGTCCACGCGCGTGGCGCGCCAGAACCCAAAGGCGTCGACCCAGGTATGCCGCACGCTCTGCTGGCGGTAGAGGCCGCGGCGGCTGCCCGGTCGCGACAGGCTCTCGATGACCTCGCCGCGCTGGTTCACGCGCACCCAGGACTCCACGCGCGCGCTCGTCTCCACGAGGCGCGACCACGCCCCGCGTGCCCGCAGGCGCCGGGCGAGAAGGACCTCGGCAAGACCCGTGACGCAGCCAGCGAGCAGCGCGATCCCGGCGGCGCCCGGCGCGAGCCAGCCGCCGACGACGCCCGCGACGAGGAGCGCGGCACCGAGGACAAGCTGGACGGCCCCGCGTCTCGTGAGGGTCAGGGAGCGGTCGTTCTTCTCGACCCGCCTGCTCATTTGCGGCGCGAGCCTGGCGCGCTCACCTGGGACATGAGGCGCGTGAGGACGGCGCGCTGCCGCTCGGCCTGCGGGGTTCCGGGCACCGCGTCGCGCAGCATGAGGCGGTGCGCGAGAACGGCGGGGGCAAGCGTGCGCACATCCTCGGGAAAGACGGCGGTGCGGCCGTCGAGCAGCGCGTGCGTGCGGCTGATGGCCAGGAGCGCGAGGCCGGCGCGCGGGGAAGCGCCGAGGCGGACCTCGGACGCGCGTCTCGTGGCGTTGAGGATGGCGAGTGCATAGGCCGCCACCTCGTCGCTCACGTGCACGCGCGCGGCGGTGTTCCTGAACGCCCTGACGTCGGCCATGTCGCAGACGCCCGTCACGCGCTCGACCGGGTCCGCGCCCGATCTCCCGGCGAGCATGGCCCGCTCGGCCGCTGCGTCGGGGTAGCCGAGGGAGGCACGCACCATAAAGCGGTCGAGCTGCGCCTCGGGCAGGGGATAGGTGCCCTCCATCTCCACGGGATTCTGCGTGGCGATGACGAAGTAGGGATCGGGCAGGTCGTAGGTGGTCCCATCAACCGACACGTGGCCCTCTCCCATGGCCTCGAGCAGCGCAGACTGGGTCTTGGGGTTGGCCCGGTTTATCTCGTCGGCGAGAAGCACGTCGCAGAAGAGGGGCCCCGGAAGAAACGAGAACTCGCGCGTCTGCGGGTTCCACACGTTCACGCCGGTGAGGTCACTCGGGAGCATGTCCGGCGTAAACTGCACGCGCGTCACGCGTGCGCGGGCGACGCGTGCCAGCGCACGGGCGAGCGTGGTCTTGCCCACGCCGGGGACGTCCTCGAGCAGGAGGTGACCGCCCGAGAGCAGGCACATGACGGAGAGGGCGATGACCTCCGTGCGGGCGCTGAGGGTGCCCGCGAGCTGCTCGGCCATGCGCTCACCGAGCCGAGCCGCCGCCTCGGGGCTCATAATCGCAGGCTCTGACGGGTGTTGGGTTCGATCAGGTCTCATGACACCTCCCAGGGACATGAGACGATAGTCCCCCTGTTACGGCTTGGGTAGCCGCTCCCCGCCCAGCGCATTCGGCGAACGGCGAATTGGTATGCTAGGGGTTCCGGGTTTCGCCGGACCAATGAACGGGGGAAACATGGTCAAGATGCTGGTACTCGTTCGACACGGGGCTCCCGAGGCAACCGCGCCCTCCGGGGCGGACCTCGACCGCAGACTCACCGCCTCGGGCACGCGCTCGATCAAGGCGGCCTACCCGCGCACCTTTGCGCTTCTCGGCAACGACGCGCACCCTGCGGTCTGGAGCAGTCCCGCCGTGCGCGCTCTCGAGACCGCCGAGGTGGTCGCCGATGCCGTGCAGACGGAGGGCATCGAGGTCCACGAGTCCCTCTACGCGCAGAACGCGTCGGCGTTTCTCGCCGAGCTCGAGGCCTCAGAGTCCACGTGCGTGATCGCGGTGGGCCACGCGCCCTTCGTGGACACTATCGCCGCCCGCTTCCTGGGGACCTGTCCCGCCTTTGGCAAGGGCACGGCCGTCGCCATCGACCTCCCCGAGGGCTTGCAGGGCAGGGGTGTCCTTCGCTGGTACGTTGCCGGCCCGGAGTCCGTCTCCTGGGAGGAGCTCTCCGTGGTCGAGCGTGCCGTCTCCGGGTCTGCCAAGGACCTGACGCGCACCGCCAAGGCGTTTCTCGCCAAGCCGGACGAGCCCGCCCGCCTGCTCGACTTCCGCATCGCGATTCGCCGCCTGCGCTCGCTGCTGCAGTTCCTCGAGCCCTGGCAGGCCAAGAAGCAGAACCACCGCTGCGAGCACCTGCTCAAGGAGCTCCAGGGTGCCTCTGCCCGCCTGCGCGCGCTCGATATCCTCTCCGATGCCGTGGACGGCCTCGTGGAGAGTGGCGAGCTGGGCGAGAACAGCCTGCTGCCGATGGCGTGCGCCAAGGAGCGCGCGCTCGAGTGCTCCTCGCTTGCCGCACTCATGCGCAAGAACAACGCCGCAAAGGACCTCAAGAAGCTCGCTCGCGATCTCGACGAGCTGAGATGGAAGACGAAGGTCGCCGCGCACGGCCTCACCGCCGACGACTTCCGAGACCGTTTTGACGTGGAGTTCAACGAGGTCGACGATGACCTCTTTGGCCTTGACCTTCGCGACGGCAACGCCGTCTACGTGGCGCGCCGCGACACCAAGGAGATGCGCTACGTGGCCGAGCGCCTGGGCGAGGTCCTGGGGCCGGAGCGCGCGCAGATGAGCGAGGCGCTCGACGAGATTCAGCGCGAGCTGGGCGCCCTCTCGGACGCGCGCAGCAACCAGCATCTTGCCGAGGAGTGCTCCAAGAGCCCGCGCTTCCGCGGCGTCCGTGCCGACCTGGGCGTGGTTGCCCGTGACCAGGCAGAGGTGGTCTCGGCGATTACCTCGGGCATGGAGCGCAGGGACGCCGAGGTCCGCCCGGTCCGCACGAGCGAGGCGGGCACGAACGAGGACGACAAGGACAACGAGGAGTAGGGCATGACCGAGACGGGCGGCACGGACGGCTGGCGCATCGAGCGCGACTCCATGGGCGAGATGCGCGTTCCCGCAGACGCGCTCTGGGGTGCGCAGACCGAGCGCAGTCACGAGAACTTCCCCATTGGCGCCGAGCGCATGCCGGATGAGATTGTGCGTGCGTTTGCGTTGGTGAAGAAGGCTGCCGCCCGCGCCAACTGCGGTCTTGGCCGTCTTGCGCCCGAGGCGCGCGACCTCATCTGCGAGGCGGCGGACGAGGTGCTTGCCGGTGCGCACGATGCCGACTTCCCGCTCGTGGTGTGGCAGACGGGCTCCGGCACGCAGTCCAACATGAACATGAACGAGGTGCTGGCAAACCGCGGCAACCAGCTCGCGGCCGAGAAGGACGTGGAGCTGGAGAAGCCGCTCCATCCCAACGACTCGGTCAACATGAGCCAGTCCTCCAACGACACCTTCCCCACGGCCATGCACGTGGCCGCGGCCCTTGCGGTGACGAAGCGCCTGCTTCCCGCAATCGACCAGCTCACGGCTACGCTGCGCCGCCTCGAGGCGGAGAACGAGGGCGTGGTCAAGAGCGGCCGCACCCACCTTCAGGATGCGGTGCCCATCTCGTTCCCCCAGGAGATCTCTGGCTGGCGTGGCCTGCTCGAGGGCAGCCGCGAGGAGCTTCTCGCCGCGATGCCGGGCCTCTATCGCCTGGCGCTCGGCGGCACGGCCGTGGGCACGGGCCTCAACGCGCCGGCGGGCTTTGACGAGGCGGTTGCCGCGGAGCTGGCCGAGCTCACGGGCCTGCCCTTCGAGACGGACCCCAACAAGTTCCGCGCACTCACCGGCAAGGACGCGCTCGTGTTCTCACACGGCGCCGTGAAGGGCCTTGCCGCCAACATGATGAAGATCGCCAACGATGTGCGTTGGCTCGCGAGCGGTCCGCGCCTGGGCCTCGGTGAGATCACGATTCCGGCCAACGAGCCGGGCAGCTCGATCATGCCGGGCAAGGTGAACCCCACCCAGTGCGAGGCCGTGACGATGGTGGCCGTGCAGGTCATGGGCAACGACGCCGCGATCGGCATGGCCGCCTCCCAGGGCAACTTCGAGCTCAACGTCTTCATGCCCGTGATCGCCTACAACTACCTGCAGTCCGTTCGCCTGCTTGCGGACGCGATCGTCTCGTTCGACGAGCGCTGCGCCTGCGGCATCACGGCCAACCGCGAGAAGATGGACGAGAACCTCCACCGCTCGCTCATGCTGGTGACGAGCCTCAACCCCCACATCGGCTACGACAACGCCGCGCGCGTGGCCAAGAAGGCCTTTGCCGAGGGGACGTCGCTCAAGGAGGCCTGCGTGGCGCTGGGGCTGCTCACGCCCGAGCGCTTCGACGAGGTCTTCCATCCCGAGCAGATGGTCTAGTCCGCCGTCCTTCTCGCCATGCCCTCCTGTCGCGCCCTGGCGCCGCATCCCGGCGTCATGCCCTTGTCGCCGGCTCTTCTTGCCGAGAAATAACACGCAGAATTACCTTCAACAACATATATCCGCAGGAAAGTTTTTCGGAAAAGTCCGATTCTGCGTGTTAACCCTGAGGCACCGCGGACGGCTCGCCGCCAGACTGTCTCTCACGCCGCGCTATCATGGACCCGGCAACAACGCAACGAAAGGAGCCCCATGAGCGAGCAGAGCATCGGCACCCGCTGCGTCCAGGCCGGCTACACGCCGGGCGACGGCGAGCCGCGCCAGATTCCCATCGTCCAGTCCACCACCTTCAAGTACGCGACTTCCGAGCACATGGGTCAGCTCTTTGATCTGGAGGCCGAGGGCTACTTCTACACGCGCCTGCAGAACCCCACCAACGACGCCGTGGCGTCAAAGATCGCCGCGCTCGAGGGCGGCGCCGCGGCCATGCTCACGAGCTCCGGCCAGGCAGCCAACTTCTTCGCGCTCTTCAACATCTGCGAGGCGGGCAGCCACATCGTGGCGAGCTCGGCCATCTACGGCGGCACCTACAATCTCATCATGCATACCATGGCCAAGATGGGCGTCGAGAGCACGTTTGTCTCGCCCACGTGCACGCCGGAGGAGCTTGAGGCGGCCTTCCGCCCCAACACGCGCGCCGTCTTTGGCGAGACGATCGCCAACCCCGCGCTGGACGTGCTGGACATCGAGCGCTTTGCCAAGGCGGCCCACGACCACGGCGTGCCGCTGATCGTGGACAACACCTTCCCCACGCCGGTCTTCTGCCGGCCCATCGAGTGGGGCGCGGACATCGTGACCCACTCCACCACCAAGTACATGGACGGCCACGGCGTGGGCGTGGGCGGCGCGATCGTGGACTCCGGCAACTTTGACTGGATGGCGCACGCCGAGAAGTTCCCCGGCCTCACCACCCCGGACGAGTCCTATCACGGCATCGTCTATGCCGAGAAGTTCGGTCAGGCCGGCGCCTTCATCACCAAGGCGACCTCGCAGCTCATGCGCGACCTCGGCTCCATCCAGAGCCCGCAGAACGC
>CASFQX010000002.1 GCA_949296375.1 uncultured Olsenella sp.
CCTCATAGACTCCCAGCGCACCGAGGGCCTGCGCGACCCCATCATCGTCTACGAGTACCTGCAGCGCTTCTACGTGCAGGAGGGCAACAAGCGCGTCTCCGTCTCGCGCTACCTGGGCATGCCCACGATCCTCGCGAGCGTCACCCGCGTGATCCCCATGCCCTCCGACGAGAAGGCCCTGCGCGTCTATCACGAGTTCACGCGCTTCTACCGCGTGTGCCCCATCTACGGCATCACCTCCGGTGAGGAGGGCTTCTACGCGCGACTGGCCGCCCTTCTCGACCAGGACCTCGAGACTCCATGGCCCGATGACGTGGTTCGCGACCTGCGTTCGCTCTTCGACAGCTTCTCCGCGTCCTTCCGGGCGCGCGGCGGGGACGCCCTGGACCTGCAGGTGGGGGATGCCCTTGCAACCTACGTCTCCATCTTTGGCTTCAGGCACGTCCGCGACCTCTCCCCGCGCGAGGTTGACGAGGAGGTCGGGCGCATCTGGGGCGAGTTCGTGGTCACCCAGGGCGAGGGTGCGCGCACCTACCTCGAGGACCCCAACCTCGAGCACACCAAGCCCCTTCCCAAGCTCAAGAGCATCGCGCGCACGGCGGTTCTCGCCAAACAATTCCGCGTTGCCTTCATCTACGACCGCAACCCGCTGAGCTCGGGGTGGATCGCCCTGCACGAGCGCGGGCGCGAGAAGCTCGAGCAGCGCATCGGCGGCACCGTCTCCACGATCGCCTTTACCGACCGCAGCTCCGACGACGCCTTCGACCAGGCGATCGACGCTGCCATCGCCGACGACTCGGACCTCATCATCACCTGCTCGCCCACACAGATGCGCCAGGCGCTGCGCGCCGCCGCAGAGCACCCCGGACCCGCCTACCTCAACTGCTCCGTGAGTCTCTCGCACAGCGCGGTGCGTGGCTTCTACGGGCGCATGTACGAGGCAAAGTTCCTGCTCGGCGCCCTTGCTGCGAGCCTGGCGGGCCACCACAAGATCGGCTACGTGGCCGAGTCCCCGGTCTTCTCGACCGTGGCCGAGATCAACGCCTTTGCCATTGGCGCCCAGATGGTGGACCCCTATTCCACGGTCTACCTCAAGTGGTTCTCGGCCAAGGACTTCGACTGGCGCCGGGAGCTCGCCGAGGAGGGCGTGCACATCATCTCTGGGCGCGACTACGCCAACCCGCTCGCGCCCCGCGAGTCGTGGGGCCTCTATCGCGTGGAGGACGACGGTACCGAGACCCATCTCGCCGAGCCCGTGTGGAAGTGGGGGCGCTACTACGAGATGCTCGTGCGCTCCATCAGAAACGACACCTGGAAGAAGGAGGGCGAGAAGGCCACCGGGCAGTCGCTCAACTACTGGTGGGGCATGTCCGCTGGCGTACTTGACGTGCGGCTCTCGGACGCGCTCCCGCGCGGGCAGAGGCGCCTTGTGGAGGTGCTGCGGCAGTCGGTGCTCTCCGGGCGCGTGCACCCGTTCACGGGCGAGCTGGTGGCCCAGGGCGGGGACGTCGTGCAGGGGCCGGACGCCGAGCGCCTGACGAGCGAGCAGATCGTGCGCATGCGCTGGCTCAACGAGAACGTGGTTGGACGCCTGCCCGAGCAGCACGAGCTCGACCATGAGGGCCTCGTGGAGGTGGAGGTGGCCGGCGTCATCCCGGTTGACCCCTCCACGGTCCTGCTCAAGGACTCGGCGCGGTAGGGGCGGTGCCATGAGGATCCTTGCGATAGCCGACGTTGAGGAGAGCTGGCTCTACGAGCACTGGGACGCGGAGCGCGTTGCCGGCGTGGACCTGATCGTCTCGTGCGGGGATCTGCCCGCAGCCTATCTCGAGCACATCGTGACGCTCGCCAACGTGCCGCTCCTGTACGTGCCGGGCAACCATGACAGGGCCTACGAGCGCCACGCACCCGAGGGATGCGTCAACATCGACGGCGCAATCCGCGAGTTCAACGGCCTGCGCATCATGGGGCTGGGTGGGTCGATTCGCTACAACGACCAGGTCTACGGCTTCAGCGAGGCAGAGATGAGGAGGCGTGCGGCCCGCATGGCACTTCTCGCCAACGCGATGGGCGGGGTTGACGTAATCGTGACGCACGCGCCCGCACGTGGGTACGGGGACCTGGACGACCTCCCCCACCGCGGCTTTGAGGCCTTTG
This sequence comes from uncultured Olsenella sp., assembly GCA_949296375.1. GTDB lineage: Bacteria > Actinomycetota > Coriobacteriia > Coriobacteriales > Atopobiaceae > Thermophilibacter. Next base: position 2,158 of record CASFQX010000002.1, read on the forward strand.
GCACGCTTCTGGAGCGTACGAGCCCGCGCTATCTGCTGCACGGACACGTTCACCTGCAGTACGGGCGCATCGAGCGCGTGCGCGAGCATCCCAGCGGGGCAACGATCATCAACACCTGCGGCTCGTACGTACTGGACATCCCGGACGATTCAATCGAGCCGCACGGAGGGCTGTTCCGCCCGGAGAGCGTGTAGCCTCAAGACACCCCTGCTGGAAAGTCTGACTTTTGCACGAGCAGGGCGCGGTCGCAGGAAGGTGTGCGCACGGTTCGAGGTTTGATGGGTTTCCCAGCAACGACTCTACCTGCGGGGACGCCGTCTGGGCGGCGACATCAAGGCTGCAACCGTGCGCACAACCTCAAGCGATCGCAGGGCGCTCGTGCAAAAGCCGGGGTTCGAGCGGGAGGGGCTGCGAGAGAGGTGCCGAGAAGGACGGGGCGGGCCGCGGCGCCTTGCCGCGACCCGCCCCGGGCGGTGCTATGTGCCGGTCTTTGCCGGCGGCGCGCTAGCGGCGCCTGCGGGAGGCGGCCAGGGCGCCGGCGCCCGCGAGGGCGGTGGCGAGGGCCGCGACCGCGGAGGTCGTGTCGCCGGTCTGGGCCAGGATGCCGGAGCCGGGCTTGCCCGGGTCGGGCGTGGTGGGCTGGCCGGGCCTCTGGTCGTCGCCGGGCTGCTCGCCGGTGCCGGGCTCGTCGCCGCCGGGCTGCTCGCCCGTAGTCTCGGGCAGCCAGCCGGCGTAGATCGTGAGGTCGGCCTTCACGGGCGTCGAGAAGTCGTACTCGTCGGAGAGCTCGCCGGTCGCCGGGTCGACGGTGGTGAACCAGCCGGCGAACTCGAAGCCGTCGCGCGCCGGGGCGGCGGGCTCGGAGACGGTCTTCCCGTCCTCGACCTCGATGACGAGGTCGGCCTCGCCGTTGCCGAGGACCACGGTCACGGTGTGGGTCTCGGGCTGCGGCTCGGGCTTGGCGGCAAACTCGACGGTCGTCTCGGCGGTTGCGGAGGCGGTGAGCTCGCTCGGGTCGGTCGCGGTGACGGTCACGGTGTAGGTGCCGTCCTCGGTGACCGCGAGCGTGCTGCCGGTCTC
>CASFQX010000003.1 GCA_949296375.1 uncultured Olsenella sp.
GAGGTCAGTCGTGTACTCGACGGACGCATACGGCGGCTCGGCGGGGTCCTTGGGCTGCCAGAGCTGGGCGGCGAGCTCGTCGTACTTCTCGGCGTCCGCGGGCGTTCCCTCCTCGACCACCTCAACGCTCGTGATGCCCGGATATTGCGCGGGGTAGCTCTCCAGCATGATTCCGTTGCCACTCACGCTCACGATGTTGCCGGTCGTAAGCTCGGGCGCGCCCTCCGGCAGGGTGGGGTAGTAGGGTGTCTCGGTGTCCTGGTCCACAAAGAGGACCTCGCCGTTGCCCAGCGTCACGACCATGGCCGTGCTCACGAACTCGTCCATTCCTGCCCCCTCGGCGTCGGCGCCCTTCACGTCAAAGAGATAGCCTGCGTCTCCGTCCTCAAACCAGGCGCCCACGTAGTAGCGCCAGCCCGGTTCGGCCGCAAGGGTTGCCGCGCCATCCTCGAGCGAGCACTCTACGCCCTCGAGGCTGCCGTCCTCGGCGTAGCGCACGGCCTCGACCTCGGTCGCCGGCTGCGAGAAGGACACGCGTACCTCAGTTGCGCCCGCAACCTCGATGTCGGGGACGTCGTCATCGCTGAGCTCGGTGGGCTCCGCGGGATCGCTGGTTGCGTCGCCCCACGTGTAGCCGTGAAGGAGGAGCCCCATGTTCACGACCGCCTCGTCGGTTTCATAGCGAACGGTGCCCGTGGGCGGCTCACTCTTGGAGCAGCCGGCGATCGCGAGAGCGCATGCGAGGGCGCATGCGCAGGCGAGAAGGGCGTGGGGGAGGCGGCGTGCGAATCGGGTGGAGCGGCTCTGCATGGGTCTGTCCTCCAGGGGTCGACGCAGTATGGCCATCATACAAGAAGGGCGTTGGGCGAGAAGGGCGAAGGACTGGGGGTTCGCCAGGCGAGAAGGGCGACGAGGGAGCGCTCTTCTCGCCTGAGCTGAAACGCCTCAGAAAATCTAAGTGCGTCTTGTAAGATTTTTTCACGCGAGGTGGTATAAGTACGCCCGTCTGGGTATGATTCTGAGCGTTGGCTACAGCGGTGCGGAATGCGCCGCAGACGTGCCCTTGGGCACAAAGAAGGAGGTACTTGAACATGACTCTCAAGCCGCTTGGTGACCGCGTTCTCGTGAAGCCCGCCCCCAAGGAGGAGAAGACCTCTACCGGTCTCTACATCTCCAGCGGTGCGCAGGAGAAGCCGCAGCGCGGCCAGGTCGTTGCCGTGGGCGCCGGCAAGATGAACGAGCACGGCGAGCGCATCGCCATCGACGTCAAGGTTGGCGACGAGGTCTACTATGGCAAGTTCGGCGGCAATGAGGTAAAGATCGACGGCGAGGACTTCCTGCTCCTGCGCGCCGACGACATCTACGCCGTCATCGAGGACTAACTCCCGATGTGGAAAAGGGACTGTCCCTTTTCCACATTCACCAGCAGCGTGGAAAAGGGACCGTCCCTTTTCCACATCGGAAAGGATAGAAGGAAATGGCTAAGGACATTCTTTTCGGCACCGACGCTCGCGCCAAGCTCGCCAAGGGCGTGAACACCCTTGCTGACGCCGTGACCACCACCATGGGCCCCAAGGGTCGCTACGTTGCCCTGCAGCGCTCCTACGGCGCCCCCACCATCACCAACGATGGCGTCTCCGTTGCCAAGGAGATCGAGCTCAAGGATCCCATCGAGAACATGGGCGCTCAGCTCGTGAAGGAGGTTGCCACCAAGACCAACGACGCCGTGGGTGACGGCACCACCACCGCCACGCTCCTCGCCCAGGTCATCGTCAACGAGGGTCTGCGCAACGTGGCCGCCGGCGCCAACCCCATCGCCATCCGTCGCGGCGTCGACAAGGCCGTGAACGCCGTCGTCGAGGAGATGCGCAAGAACGCGCAGGAGGTCTCCACCAAGAAGCAGATCGCTTCCGTCGGCACCATCTCCGCCTCCGACCCCGAGATCGGCGCCAAGATCTCCGACGCCATGGAGGTCGTGGGCAAGGACGGCGTCATCACCGTCGAGGAGTCTCAGACCTTCGGCATCGATATCGACACCGTCGAGGGCATGCAGTTTGACAAGGGCTACATCTCCCCGTACTTCTCGACCAACAACGAGACCATGACGGCTGAGCTCGACTCCCCCTACATCCTCATGACCGACCAGAAGGTCTCCAACATCCAGGACATCCTGCCGATCCTCGAGGCCGTCCAGAAGCAGGGCGCGCCGCTGCTCATCATCGCCGAGGACGTGGACGGCGAGGCCCTGGCCACGCTGATTCTCAACAAGCTCCGCGGCGTCCTCAACGTCTGCGCCGTCAAGGCCCCCGGCTACGGCGACCGCCGCAAGCGCATGCTCGAGGACATCGCCATCCTGACCGGCGGCCAGGTCGCCATGAAGGAGCTCGGCGTCCAGCTCACCGACGTTACCGCCGAGATGCTCGGCCGCGCCAAGTCCGTCAAGATCTCCAAGGACGACACCACCATCGTCGGCGGCGCCGGCTCCAAGCAGGCCATCGACGAGCGCATCGCCCAGATCAAGGCTGAGTACGACGTGACCACCTCCGACTTCGACAAGGAGAAGCTCCAGGAGCGCCTCGCCAAGCTGGCCGGCGGCGTGGCCGTCATCAAGGTCGGCGCGGCCACCGAGGTCGAGCTCAAGGAGATCAAGCACCGCATCGAGGACGCCCTGCAGGCGACCCGCGCTGCCGTGGAGGAGGGCATCGTCGCCGGCGGCGGCGTGGCGTTCCTCGAGGCCTCCAAGGTCCTCGCCGACGTCGAGACCGCTGACTCCGACGAGAAGATCGGCGTGGAGATTGTCCGCAAGGCCCTTGAGGCGCCCGTGAAGACCATCGCCAACAACGCCGGCTTCGAGGGCTCCGTCGTGGCCGAGAAGATCAAGGGCCTGCCCGCTGGCCAGGGCCTCGACTCCGCCACCGGCGAGTACGGCGACATGATCGAGATGGGCGTGCTCGACCCGGTCAAGGTTGCCCGCGTGACCCTGCAGAACGCCGCCTCCGTGGCTTCGCTGATCCTCATCACCGAGGCTACCGTCTCCGACGAGCCCAAGAACACCACCATCGAGGAGGCCATCTCCGCGGCGGCTGCCCAGGGTGGCCAGGGCGGCATGTACTAGGAACAAGGTCTGACCAGTAACTGACGGGTCGCCCCGGGTGTTCCTTCGAGAAGTGCACTTCGTGAAACTTCTCTACGGAACACCCGGGGCGACCCTTCTCTGTTCAGACCTTGAAGGTCCTTGACCGTAGGGGTTTGGGTTGTGGGGCGTGGATTAACGCGCATGGTTTGTTTCAATCGCTTATAACGCCTGTTATTAATAACGCGCATTGCAAACTGTGCGCGTTATTTCCCAAAGGGGCGTGCGCCTGCGGATACCTCGCCAATCCCCGCGCTTTACCGAAAAACCGTTGCGTCGCAGCTGGGAGCTGATGCGCGCCTCCTACTATAGAAGCAGCTTTGGCGAGAGGGGCGGAGGGTCGATGTTCTGTAGGCGATGCGGGACCCAGGTCGTTGATGGTGCCGAGTTCTGCCCTGAGTGCGGCGAGCGGCTTCAGGCGCCGCGGCGCGCGAAGGCAGAGTCCCGCCCCGGGCGCGCTTGCGAGGTCCTGGGGCTTCTCGCCCTCTGCGCATCGCTCTTGCTCCAGCTAGTGATTATCTTCTCCGATGCTGGCGAGGTCGTGGAGGAGTTCTCCTCCTACGATGCCCCGTTTGCCGCGGTGGCGGCGTGCGTGTTCGCGGGCGTTTGCTTCTTGCTGTGCTGCCTTTCCGTTCTCGGCGCCTCCGCCCTTGCTCGCGACCTGATTGGCGGTGGACCCCGGTCGAGGGGGCCGCTGGTGCGTGGCGCCGTTGCGGCGAGCGCTCTTGTCGTCTGCTGCCTCTCCCTGCTCGTGGGAGCGTCCCTTCTGGGCGGAGCGGCGGACTCCGAGGGGGTGCGTGCCCTCCGCGAAGCGCTCGGCGCCTGTTGGAACGGGGCTCTGTATGGGGTGGCACCTGCTGCCGTCGCTCTCGTCGCCCTCTGCCTTGGCTGCGGCCAGCTAAAGAATGCACGTTAGCTCATGTGAGACGGAATCGAGGAGGCCCGGATGGCTTTGGGACATCGCGGAAACGGACCGACGGGTGTCGGTGGGAACAGGGGAGGCCGCGGCGGGCGTGCCCTGGCAATCGTTTGCATTGTGTCGGCCCTCGTGATCGTGGCGGCCTGCGTTGTTGCCGGCGTGCTGCTTCTTGGGAGGGGCGCCGAGCCGGCCGCCCCGAAGGGCGACGACACCCCCACGACCTTTGGAGACGTCCCCACCGAGGACGAGATCGATGAGGGCGAGGCCGAAGCCGAGGACGAGCTGGACGCCTGGATCGAGGACTATCTCGCCCGCTCCGACGTGCGCGAGACGCTTGACGCGGAATCGGCGAGCATCAGCGAGGCCGAGGCATACGCGGCGTTTGAGGAGCGCGGCTTCGACGCCTCCGAGGTAACCGTGACCTACGAGGATGACGGCACGTATCATGACGCGGAATCCATATCCGCGGGTTCCAGCAAGCGCCACCCCGCCTATACGCTGCTCTATCTCTCGGGGAACGGGGAGTACTGGACGGTTGCCTGCTACGGAGACTGTTTCACCGCCATGCCAATCGGACGCAACATGACGGATGATCGCGTTCAGACGACCCTTTCCGAGCAAGAGACGATCGTCTCCTACGACAGTGAGGTCAACGTGCTCTATCGTCTCGTCCCGCCCTCCGATGACCTTACCGTCCATCAGGTTGAGAGCGTGAGCGCCTCCTATCTTGACTCGCTTTCCGTCGAGGAGGTGAGCGAGCTGTGAGCCGCCAAATGAGATCAGGTCGCCCTGTGGCGCGTCGGGTCTTGTGCGCGCTTCTCGGGGCTCTTCTTGTGTGCTCGGGTCTAGCGGGGTGCGCAGACCAGGAGAGCGACGACACCGTCTACAAGGGGCAGGAGGGTGCTGTGATGGTGTCGCTGGGGGACTCATATTCCTCCGGCGAGGGCGTGACGCCGTTTTACGATCAAAACGAGAGCGATAAGGCCGAGAAAGAAGACTGGCTCGCCCATCGTTCGACCAAGAGCTGGCCGGGCAAGCTAAAGGTGAACAACGAGACCGTCTTGATGAGCGACAACAAGGCGAACCCCGATGACCCCGTGACCGATCCGGACAAGGCGGCCTGGTACTTTTTGGCATCGTCGGGTGCGGAGACCAAGCACATCCTGAAGGAGGACCAGACGAAGGAGGTCGACGTCGACCCGGACACGGGCGAGCACAAGCTGTTCTCGCTAACCAGCGAGCGTCGCAATGACCAGAAGATACCGTGCCAGCTTGACGGGCTGGAGCAAATTGCCGGGGCAAAGGGCGTCGACTACGTGACGATGACGATTGGCGGCAATGACGTTGGTTTCAGCGACGTGATTGTGTCTTGCTTCACGAGCACGCAGGGCATGGACTTTCGAGGGGTCCACAACGCGCTCGAGGAGGCCGAGAAGAAGTACGACTCTTGGGCTCGGGAGAGCATCAAAGAGGCCTATACGGAGGTAAGCAAGGCCGCTGGTCCGGACGCTCATGTCATCGTAGCGGGCTACCCTACGCTGCTCGACTCCCAGAAGAACCATCTAGTCTTTCACCGTAACGAGTCGCTGGAGATCAACAACAAGGTCGAGTGGTTCAACGCGGAGCTCGAGCTGATCGTGCGTGAGGTCAACGCCGACAATGACGGCTCGCGTGCCCAGGTCGTCTTTGTCTCTGTGGCAGACGAGTTCAGGGGGCATGAGGCCTACACGGACAATGCCTATATCAACGAGGTGATAGTTCCCTCCCAAGACGAGGACCTGGCGACGAACTACTACAGTGCCTACTCCGTGCACCCCAACGAGCACGGAACGGATGCATACGCAAGATGTGTCCAGAAGGCGATAGGCCAGATCGAGGGCACGGACACGGAATCCGCCTCCCCCAACGACCACGAGCCACAGCAGAGTGGCGGGGAAAAGATCGACCTTGGCGACAAGGACGTGGCGCTTGTGCTCGACGTCTCGGGAAGCATGGACGGCCGCCCGCTTGAGGAGACGAAGAATGCCGCGGGCCAGTTCGTGGATATCGCCGTCGATAACGACGCCGAGTGCGCCGTCGTGACCTATAACTACGAAGCGGGGGTCCTCTCGGGCTTCTCGTCAGACGATGCGGCTCTGAGAAGCGCCATTCTCGACCTCGACAGCCAGGGCGGCACCAACATCGAGGACGGGCTTCTCAGTGCTGAGGAGCTTCTCGCCACGCGGTCGGACGACGCGCAGTTCATCGTGCTCATGTCCGATGGAGAGCCCACCACGGGCAAGGGAGGCGACGACCTGATTGCCTATGCGGAGTCAATCCGCGACCCGGATGGCGACGGCGTGGATGACATCATCATCTACACGCTGGGCTTCAACGAGGACGCGAGCGGGGAGGACCTGCTCCGGGGTATCGCAAGCGAGGGATGCTACTTTGCCGTGGACGACCCCGAGGACCTCGAGGCCTTCTTCACGGACATGGCGGATGCGATCAGCGGCGTGAAGTTCGCTAACGTCCGCGTGGCCTGCCCAGTGGACGTGAAGGTCACCTACAACGGTGAGACACTCTCCTCGGCGGGCGACGACCCCATTACGAGAACGTCCTTTGGCTCGCTCAGCTTTGAGGAGGAGCTGGACGAGAATGGCAACCCGCTCGAGGGCGAGGAGAACCTCGTGAAGGTGCTGCGCCTGCGCGAGGGGCCGGACTACGAGATAGAGATTACCGGCTACGATACCGGCACGATGAACTACTCCATTGGTTTCATGGACAACGAGGGCCGCTACTCGGATTTCCGCACCTTCAGCAACATCAAGGTGACCGACGAGATGCGCGCGAGTACGACGGCGGGCGCCTCCGATACCACCACCATGCGCATAGACGAGGATGGTGACGGGGCGTACGATCTGACGCTGCGCGCGGGACCCAACGAAGAGGGCGAGGCAGTGGACAACGCTGGGATCGTGATTGGCGTGTTCGTTGCCTACGGGGTGCTCTTTGTGCTGGTCGTGGCTCTTGTTGTTGGAAGCCTCGTGCGTCAGCGAGAGAGGCCTCGGGCGGCGGGCATGTGAGAATAACACGCACGATTTGTTTTCATGACGTATTTCCGCAGTTGAAAATAACACGCATTGCAACCTGTGCGTGTTAATTTGGGCGAGAAGAGCTTGGCGAGAAGGGCCTCGCGCCGAAAA
>CASFQX010000004.1 GCA_949296375.1 uncultured Olsenella sp.
AACACCGTCCGCGCCACCGTGGACGCCGCGCTCAAGGCGCGCAAGGAGGAGCTCTCCGCCGCGCTCCTTGAGCAGAAGATGGCCGCGGATGCCGTGGACGTCACGCTGCCGGGCCGCCGCCTGAGCTCCGGCACGCAGCACCTCATCAACCAGATCCGCGAGGAGATCGAGGACATCTTCTGCGGTCTGGGCTACACCGTCGAGGACGGCCCCTACGTGGAGAGCACCTGGTACAACTTCACCGCGCTCAACGCGCCGGAGGACCATCCCAGCCGTTCCGCCAAGGACACCTTCTATGTGGTGGACAACGCGCCGGGCACGATGCTCCACGCCGAGGAGACCAACGTCCAGGGCGAGTCCGATATCCTGCTGCGCACCCAGACCTCCGGCGTCCAGGTGCACGTCATGGAGAACAAGAAGCCGCCCATCTACATGATCTGCCCGGGTACGGTCTTCCGTCCGGACACGGCCGACGCCAACCACCTGCCGCAGTTCACGCAGGTCGAGGGCCTCGTCGTGGACGAGGGCATCACCTTTGGCGACCTCAAGGGCACGCTCGACTACTTCACGCGCGAGATCTTTGGCAAGGACCGCGCCACGCGCTACCGCCCGCACTTCTTCCCGTTCACCGAGCCCAGCTGCGAGGTCGACGTCTCCTGCGGCGTCTGCGGCGGCAAGGGCTGTCGCTTCTGCAAGAACACCGGCTGGCTGGAGATCCTGGGCGCCGGCATGGTGGACCCCAACGTCTTTGAGTTCTGCGGCATCGACCCCGAGAAGTACACCGGCTTTGCCTTTGGCATCGGCGTCGAGCGCGTGGCGGCCCTGCGCTACGACTTGCCCGACCTGCGCATGCTGATGACCGGCGACATGCGCTTCCTCCGTCAGTTCTGAGGCTTCCTCTGGCACCCCATCTGGCGGCCCATTCGTCGCTTGCGTACCTAAGTACGCGTCGCTCCTCTTTCACCGCCATCTGGGGCACCAGAGAAACCCCTAGAACTACGAGAAAGTGTTTTTACTAAATCGCGCGAGAAGGAGAAGAACATGCGCGTCTCATATGAGTGGCTCAAGAGCATGGTTGACGTGCCGGCTGACCCCGCCGAGCTCGTGGCCGAGTTCACCCGCACCGGCACTGAGGTGGAGGCCGTCGAGAAGGTCGGCGCCAACCTCGAGCACGTGGTCACGGCGCAGGTCGTGAGCAAGAAGCCCCACCCCGACTCCGACCACATGTGGCTCTGCCAGGTCTCGGTGGGCGATAAGAACGTGGATGCCGACGGCAACCCCGTGCCCCTGCAGATCGTCTGCGGCGCCCAGAACTTCAACGAGGGCGACCACATCGTGACCGCCATGATCGGCGCGGTGCTGCCCGGCGACTTCAAGATCAAGAAGAGCAAGCTGCGCGGCGTGGAGTCCTGCGGCATGAACTGCTCGGCCCGCGAGCTGGGCCTGGGCGCTGATCACGAGGGCATCATGATCCTCCCCGAGGACGCGCCGGTTGGAATGGACTTCACCGACTACCTCGGCATGTCCGACACCGTGATCGACTGCGAGATCACGCCCAACCGCCCCGACTGCCTCTCCATGACCGGCATGGCGGTGGAGGTTGCAGCCATCCTCGACGAGGACATCCACATCGAGCTGCCCGCCGTGAAGGCCGAGCAGGGCCCGAACGCCGCCGATCTCGTCGACGTGACGATCGACGACCCCGAGCTCTGCCCGCGCTACACCGCGCGCGTGGTCCGCAACGTGAAGATCGGCCCCTCGCCCGAGTGGCTTGCCCAGCGCGTGGCCGCCGCCGGCGGACGCTCGATCAACAACGTCGTGGACGTGACCAACTACGTGATGTACCTCACCGGCCAGCCGCTCCACGCCTTTGACCTGGGCAAGCTCACCGAGCGCGACGGACGCCGCCACATCGTCGTGCGCGCCGCGCACGACGGCGAGAAGCTCGTGACGCTCGACGGCCAGGAGCGCGAGCTCACGCACGACATGTGCCTCATCACCGACGACGGCCACACCCCGATCGCCCTCGCCGGCGTCATGGGCGGCCTCGACTCCGAGATCACGGAGGAGACCATCGACGTCCTTCTCGAGAGCGCGAACTTCTCGTCCGGCCACACGTCTCGCACCTCGCGCAACCTCGACCTCATGAGCGAGGCCTCCATCCGCTACGAGCGAAAGGTCGACGGCTCCAACTGCGCCAACGTTGCCGAGATCGCGGCTGCGCTCTTCGAGGAGTGCTGCGGTGCCGAGGTCTGCCCGGGCATCGTGGACGTCTACCCCGGTGAGGCCGATGACGCGCCCGCCCAGATCACGCTGCGCCCGAGCCGTGCGCGTCTCATCGGCGGCGCGGACATCCCCGAGGAGTTCATGGCCGGCCGCCTGCGCCGCCTGGGTTGCTCGGTGGAGAAGGCCGGCGAGGACGCCCTGGCAGTGACCGCCCCCACCAACCGTCCCGATCTCACCCGCGAGGTCGACCTCATCGAGGAGGTCGTGCGCCTCTGGGGCGAGGGCGATATCGAGGCCACCCTGCCCGCCGCAAAGAACCACGCCGGCGGCCTCACCGTGGAGCAGCGTCGCGTCCGCAAGATCGGCGCCGTGCTGCGCGCCTGCGGCCTCTCCGAGACCTCCACGTACAACTTCGCCGCGCCGGACGACCTTGCCCGCCTGGGCATCCCCGACGTGGGTCGCGGCGTGCCCGTGAAGATCATCCGCCCGCTCGTGGCCGAGCAGTCCGAGATGCGCCGCTCCATGCTGCCGGGGCTGCTCCGCTCCGTGGCGTACAACCTCGACCACGGCGTCGCCAACGTTGCCCTCTACGAGATCGGCCGCGTCTTCTTTGGCCACGAGAGCAAGAGCCTCCCCGACGAGCCCGGCTACGTCTGCGGCGTCATGTGCGGCAAGCGCGCCGACGACGCCTGGAACCAGCGCTTTGATGAGTACGACTTCTTCGACGCCAAGGGTGTGGTCGAGGAGCTGCTGGACGCCCTGCGCGTGACCAAGGTCCGCTTCAAGGCTGCCGACCCTGAGCAGTACCCCTGGCTCCAGCCGGGACGCGCCGCCGAGGTCCTGGCCCGCGGCGAGGTCATCGGCTGGGTGGGCAACGTCCACCCGCGCGGCCTGCGCGCGACGGGTGTGGACGCGCCGGTGGTGGCCCTCGAGCTCTCCCAGGCGGCGCTTCTGCGCCTGGCCGCCGACCAGCTGCCCTACGAGGACGTGCCGACGCTGCCCGGCGTGGACGTGGACCTGGCCATCGTGGTCGACGAGTCCGTGACCTGCGAGACCCTCATGCAGCGCATCGCCTCTGCCGGCGGCAAGCTCCTCGCCGACGTCCGTCTCTTCGACGTCTACCGTGACGAGAAGCGCGTGGGCGCGGGCAAGAAGTCCATGGCCTTCTCGCTCACCTACCGCGCGGCGGATCGTACCCTCACCTCCGACGAGGTGGAGAAGGCGCACGCCAAGCTCGTGACCAAGGTCTGCAAGGCCACCGGCGGCGAGGTTCGCAGCTAGTCTGGCCCGCATTCGGTGTCTTTGGCCGCCGCCCGCCTGCTCGCGGGCGGCGGCCTTTTGCGAGAGTGGGCTCGTCTCAGCTTTTCTGTGCAGGGGCTTGGCGGATCGGGGCTCGTCTCAGCTTTCCGGGCTTCTCGCTTGACGAAACAAGGCTCGTCTCAGCCTGAGGGGGCATTATGACTGAGACGAGCCCCGATCCGTCAAGCGAGTGCACCCCGCACCCTGAGACGAGCCCCGATCCGCCAAGCGAGTGCGCCCCGCACCCTGAGACGAGCGGGTATTCTGAAAATCGCAGTCGACGCACGCCGATTTCGGCGCGTGTCGTGAAGCAGCAACGGCTATCCTCGTGCTAGCGAGTGAGGGGGGGCAACCATGTTCTGTACAAACTGCGGGTCCGAGCAGCGCGACGGCGTAAAGTTCTGCACCAACTGCGGCGCGTCCCTCGAGGGGTCCTCTTCCCAGGAGCCCTCCCAGCCCCAGCAGACGCCCTCTCTCCAGGAGCCCAACCAGCCCCAGCTGGAGCCCACCCAGGCCGAGTACTACCAGCAGGACGCCTACCAGCACCAGCAGGACTATTACCAGCCGGCACCCAACCAGGAACCGATAGAGACTCTCTATCTGGATCAGTACGGTCAGAGCCTCCAGTCGATTCCCGCTGCGCCTGCCCCGATCAAGTCAAGCCGTGGCCTGGTGATCGCGGCGGTTGTCCTCATCGTGCTCGCCGTCACCTCCGTGGTGGCGGTTGCCGGGGTCCTCACCAACGGCTTTGGCCTGCTTCCCCAGGCAGAGGAGGCTCCCGAACCAAGCGAGAAGCCCGAACGGGACCCTAGTCCAGATTCCGATCCGGATCCAAGCCCCAACGCAGATCAAGACCCAGAACCTGTCGCCCCCGAGGTCCGCTCCAACGTGGCGGAGTACAGCTGGGACGAGCTCTCCCAGATCTCCGGGCTCATCTCTGCGGCGGGAAGCGACGCCGAGGCCCGTGAGATCGCCACCGAGTACCACCTCTGCAACGCTGACGGGACGCTCGACGGGAGCCAGACCAAGCAGCTCAAGCTCTCCAACGGAACCACCGTCACCATGCAGGTGCTCGGCTTCTATCACGATGAGCGCGCGGATGGCGGAAAGGCCGGCATCACATTTGGGTCGCGCGGCATCGTGGGAAACTACGCCATGAACAAGAACGACACCACCGCCGGCGGCTGGCGCGACTCTGACCTGCGAGCCTGGATGAACAGCGATCTTCTCGACATGCTCCCCTCCGAGGTGGCGAGCGAGATCGTCCCCGTAGTCAAGTACACCAACGCCGTGGGCGCCACGACCGACCCCGCCTCCGTCGAGGCCACGACGGACACCCTCTGGGCCCCTGCGTATGCGGAGCTGGGCGGGCACATGTACCTTCCGAACGAGAAGCACGACGAGGTGTTCAACGCGGAGGGCGAGCAGTACCAGCTCTACGCGGACATGAGCGCCACCTGGGACGCGCCCAACGACATCCTTTCGATTGCCGGGGTGGACCGCTGGTGGGAGCGCTCTCCCGACCCAATGGACGGCCGCTACACCATGGCCGTTGGTCCCGACGGTATTCCCTGGTACGCCAACACGCCGAAGAACGAGTTTGGTGTGGTCATGTGCTTCTGCATCTAGGCGAAGCGGCTACTTGGAATACTTAGAGGTATTTGGCTCGATGACGGGCGGGCATACACGCGGAAAGGACTAGGGGCGATGTTTTGTACACGTTGTGGCGCCCAGAACCCAGATGGCGCAACGTTCTGCTGCAGGTGCGGCGCTCCGTTCTCGGCATCGGGCGGGGCTCCCATGCCAACTCCCGACCCCATGCTCCTGCAGACCCAGCCGCGTCCGCGCCGTGGTCCGATACTCGCGGTCATCGCCGTCGCCGCGATCCTTCTCGTTGGTGGCGCGGCGGTTGCAATCTGGCTGGCGTTCTTCTCGCCCTGGCCCATCGACGAGGCCAGCTTCCCGGACCCCGACGTTCGCGCGGCGGTCGAGGAGACATGCGACAAAGACGGCAACGGCGAGCTCTCCCGTGACGAGGCGCGCGCCGTGACCGAGCTTGCCGTCAACGACGCCGAGGCCTTCGAGGGTATGGGAGCCTACTTCCCCAACCTCGAGCGTCTGGAGTTTGGGGGCGGGAATCTTGCGCTTCTCGACGTCTCCGACCTGCCAAAGCTGACCTCGATCGAAGCTGCGAACGAGCCACTTGCCCTGCTCGACGTCTCGTCCAACCACGAGCTCGTCGCCCTCAGCGTCCCCGAATCAACCGAGGTCACCGGCCTCGATGCCACGCCGCTCCACGAGAGCTGGGTGGTTTCCAGCGTGGAGGAGGCGTACGACTCTGGCTACGTTGTCTCCTACTCTGCGGAGCGAGACGACGAGGGCAAGGTTTTTGCGCGCCGCTATACAGACGGAGATAACGACATACGCTGGAAGTACGAATACGACGAGCGGGGCCTGCTCGTGACCGAGCACGAGCACTCGTACTTCATGGGTTATCAGAGCGACTCCACAAGGACGTACACCTACGACGTCAACAAGAGGCTGGTTGGCTGGAAACAGCCTGAGGGGGAGTACGAGACCAGATACGACTATGACGAGGAGGGCCGCGTCTGCGAGATGGGCACTGGTTCCGGGGGCGACCTCGATAGGTTTACGACCTACACCTACGATGACGAGGGACGCCTGGAGAGCACGGTCCTCTCATATGATGCTGCCCCGGGTGTGAGAAGCACCTTCTCCTATGATGAGGAGGGCAGACTCATCAAGAAGGTCAAGACGAACGTGGAGGACGGCGAGGTCGTCGAGACCACGACCTACGATTATGACGACGCCAACAACCTGGTTCGCACGGACCTCTCCAACAGCTACTACAGCACGAACGTCAATAGCGACTATCACGCACCAGTCGACTTCTCCTATGACGGAGAGGGGCGCATGACCAAGGCCACCGCCACGCTCGGCGGCGACGTCTACACGGCGATGCTCACCTATGACGAGCGCGGCAACCTCGAGCAGATCGTGGACGGCATCGAGGGCGGGCGCCAGACAACCTACACGCTCACCTACGCACGCTACTTCCTGACGGAGGACGACCGCGAGCCAGACTCCGGCATCACCGTGGGCGTTGAGTACCGGCCGTTGGTCTTGGCGCAGCGCACCGCGCTCGTCAACGCGTGCGCAACGCCGAGCGTCTACCCGGATCCGGAGCCCTTCTCTCAGGGCGTGTCCATGATCATCACCGGATAGGGGCAAAGATGAGAAGAGCGAACGCCCTTGGTACGCTTTTGGTGCTAGCACTGCTCCTCTCGGGGTGCTCCGGAGCGCCTGCCGAGAAGGGCGAGGACTCCTCATCCCGGGGCGACGCTGTTGTGGAGGAGCCCGCGGGCCAGGGGACCTCGAGCAGGTTTGAGGACTTCGTAAACCGCAACGAATCCAAGAAGCGCGAGGAAGCCGAGAAGGACACCGAGAAGGAAGCCGAGCCGCAGGCTCCCACGGCCGACGAGCTGCGCTCGCGGCTGGACATCGCCGAGGACTATCGCACGGAGTTTGACCACGGCCCCAAGGGTGCCGAGCACCAACGCTACATCGTCCTGCACGACACGGAGGGCGAGGGTACCCCGGAGAGCGTGGTCTCGTGGTGGGCGAGCAACGGCAACCTGGTGGCGGCACACTTCGTGATAGGCAAGGACGGTCACATCGTCCAGTGCGTGCCGCTCGACCGCATCGCGCATCACTCGGGCTATGGCGACACCGGTCATAACGAGGCCTTCGGCATCACCGAGGACGGCAGAGACGACATGAAGGGCACCACGCCCATCGGTTCGAGCTTTGCCGACTACGGCATGAACGCCTGGTCGGTGGGCATCGAGCTCGTGCACGTGGGCGGCTCCGGCGACTACCCGCCCGAGCAGCTCGAGGCCCTCGACGGCCTTATCGCCTACATCGACGCGTATTATGGGTTTGAGAGCGAAATCACCGATCACAAGGCGTGGCGTTCCGGAAACTCCGACACCTCGCCCGAGTTTGCCGGATATCTGGCCAACTACCAGGATCACCGTACTCACGACTGAGAGGAACGCTATGTATTGCAGGAATTGCGGCGCGCAGGTTCCCGACGGGAACAAGTTCTGCACGAGCTGTGGGTTCCCGATGGACAACCCGACCGTGGGGGCTCCGAGCCCCTCGGACCAGGGTAAGACTCAGACATGGCAGGACGAGGCGGCTCAGACAACCGTGATGGGTGGCGGTACCGCTCCGACTGGCAACCCCGATTGGGGTGCCGCGCAGACGAGCGTGATGGGCGCGGGCCAGGTGGAGGATACCGCTGGCATGGCCGGGGCCTCGTTCGAGAGCGCCCCGTACGCCCAGCCCTACGACGAGAGCGCCTACGTCGGCGGGCCCCAGAAGAAGGGCGGGCGTGGCCTGATCGCCGTTGCCGTTGCCATGGCGCTTCTCGCTGTCCTTGCTGTGGGTGCCGTCGTGGTCGTGTTCGTGGACCCGTTTGGGCTGAACCTCCTTGGCTCCGAGCAGACCGAGGAGCCCGAAGACGCTGACGCCAAGAAGGAGAAGGACGACAAGGACAAGGAGAAGGACGACAAGGACGAGTCCGCCAAGGACGATGACGAGAAGGACGAAGAGGACGCCAAGGAAGACGAGGAGGCCGAGGCGAAGGTCGAGCTGATCGCGATCGGCGAGGCCCCGTCGAAGACCGAGTACAAGGTGGGGGAGGATCTCGACCCCTCCGGCCTTGTCCTCACCCTCGTGTACGACAACGGCGACAAGGAGGACGTCAGGTACTCCTCGAACAACGCCGCGGACTTCTCCTTTGACCCGAGCACCCTCGACTCTGCCGGCGACATTGGCGTGACCGTGACCTACGAGGGCCTCGAGGCCGTCTTTACCGTGGAGGTCGAGGAGGACCAGCAGGCCGATCCCAACGGCGGGTCCGGCAACGGGTCCGGTGGCGGCTCGACGGCGCCCTCCAGCGGCAGCTACGTTCTCCCCGACAGCTCCACGCGACTCTACAGCGCAAGCGAGCTCCAGGGTCTCTCAAACTGGGACCTCTACATCGCCCGCAACGAGATCTATGCCCGTCATGGCCGCACGTTCCAGAAGGACGACCTCCAGAGCTACTTCAACAGCCAGTCTTGGTACACGCCGCTGTACTCTCCCGAGCAGTTTGACTCTCTGGGGCTTCTCAACAGCACCGAGCAGCAGAACGCCTCCACGATCCTCTCGATAGAGCAGTCGCGCGGGTCGGAGTATCTCTAGGGCACGTTCTGAATGAAGGCAGGGGCGGGGTGTATACTCTCTGCAAAGGATTACCTTTCGTGAGGAGGACATCATGATGTATTGTCCCAAGTGCGGCGCCCAGAACCCGGACGGCTCGCGCTTCTGCGGTTCGTGCGGAATGACGTTTGGCGCCACTCAGACGTCCGCGGGCGGTCAGGGTGGTAT
>CASFQX010000005.1 GCA_949296375.1 uncultured Olsenella sp.
GACCTGCCAAAAGGGGACGGGTACGCTCCCGCAGGTGAAACCTGCCAAAAGTCGCTCACTTTTGGCAGGTTTCACCTGCGGGAGCGTACCCGTCCCCTTTTGGCAGGTCAGGCGTTGATCTCGGAGAGGAAGGCCGCCCCGTAGCGCTCGGCCTTCTTGGCACCGACTCCCGAGACGCCAAGGAACTCCTCGATCGAGTCGGGGCGCTTGGCACACATGTCTACCAGCGCTGCGTTTGAAAACACGATGTATGCGGGGACATTCTGCTCGCGGGCGAGATTGGCCCTCAGCGCAGCGAGCCGTCCGTAGAGCTCCTGACCCGCTGCGTCCAGCTCGGAGACGTCCGTGACGGCGTGGGCTTTTTTTGGCGCCGCGGGCGCGCGCTCTGGGCGTGGCTTTCCCTTGGCAACCTTCAGCATGAACGGTCCATCCCAGGGGGCCTCCCTGCGAAGAAAGGCGCCCGACTCGCCCGCAAGCCCGATCGTGGGATAGTCCCCGCTCGTTCGCGCGAGCACCCCGCGAAAGACCAGCTCGTCAAGGATCGCGCGCACGCGTGCCGCCGGCGCGTCCGCCATGATGCCGTAGGTGGAAAGCGTGTCAAAGCCGCGCTGTCGCACCCGCTCCGCACGAGACCCGCGCAGCACGTCCACAACCATCGCCGCCCCGGCACTGCGTCCGCGCTGGGCGATTCGCGCTACGCAGCTCACCACCTTGAGCGCATCCGTCGTGGCGTCCACCTCCTCAAAGTCCGCAAGGCAGTTCCCGCATGCGCCGCAGTACGCGGGCGCCTCCTCGCCAAAGTAGCGCAGGATATGGGCGCGTAGGCACTCCGTGGTGGTTGCGTAGAAGACCATCTGACGCAGTCGCTCGGCGTCTCGCTCGGCGAGAAGGGCGCGCTGCTCGGGCGTCATGTCTTCGCGCGGCTCGCTCCGGGAGAGCAGAAACTCTGCGGTGTGGACGTCGCCGGGGGAGTAGAGCAGCAGGCACTCGGCGCGCGTGCCGTCGCGACCTGCGCGACCCGCCTCCTGGTAGTAGTTCTCCAGGGAGAGCGGCAGGTTGTAGTGAACCACGTAGCTCACGTTGGACTTGTCGATGCCCATGCCAAACGCGTTGGTCGCAACCATCACCCGGGCGCGGTCGTAGAGGAAATCCTCCTGGTTGCGCTCGCGCTCGCCGGCCGCAAGCCCCGCGTGGTAGCGCGTCGCGGCAAGCCCCTCGTCGCGCAGCGCCTCGCAGACATCCTCCACGGCGCGTCGGCTCGAGCAGTAGACGATGCCGGAGCGCTCGGTCCGCTTTTGGCAGAATGCCGCGAGCGCACGGTCCTTCTCGGCACGTCCGCGCGGGCGCTCCACAGAAAAGAAGAGGTTGGGACGGTCAAAGCTGGCGAGAACCACGAGCGGGTCGCGCAGGGCAAGCGACTCTCGGATGTCGCGCCGCACGGCCCGCGTTGCCGTGGCCGTGAGCGCCATCACGGGCGGGCGTGTCTCCAAAGCGTCCACGAAGTCAATGATTCGCTGGTAGCTGGGCCTAAAGTCGTTGCCCCACTGCGAGATGCAGTGCGCCTCGTCCACGGCGAGCAGGCTCACGCCGCGCGTTGCCGCGGCGTCGACGAACGCGGGGTCCTCAAGGCGTTCCGGCGCCACGTAGAGAAGCCGCACCACGCCCGCCGTCACGGCGAGCAGCACCTCGGAGCGCTCGGGACCGGTGAGGGTTGAGTTGAGGCAGGCCGCGGCAACGCCCATCTGGTGCAAGGCGCCAACCTGGTCGGCCATGAGGGAGATGAGCGGCGAGACCACCACGGTGAGGCCATCGAGCAGAAGTGCCGGCACTTGGTAGCAGATGGACTTTCCCGCAGAGGTGGGCATGACCGCCAGCACGTCGCGCCCGGAGAGTGCGGCGTCTACGATCTCCGCCTGGTGCGGGCGAAAGCTCTCGTAGCCAAAGACGTCGTGCAGGATGTCGAGTGGCGCAGGCATGGTTTGAAAGCTCGCCTCCTCACGTAGGCCGAGGATGGGGCGGACGGTTCCCCCATTGTGCTCCATTTGGCGCTTGCGCGGCAGGGTACCTTTCGCCGGGCCTTACCCGGCGATTACATTTGGCTCGATTGTGCCCTTTACGCTGGTCTTTTGAACATCTTTCGCCGCTACCCCAAAACGTGGGTCGGCCTCTCGTATTCCTGTTGCTTAGGAGGACGTAATGAGACGGGACGGGGACTTGACCGCTAGGGTCGCCTCCGCCAAGCGCGACCCCGGGTGTGCTGACGACCTTGTGAGGGACTACCTGCCATTCATAAAGTCGGAAACCGCCAAGTTCATGGGGCGCCCTCCGCAGGAGGGAAGAGACGACGAGCTGGGGATAGCCATGTTCGCGTTCCACGAGGCAGTGATGGCGTACGACAAGGTGCGGGGCGCCTTCATCCCGTTCGCGGCGACGGCCATCCGCAACAGGCTCATCGACTTTGTGCGCAGGGAGCAGCGCCATGCCGACGTCTTGTCGATTGACGAGCGGAGGTCTGTCGCTGACGACGAGGACGATCGCACCATTGCCGAAACCCTTGCCTCGGATCGAGACGAGATAGGGGCGCGCCAGACGAGAGAGGCCTCGAGGCGCGAGATCGCCGAGTTTGCCGCCCGGCTCTCCGACTTTGGCCTGACGCTGCTCGATGTCTCCGAGAACTGCCCCAAGCAGGAGCGGACGCTCACTGCCTGCCAGCGTGTCCTTCACCACGCTCGGAGCAACCCCGAGCTGCTCGAACGCCTGGAGAGGACGGGAAAGCTCCCCATGGCCGAGCTTGCGGCGGGGTCTGGGGTGGAGAGAAAGACGATCGAGCGGCATCGCAGGTATCTCGTGGCGGTGCTTCTCGCCTTTACCAACGGTTTTGAGATCATTCGCGGTCATTTGCGAAAGATCGTGCCGGAAGGAGGTGGTGCGCGATGACGTACCTCGTCATGGAGTGCCATCCCGCCTATGCGCTGGTCCTCGACGAGAGGGGCAGGTTGCTGAGGGTCCCCAACCTCGGGTACGAGGTGGGGCAGACGCTCGGGGCAGTGGTGACCTTTGACGACGGCGTGCTCGCGTTTGACGAGGCGCCACGGAGGAGGGGGCGGTTCCGGTTCGTTGCGGTGCTTGCGGCGGCATCTCTGTGCGCCGCCGTAATCGGAGGGTTTGCGGTTTGGCAGACGCCGATCGGGACGGTGCGAATGAGCATCAATCCCGAGGTTGAGATTGACGTCAATCGCTTTGATCGCGTTGTTGCGCTTGAGGGCGAGAACGACGACGGCAGGCGGCTCATCGAGGGCTTTGCGTACTACGGCCGCACGGTCGACGAGGTGTCTGACGACCTGGCAGATCGGGCGGAGGAGCAGGGGTATCTCGAGGACGGCGGGCGCATCGAAATCTCCGTGGAGTCCGACGACGAGGGTTGGAAGACCGCGACCGAGGACAGGCTTGTGATTGAGCTTGAGGTGCACCTTGACCACCGGGTCATCGTGACCGGGCGGGAGGGCAGCCCCGCGGGCGCGGCCGCCCCAGAGACGACGGGGCTTCCAGTGCAGGAGGTGACGCCCGAGCCCGTTCCCGAAGCTGCGGCGCCTTCTGGTGATGACGACTGGGAGGATGACGCGGATGACGACGGGGAATGGGATGACGATGGCGATGACTGGAACGACGATGCCGACGATGCAGACGATTGGGACGACGATGCAGACGATTGGGACGACGATGCCGACGACTGGGACGACGATGCGGATGACGACTGGGACGACGATGCGGACGACGACTGGGACGACGATGACGATGACTAGTCGTCAGAAAAAGTTTTCCGTCGACCCCGGTTTTGGGAAGAAGCCCACGCAACCTCTCACTGCAAGGCAAGAGAAAGGCTCAAAAGACACAAGGAGGACACCATGAAGAACACGGGCCTGAAGATGAGGGGCATCATCGCGACTGCGGCCATCGGCGCCGCCCTTATGGCAACGCTGGGAGGATGCGGGGCTACCCCTTCGACCTCGCAGGGGACGGATGCTGGTGGCGCGGCTGCGGCCAAGACCGCCGGGGTGCTCCTCCTGAGCGTCAATCCCGAGATTGAGATTGAGTACGACGACAACGGTCTCGTCACCAAGGTCGAGGGTGTGAACGACGACGGGCGCGGAATCGTTGGCGGGTACGCGGACTACGAGGGCAAGGAGTGCAGAGCCGTTGTCTCTGACCTTGTGACCGAGATTTACGAGGCGGGGCACTTCAACGAGACCGTGGGCGGGCACGATCGCAACATCGTCGTCAAGCTGCAGCAGGGCTCCGAGTATCCGGGAGAAGAGTTCCTCGATGGCATCGAGGGCGACGTGAGGACGACCGTGGACGGCTTTGGGCTCGAGTCCGATGCGCTCGCCGTTGCTCCTGACCAGCTTGACGAGCGCGGCTACATCGGAATCGATGCGGCAAAGGACATCGTGCTCTCGCAGCTGGGGCTCACCGAGGCCTCGTTCAACGATCACGAGTATGAGCTTGACGACGGCGTTTACGAGCTCGAGTTCACCTCGGGTGGAGTTGAGTACGAGTACGAGGTGGACGCGAGGACGGGAAAGGTCCTCGAGGCCGATATCGACGGGAATGACGACTGGGACGATCGCGATGACTGGGACGACTGGAACGACGATCGCTACGACCGCGATGACGACTGGGACGATGATTGGGACGACGACCGCGACGACGCCGACGACGCCGACGACTGGGACGACGACCGCGACGACCGCGACGATGCCGACGACTGGGACGACGACCGCGACGACCGCGACGATGCCGACGACTGGGACGACGACCGCGACGACGCCGACGACTGGGACGACGACCGCGACGACGCCGACGACTGGGACGACGACCGCGATGACGACCGCGATGACGACTGGGATGACGATCGCGACGACGACCGCGATGACGACTGGGATGACGATCGCTACGACGACTAGAATCAGAGCCAGCAGTCTCCCCGGAAGGGCGGGGCGCTTCGGGCGCCTCGCCCTTCTCGTCCCTCCAGTCGCTGGGTCCTAGAGCCGCCCGGTGATTCCTCGGACGCCGGCGCGCGCCACGGCGGCGGCGAGTTTCTTGAGCGCCGGCAGCA
The DNA here is from genome assembly GCA_949296375.1 of uncultured Olsenella sp. Classification (GTDB taxonomy): domain Bacteria; phylum Actinomycetota; class Coriobacteriia; order Coriobacteriales; family Atopobiaceae; genus Thermophilibacter. The sequence continues at coordinate 5,117 of CASFQX010000005.1, forward strand.
GAGCGTCCCGCGACTCCTGATTGATGTTTCGAGCCGCCTCGCCGAGGAGCGTCGGCGCGTTTGTCCCGCTGAAGATGACCTCTCCCGCACTGCTCGCTCCGGATGCCTCGATGGCATTGAACAGGGCGTCCACAACGCGCGGCAGCTCCTCCTCGTCGAGTGAGGCGAGCCAGTCAGACATGACCTCGTGCGTGAACGTGGCCGAGCCGCTCAGGCGCCCCGCCTCCGCGAAGTCGGCGCCCTCAACCTCCCAGGTGAAGACGTTGTGCTGGTCGAGACCGCGTGCGGAGCTCCTGATCACGCGCGTGGGTACCGGCGTCTCCATCAGCATACCCACAACGGATTCCTCCGGCACCATGCGATGGGTGACACCGAGGATGGGCTCAAAGTCTTGATCGGCGAGAAACCCCTGCTTGAAGCCAGGTCCGTCGTGATCGAACACCCCCGCGAGACGAGCTCGAACCCCCTCCGGCGCACGCAGGGCCGCGTACGTGGCAAGGTTGCCTCCCTTGGAGTGACCGCCCACGTACAGGC
>CASFQX010000006.1 GCA_949296375.1 uncultured Olsenella sp.
CTCGAGCGTGGGCTCAACGTACTCGTGACCCGCCCTGGCCTCGTAGTCGGTGCCGAGCTGGTTGTAGGTGTAGGTCTTGCTCTGGTCGTACATCGCGTCGGCAGTCTCGAGCTTCTCGGCGGCGGCGTCGTCGTAGTCGAGTGCGGCCTCGATGACGTCGAGGTAGAGCAGCGAGGCCTGGGCCTTGTCGCGCAGGGCCTTGATGAACGGGGAGATCTGAGACCACATGGTCTCGTTGGTGTGGGACTCCTCGTAGGTGTTAGCAGCATCAACGATGCTCTGATAGGTCGGACGCGCGGCGGCGATGTCCTCGGCGGTCACGCTGCCGTTCTCGACGGCCTCCTTGATGGCGGTCATCGCACCGGCGGGGTCGGTCTCGCTGCTGAAGTCCTTGGACTCGTCGTTCACCCAGAAGCCAAAAGCCCTATCCTGCCCCGGAACGCTTGCGCTGTAATCTGCGCTGGGGTTACCGCTGCTCGTGCTCGTTGTACCCGAAGTGCTCATACGCATGTGCGATGAGAGCTCGCGGAGAGCATCGGAAGCCTCGGTCGCATTGGGCGAGTTGTTCTCAAGGTAGCTGAAGGAGTCCTGCCAGACCTGGTCGGCATGATCCTCGGTCTCCCAGATGTTCCAAGCGTACTCAGATACCATAAAGATGGCCTGCTTTGAGGGCTGAGACTGCTGCATCGGATTGAGCATGATGCCGTCAACCGAACCAGGCTCAACGCCAGCCTCGAGGAAGGTGTTGTGACCACCCATCGTAAGGTAGTTGGGCAGTGGGTCAGTACAGGGCCAGTTGATCCACATGAAGGGGTTGCGACCGGTGTTTGCCTGAACCTTACCGATGAAGCTAGAGCTCACAGCACCAAAGGTCTGGTTGCCCGTGAGAACAAACTGGATGTTGTCAGGCGCCTGCTGGTACCAAGACTCACCGGTGCCGGTGTAGGTCCACTGCGCACCCACGTACGGGATGGTGGTCTTGAGGCCGGGGTACTTGGGAGAGCCGTCCGGGTTCTTTAGCTGCTGGAGTTCTTCGAGCCACGTGGTGAGATCCTTGAGCAGGCGCAGGTAGTTCTCACCACCCTGGTTCCAAGCATCGTCAGCAAGAAGGGCAATCTGACGTACGCCGGCGTCAATGACCTGCAGGTAGCGAGCCTTCAGGACCTCGAGATCAGCATCATAGTTGTTGACGAGGTCAAACTTGGCATCAACCTTGGTGCCCAGGCTCTCCTCGGTGTTGCCGTCCATGCCGTTCTCTCCCGGCTTGTAGAACGGCAGCAGCGCATAGACGAAGCGGCACTTGGACTCGTTGCCTGCCTCGGCAAGCGCGGCGATCTTCTTGATCTCCTCGTCCGTGTACTTCTGACGCCAGTGCAGGCGGTGCTTGAGGTCGTCCTTGGGCGCGTACACGTACACGTTGAGCTTGTGGTAGCCACCCCAGCGCATGAGGTCCTCGCGGTCCTCCTGGCTCCAGGGGTTGCCGTAGTAGCCCTCGATGAAGCCACGGGAGACAACGTCGGCCCAGTCGGAGACCGTGAAGGCGCGGACGGTGTCGCCGTCGACCTGCTGGAAGAGCTGGTAGACGGTCGTGAGGCCGTAGAACGCGGAGTCGGTGTCCTTGCCCAGGACCACGATGCGCGCGTCGTTGCCCTCGCTCGCGGGGGTCAGCGCCAGCAGGTAGGCGTCGGTCTTCTCAAAGAGGCCGTCCTCGATGGTGAGGCCCGCCGCGTCAACGTACTGGTCAACGACGTCGCCCGAGCCCTCGATGCCCACGAGGACGTCAACTTGACCGTCTGCGTTGGGGGCGGTCTCCTCCACGGGCGTGATGCCCTTGAGATCGAGCGCCTCGTCCAGACGCGCGACGGTGTCGGCGTCGATGCCGTCCTCGACGACCACGTCGACGGTGTCACCAAGCGTGATGGTGCCGTCGTCGTAGGTCATCACCTGCGGCGTGGGATAGAGCGTGTAGGTCGTGGCATCCTCCGCCTGAGCCGGCTGCGCGAGCGCAACCGCGGAGCAGACGGCCGCTGCCACGGCGAGCGAGCCCGCCGCAAACCAGCGGAGCCCGTGACCCGCCTTCCTGACCTGCTTCATAGGTCCTCCTCCTACGTGTCGTCAGCGGGGGATCGAGAGAGTCCCCCCACGATTACCCATACTTTTCAGACGATACCAAGGAATCTATGCGGTTGGCAGAAAGTCCGCGGGCGGTTCGGCGGGCGGTCGCGCAGACAGGCGCGTCTCAACCACGGGTGTCGGGGCGGGCTGTGTGGGCGATTAACACGCACAGTTTGCGATGCGTGTTATTTTTTCCTGCGGATATGTGGGATTGAAACAATCCGTGCGTGTTAATCGGCCGCACAGCCCGCCCGCGACCCAAGCGCAGCCCAAAACGCGGCCCAAGCGCGCGCAAAAAAAGCGGCGGCACGACCAGAGCCGCGCCGCCGCTCGCAACCAAAGGGATGGCGAGAGAACCGTGCTGTCCTACGCCTTGCCGAGACAGGCGGCGCCCGTCTGGCGGATGTTGGTGAGGTAGACGTTCTCGCGTCCAAAGTAGCCGGCCATGTAGTCCACGTAGCCCGCAGTCTCGGCCTTGGGGATCACGCACATGATGACGCCCGCGAAGCCGCCGCCGTGCAGGCGGAACGCACCGGCGCCGATCTTGCGCAGGTAGAGCTCGGTGAGGGCGAGCGCCATCGGGATGGGCTCCTCCTCGGGCATGCCGGGGACCACGGCGTTCTGCAGCCACTCCCAGGAGGAGCGACCGGAGGCGGTGATGATGTCGAGCACGCGGGCCTTGTCGCCGGCGTTGATGGCGGCCTCGGCGGCCTCCACGCGCTTGACCTCCTCGAAGTAGTGCAGGGCGCGCAGCACCGCGCGGTCGCCGCACTTCTCGCGCAGCTCGGCGAGGTTGGCGAGAACCGCGTCCTCGTTGGACTCGCAGAGGTTCTTGACGCCGAGGGCGGCGGCGACGTCGTGCATCTCGTTGGGGACGGAGGAGTACTCGGCGGAGAGGTCGGCGTGGCCCTTGCCGGTGTTGACGATCACGAGGTCGTGGCCCAGCTCGTCAAAGCCAAAGTCGACCTTCTCGTACTTCACGCCGTCCGAGAAGTCCAGCAGGATCGTGCCACCCACGGCGCACGCCATCTGGTCCATGAGGCCGGAGGCCTTGTCCCACCAGACGTTCTCGGCGTACTGGCCGATGCGGGCGTAGTCGGCGCGCTCGATGGCGTCGTCGTTGTAGAGGTGGTTGATCATCTCGCAGACGAGCATCTCGAAGGAGGCCGAGGAGCTCACGCCGGCGGACGGGATGACCTCGGAGGAGCACACGGCGTTGAAGCCGCCGATCTTGAAGCCGCGC
>CASFQX010000007.1 GCA_949296375.1 uncultured Olsenella sp.
ATGCGCTGGCGCTCGCCGCCGGAGAGCCGCGCGCCGTTCTCGCCGATCATCGTGTCGTAGCCCTGCGGCAGGCGGCTCACGAACTCGTCGCAGTTGGCCGCGCGCGCCGCGGCGAGCACCTCCTCGTCGGTGGCGCCGCGCCTGCCCAGTCGGATGTTGCCCATCACCGTGTCGTCAAAGAGCAGCACGTCCTGGAAGACCACGGAGAAGTCGGCGAGAAGGACCTCGGGGTCCACGGCTGCCACGTCCACGCCGCCCACGGCGACGCGTCCCGCATCGGCATCCCACAGGCGCGCCGCCAGACGGGCGCAGGTGGACTTGCCGGAGCCGGATGGTCCCACGAGCGCCGTGACCTCGCCCTCGCGCGCGGTGAACGTCACGCCGTCCAGGACCTTCTCGCCACGATCGTAGGAGAAGGATACGTTCTCGAAGGTAACGTCGTGCCCGGCAGGCTCGTACGTCTCGCCGCCCTGCGCGAGCGGCTCCTCGTAGAAGCCCTTCATGCGCGCCGCGGCGGTCTTGGCCGAGAAGAGCTCGGCGATGAGCATGAGGCACTGGTCGAAGGGCGCGTAGATGCGGCTCACCACCACAAGGAAGGCAAAGAGCGTCATGAACGTGCAGGAGCCCTCCAGGATGAGCGCCGCGCCCACGAGCACCGTGGTGGCAAGGCCCAGGCGCAGCACAATCTGGGCTCCGTTGACGGCGATACCGCAGGCGATCTCCGAGCGGGCGGCCTGGCGCTCCGCGGCGTCCACGTCGGCATGGATGTGCTCAAGGTAGCGCTCCTCCTGGTTGGTCGCGCGTACCTCGCGCACGCACTCGAGCGCCTCCTGGATGTCCTCCGAGGTGGCAAGGCCGCGCATGCGCGTGGCCTCCATCATGGGCTGGAGGGCGCGCCGTGCGCCGAAGAGGATGGCGAGCCCCACCGGGCAGCTCCAGAGCGACGCGAGCGCGAGCCGCCAGTCAAAGAAGAACAGGCAGACGGCCGCCACGGCGAGCGTTATGTAGGCACCGTAGAGCTCGGGCAGCACGTGGCTGTAGGCGTGCTCGGTGGTCTTGACGTCGGTCATGAGGGTCTCGGTGAGGTCGGCGAGGTCGCGTCGGCCGAAGAAGCCCAGGGGCAGCTTGCGCAGGCGCTCGGCGAGGCCGATGCGCTGCCTGCCGCTCTCCTTGTAGATGACGCCGTACTGGTAGTAGTAGGCCCAGTACTCCGCCACGAAGAGCGCGACGGCAAATGCGACGAGGCCAGCTGCGTACGGGAGGAGGTCCGGCAGCGGCGCGCCCTCGGTGAGGTGCGCCACGAGCTCGCCCATGAGCAGGCAGAGGGCGCCCACGCCGCCAAAGACCACGAGGTTTGCCGCAGCCGTCCACACGGCGCCGAGCTTGACGTTTCGCATGCCCTCGTCGGTGAGGGCGTACTTCTCCTGGATGCTCATCTACTCCACCTCCGCGGCGCTCGTGATGCGCCAGCTCACGGACTTCTCGTAGTCGGCCCACATGCGGGCGTAGAGGCCGCCTGCTGCCAGCAGCTCGTCGTGCGTGCCCTGCTCGGCCACGCGCCCGGCGTCAAGGACCACGATCTTGTCGGCGTTTCGCACCGTGGAGAGGCGGTGCGCGATCATGAGGACGGTGCGTGGCGAGCAGCCGCGCCCGCGGGCGAGGCGCTTGAAGGCTGCCTGGATCTTGACCTCGTTCTCGGGGTCGGCAAAGGCCGTCGCCTCGTCGAGCACCACCACCGGAGCATCCTTCAAAATCGCGCGGGCGATCATGAGGCGCTGCACCTCGCCGCCGGAGAGGTGGGTGCCGCCCGTCCCCACGAGCGTGTCGGCACCCTTGGGCAGCTTCTCCAGGATGTCCGCGCACTGGGCGGCCTCGAGCGCGGCGAGTGCCTCCTCGCGGGTGGCCTCGGGGCGCGCGGCGCGCACGTTCTCCAGGATCGTCTGGCGGAAGGGCCGGTTGGCCTGGAAGACAAAGGCCACGCGGTCCATGAGGTCGTGCGGATCCATCTCGCGCACGTCCACGCCGCCGAGCGTCACGCGTCCGGCGTCCACGTCCCAGAAGCGAGGCACGAGGCTCGCCGCCGTGGTCTTGCCGCCGCCGGAGGGGCCCACGAGCGCCACCGTCGCGCCGGCTGGCACCTCAAAGCTCACGTGGTCAAGCGCCGGAGCGTCCGCGCCCTCGTAGGTAAAGCTCACGTCCTCGAAGCGGATGGCATTGCCCGCGGGCGTGCGAGGTGCGGCGGGGGCGGAGATCACGGGCGCAGCCAGTACCTCCTCGACGCGCGAGACCGCGTCCGCGGCGGACTGGAACGCCTCGGACATGAACATCACTCGCGTCATGGCGGTGGGGATCACGGCCGAGAAGATCGTGTAGAACGCGAAGTTGGCCAGGAAGCGCGCGAAGTCTCCCTCGCCGGGCGCAACGAGAATCGCTGCCGGCACGAGGAAGATCGCGACGCCGTTGATGATGGTGAGCGAGAGCGACTGCGGCGTCTGGCACCACTTTACGGCGTAGTCCTGCGCAAGCCGCGTGAACTGCTCGATGGCGTCATGAAACGCGCGGAAGCTGTAGACCGTCTGCTGGAACACCTTGACCACAGGGATGCCGCGCACGTACTCGGTGCCGGTCTTGTTCATCTTGACGAGCGACTCCATGTAGCGCGTCATGAAGTCCATGCCGCGCCCGCCCATCATGTAGAACATGCAGCCGAGCGAGATGATCACCGCGACAAGGCACGCGAGGCCGAGTCGCCAGTCAAAGACGAAGAACAGCACCAGCATGCCGACGATCATGGCAATG
>CASFQX010000008.1 GCA_949296375.1 uncultured Olsenella sp.
CTCGGGGGAGACGTGGCCGATGCACGGGCCCTTGGAGGCGCCGGAGAAGCGCCCGTCGGTGATGAGGGCCACCGAGCTTGCAAGGCCCATGCCGCAGATGGCCGAGGTGGGGGTGAGCATCTCTCGCATGCCCGGACCGCCCGCCGGGCCCTCGTAGCGGATGACAACCACGTCGCCCGGGTTTATCGCCCCGCCGAAGATGGCCTTGCAGGCCTCCTCCTCGGAGTCGAAGACGCGCGCGGGACCGCTGTGCTGCCACATACCCGGGTCGACGGCGCTCTTCTTGACGACGCCGCAGTCCGGCGCGAGGCTGCCGCGCATGACCTTGAGGCCGCCGTCGGGGGAGTAGGCGTTGTCCACGGAGCGAACTACCTCGCCGTCCACGGGCGGGCAGGACGCGACCCACTCTGCCATGGTGCCGTGGCAGGTGAGGGCGCTCATGTCGAGGTGCCCGGTGCGCCCGAGCTCGCCGATGATGGCGGAGACGCCGCCCGCGTCGTTCAGGTCCTGGATGTGAAGAGGCCCGGCGGGAGCGATGCGCACGATGTTGGGCGTCTCGGCGCTGGCGCGGTCCCAGTCATCCATCGTGACGGGGCAGCCGGCGGCCTGCGCGATGGCCGTGAGGTGCAGCATCGTGTTGGTGGAGCCGCCGAAGGCCATGTCGAGCACCATGCCGTTGTGAATTGCGGCGGGCGAGAGGATCTGGCGGGCCGTCACGTTCTTCTCGACAAGCTCCATGATCTTCATGCCCGCCTGCTTGGCGAGGCGGATGCGCTCCGAGTAGACGGCGGGCACGGTGCCGTTGCCGGGAAGGGCGATGCCCAGGGCCTCAGCGAGGCAGCAGATGGAGTTGGCGGTGAACATGCCGGAGCAGCTGCCGCAGGTGGGGCAGGCCGTGCCCTCGAGCCAGTGGCACTCCTCCTCGGTCATGGTGCCGGCGGTTACCTGGCCCACGGCGTCGAAGAGGGAGTTGAGGTCGGTCTGGCTGCCGTCGCGCCCGCGGCCGGCGAGCATGGGACCGCCGGAGACGAGCATCGTGGGGATGTCCAGGCGCGCCGCGGCGATGAGCATGCCGGGGACGATCTTGTCGCAGGAGGGGATGAGGACCATCGCGTCGAACTGGTGACCCTGGACGGCGCACTCAACGCTGTCCGCGATGACCTCGCGGCTGGTGAGGCTGTAGTGCATTCCCTCGTGGTTCATCGCAATGCCGTCGCACACGCCGATGGTGTTGACCTGTAGCGGGGTGCCGCCGGCCATGCGGACGCCAGCCTTGACGGCGTCGGCGATCTGCTGGAGGTGAAGGTGTCCCGGGATGACCTCGTTCTGTGCGGAGACCACGGCCACGAGCGGTCGGTCGAGCTCCTCGTCGGTAAGACCGTCGGCCTTGAGCAGGCTCCGGTGCGGCGCGCGCGCCAGGCCTCGCTTGATCATGTCGCTTCTCAGTTCCACGTCCCCCTCGCTTTCTCTTGTCGCTGGCGAGAAATGCGAGGCACGGAACCTCGAAGCCGTTACGGTGGCCGCCGGCGCGCGGTACTTCTCGGCGCGTTGGCGGGGTTGGCCCGCTGCGCGGCGCGGAGGTTCTCGCGAGCTGCTCGAGGGAGTCTTCGGAGCCGTCCGGCGCGGGTTCTCACGCTGCCCGCTCGCTGTGGGACGGATGCGGCCCGTACTGGCCCTGTCATCGCATTTGCTCAGTGGTTGGTACTCTACGCGGCTCGTGTTTCCGCCCCGTGACCGCCTGCGAACGGTCTCATTTCCCCCGCCAGCGGCCCCTTCAAAAGGGGACAGGTACACATTCCCAGTTAAAACCTGTCAAAAGTTCTTTCCAATTTCAACTGAAAGTGGGTGCGCGAAAAGGGGTATCAGGAGGGTCATCCAAATTGTCAGGGGAGGGATGTCATGCCACGCAAGTCAAGGAGCTTCTCAAATTCTGGGTTCTACCATGTGACGGTTCGCGGGGAGGGGAGGCGGACCATGTTCGAGGATGACTCGGACAGGCGGGCTTTTCTCGACCTGCTTGACCTGCAGGTAGACAAACATGGCCTGGTTGTCCATGCGTGGTGTCTGATGGGAAACCATGTTCATTTGCTTCTTGAGGACCCCCGGGGTCGCATCAGCGAGGCGATGCACGGGCTTGCGACGAGCTATGCCCAGCGGTTCAACAAGAGGACCGGCCACGTTGGGCATGTCTTTCAGGATCGGTTTTTCAGCGAGCCCATCGAGAACGAGGCATACCTCCTTGAGGTCGTTCGCTACATCCACAACAATCCAGAGAACGGGGGAATTGGTTCTAGGGAGGAGTATCCGTGGAGCAGCTACCGAGAATATGTGGGGGAGGCGCGCCACTGTGACGTCGAGTTCGTTCTTGGCTTGCTTGGTGGCGTAGATCGCTTCGTCGAGTTTTCGGCGGGAAGGGGAAGTCCTTATCGGCATATGAGACGGATGCGAATCTCTGACGAGGAGTCGCGTGAGCGCGCGGCGGAGGTTCTCGGCGGTGTTGAGCCAGGCCTGCTGGCAGCGCTCCCCAAACCCGAGAGGAATCTCCGACTTCGAGACCTGAGGTCCTCGGGTCTCTCTGTGCGTCAGATTGAGCGCCTGACGGGTATTGGTAGGTGGACAATCACCAACGCAACGACCTAGCAAAAGGGGACGGGGTCAATACCGCAGGTAAAACCTGCCAAAAGACAGGCGTCTCCTTGGCGGAGCAAAAGCCGCGCGCTTTTGGCAGGTTTTACCTGCGGGAGTGTACCTGTCCCCTTTTGAAGGATTGGACGTAGGAGCCGCGGAGGGAGTACCAGCCGTCGGACTCCGCCACCACGAGGGGGACTTCGAAGAGGCTGCTCATGACCTCGCTCGTGAGAAGCTCGGACTTGGACCCGTCCGCAAAGACCTCGGCGTCCTTGATAAGCAGCACACGATTAATCTCGGGGATGATGTCCTCGGGGTAGTGGGTCACGAGGACCACGGACCGCCCCTCGGCGGCCAGCGTTCCCATGGTCCTGCGCACGTGGTACATGCCCTCGGGGTCAAGGCCCGTGCACGGCTCGTCGAAGATGAGGACCTGTGGGTCGCGCACGAGCTCGCGTGCCACGAGCACACGACGCACCTGGCCGGTGGAGAGCGTCATCACGTCGCGTGGCGCGAGGTCTGCGATGCCCAGACGCTCGAGCGCGTCCGCCGCGAGCGCACGGTCCTTGTCGCTCACCTCGCCTCGCAGCGGCACGCCGAGGGTGCCGAACAGGCCGCCCACCACGATGTCCACGACCGGCAGGTGCACGCGCACCTGGTCGTGCATCGTGGAGCTCACGATGCCGAGGGTACGCTTGATGTCGGCGAGCTGCGGGCGGGCGGCGCCCCGGAAGCGCACCGGCGGCTCCTCGCGCCACAGGGGGAACACCTCACGCGTGAGGAGCTGGATGAACGTAGACTTGCCCGCGCCGTTGGGGCCGAGAAGGGCCACGTGCTCGCCTTCTGCAAGCGAGAAGTCGCCCACGTGCAGAATGGTCTTGCCGCCGCGCACGACGCTCGCGTCGTGGATCTGGAAGAGTGGCGTGCCGTCGTTCTTCTCGACGGTCGCGCCCGTCTCGTTGGTTTCCATTTGATGCCCCCTCGCCACGTGCCGAGACGGTCCGCTCTCGGCAGGACTACTATAGGCAGACCACAAACGCATTCGCGCGCCGCGCGCCGCGCCGTCACCAACCTGCAAAGGAGTCCGCCATGGCAGAGATGCTCACGCTCGAGGCGTTCGAGGAGGCCTCGCACAAGGTTCGCGAGGTTACGCTCGAGACGAAGCTCGTGGAGAGCCCGCACTTCTCTGCCCAGACCGGAAACCGGGTATGGCTCAAGCCCGAGAACATGCAGCGCACGGGCGCCTACAAGGTGCGCGGCGCCTACTACAAGATCTCCACGCTTTCCCCCGAGGAGCTCTCCCGCGGCATCATCACCGCAAGCGCCGGTAACCACGCGCAGGGCGTTGCCTTTGCTGCGACTCGCGCCGGGGCGCGCTCGGTGGTGGTGATGCCCGAGACCACGCCGCTCATCAAGGTCGAGCGCACCAAGCACTACGGCGCCGAGGTCGTGCTCCACGGAGACGTCTACGACGAGGCGTGCGACCACGCCCTCGAGCTCGCCGAGCGCGAGGGCTACACCTTCATCCATCCATTCAACGACCCGTGCGTCTCCACCGGCCAGGGAACGATTGCCATGGAGGTCGTACAGGAGCTCCCGCTTGTGGACACGATTCTCGTGCCGGTGGGTGGCGGCGGCCTGGCCTGCGGCGTGGCGACCTTTGCCAAGCTCTACAACCCCAAGATTCGCGTGATCGGCGTGGAGCCTGAGGGAGCGCCCTCGCTCACGGCCGCGCTCGAGGCGGGGCATCCCGTGAAGCTGCCGAGCGCCAACACCATCGCCGACGGTACCGCCGTCCTTGAAGTGGGCGACAAGGTCTTCCCGTACCTGCGTGACAACCTCGACGACGTCATGACCGTTCCTGACGACGAGCTTGTGGTCGCGTTTCTCGACATGGTGGAGAACCACAAGATGATCGTGGAGAACTCCGGCCTGCTCACGGTGGCGGCGCTCAAGCACCTGCCCGCCGAGAACAAGCGCGTTGTCTCGATTCTCTCCGGCGGAAACATGGACGTCATCACGATGAGCTCGGTGGTTCAGCACGGCCTCATCATGCGAGACCGCATCTTCACCGTGAGCGTGCTCCTGCCCGACCGCCCGGGTATGCTCGTGCGCGTGGCCTCCACCATCGCTGAGCAGAATGGCAACGTCATCAAGCTCGAGCACAACCAGTTCGTCTCGACCAACCGCAACGCCGCCGTGGAGCTTCGCGTCACGATCGAGGCTTTTGGCACCGAGCACAAGGCGCAGATCGTCGAGGCCCTCAAGGCCGCCGGCCTCACGCCCACCCTCGTCCAGACCTCGCTCTAGCTGTCAAAAGGGGACAGGTACACTTCCGCAGTTAAAACCTGCCAAAAGATGACCAGTTCGCTAAAGCTTGACCAGCAGCAAACTTTTGGCAGGTTTTATCTGGGGAAACGTACCTGTCCCCTTTTGACAGGAAAAAGGCGGGCGCCGAGAAGGGCGTCCGCCTGACAGGCCTCTGGTGGAGACGAGGGGATTCGAACCCCCGGCCTCTGCCTTGCGAAGGCAGCGCTCTCCCAGCTGAGCTACGTCCCCAGAAATGGTGCGTGGGCTATTGTGGCGCCTCGCGCGCCGCTTGTCAACAAGAAAAAAGCCGTCCCCTGCGGTGCGTCAATGAACCCACCTCTCAAAAGGTGGGTGTCCCCATCGCGCGTTCCGGTTTTCCCATCACCGGGGAATCTCCGTACTGAACACGAGATATCGGACTCCCAAGTAAAGCTTGTCGGTTCACCCAGTTTGCCCGCAGGGGAACGACACCTCAACTATAGGTGAGCCGCCCGGAGATACCAGTCTTGACTTGCGCGTTCTTCTCGTCAAAAGTGAGAATAACGTGTCTGTTCGACGTTTTCCGGAGTTTTCCGAAGGGGCGTTCGCCCAGGTCTCTTTCCGCTATCATGGTTGCGTTATGTCGCTCAAGCCTGGAAGGGGGCACGGTGGTTTCAGACTGGATACCCTATCTCTGTCTGTTCGGGGCCGCCCTTCTCGTCTCTCTCGCCGTCACGCCGCTCGCCCGACGCCTTGCCATTCGCGTTGGCGCCGTTGACTACCCGGACGCTCGTCGCATCAACAAGAAGCCCATCCCGCGCATGGGCGGCATCGCCATCTTTGCGGGGATCGTCGCCGCCTTTGTCGTGCAGTATCTGGGGACCACGTTTTTTGGCTGGCCGGTCGTCCTCGTCCCGTCGCCCAAGCTCGAGGTCAACTACTGGTTTCTCGTGGCGGCGTTCGTGACGATATTCGTCACGGGCGTTCTGGACGACATCTTCTCGCTCAAGCCTCTCCAGAAGCTCTCCGGCCAGGCGCTCGCTGCCGTCATCGCCGTTGCGGGCGGTCTCTTCATCGGGGACATCTCTGACCCCATCACGGGGGGCTTCATAGATCTCGGCTGGCTCGCTTATCCCATCACGGTGATTTACCTCGTTGCGTACACGAACATTATCAACCTCATCGACGGTCTGGACGGCCTTGCGGCAGGAATCTCGGCGCTCGCCGGCGTGACCATGTTCACGCTCTCCGTGCTCGCCGGCCGCCTCGATGCCGCGGCCCTCTCCGTAGCCGTCGTCGGCTCCTCGCTCGGCTTCCTCTGGTACAACTTCCACCCCGCCTCCGTGTTCATGGGCGACTCCGGGGCCCTCACGCTTGGCTTTGCGCTCGGTGTGGTGTCGCTGCTCTCCGTGACCCGCTTCGCGGGCCTCACGACGATCATCGTCCCGCTTGTCATCGCGGCGGTGCCGATCATCGACACCTTCTCCGCCATCGTCCGACGCCTCCGCGGTCACACCGGCATCAGCCATGCCGACCGCGGCCACATCCACCACCGCCTGCTTGCCGAGGGCTTTGACCAGCGCCAGGCGGTCCTGCTCATGTACGCTTGGACGGCGCTGCTCTGCGCGGGCTCCCTGGTGATGACCCTCGTCGACACCCTGCCGCGCATCCTCATCTTCTTCGTCCTGCTCGGGGCGTCCTTCATCTTTGCTCAGAACCTCCATCTCTTCGAGCCGGTTCTTCTCCATCACCGCGACCCAAAGACCGGCGAGGATGAGCTCGTGACCCCCTCCGACGAGGCGTTTGCCGAGGAGGCCGAGAAGCTCCATCGAGGCAGGCGCGACGGCGGGACGTCCGGCCACAGGGGTGAGCGTCGTTGACCGCGGGTCTCGCGGACATCACGTTCTCCGCGTACGATGTGTGCGAGCTCTGCCCTCGCCGATGCCACGCCCACCGTGCGGATGGCGCCCGGGGCGCCTGCGGCATGGGCGACGAGCTCCGCGTGGCGAGAAGCGCCCTTCACATGTGGGAGGAGCCGCCCATCTCCGGCGAGGCCGGGTCGGGCGCAATCTTTTTCTCGGGCTGCCCCCTGCGCTGCGTCTTCTGCCAGAACCACGAGATCTCGAGCGGGGGCTTTGGTCTGCCGGTGAGCACCGCGCGTCTCGCGGAGATGATGCTCGAGCTCGAGGGCCAGGGCGCGCTCAACATCAATCTCGTGACGCCCCTGCACTTTGCACCGCACGTACGCGAGGCGGTTGGGATGGCGCGCTCCGCAGGCCTCGACCTGCCCATCGTCTGCAACACGTCGGGCTACGAGCGCCCCGAGGTCGTCCGCGCCCTCGCCGACGTGGTGGACGTTTGGCTCACGGACTTCAAGTACGCGAGCTCCGCGCTCGCCGGCGAGCTCTCCTCCGCCCCCGACTATCCCGAGGTTGCCGCCTCGTCGCTCTCCGTGATGGCAGATTCGCTCAGGGCGGCGGGAGGAAGGCTCGTCGCTGGGGACGGCTCCATGCGCCGTGGCATCATCGTGCGCCATCTGGTCCTGCCCGGTCACTCCGACGACTCCTGCGCCGTTCTCGATCGCGTCTGGGAGATCGCCGGAAACGACGCCGACCTCTCGATCATGAACCAGTACACCCCCAACGAGGCCTGTCGCAGCGCCGGGGGAGAGCTCTCGCACGGCATCTCCGAGGAGGAGTACGAGATCGTACTCTGCCATGCCGATGACCTTGGCTTCGAGCGCATCTGGTGGCAGGAGGGCGGAACCGTCTCGGAGAGCTTCGTCCCTGAGTTTGACGCCACGGGCGTGGAGGGCCCCGAGCTCGTCGGCCCCTCGACGTCGCAAACGCCACAAGCAAACGCTATAACTATGAGATAGACCCGATAGACGGAGGAGTCATGGCAGAGAACACCGGTCTCACCGACGACGAGCGCGCCGAGCTCGAGCGCCTGCGTGCCGAGAAGGCCGAGAGGCAGCGTGCCGAGAAGGACGCTGCGGAGCGAGCCGAGCTCGAGCGCCTGCGGCGCGAGAGGGCTCGCAGCCAGGAGGCCTCCGAGGCCGAGAGACGCGCCGCGGCGGCCCGCGAGCGCGGACGCGCCCTCATGGAGCCCGACGACGACCTCAAGATGCCCCTGGGACAGAAGATCGTCATTCTCGCCGTCGTGGGAGTCGCCGCCATCTGGCTCGCCGTCACCATACTCGGATAGGAGGGCGCATGTCTCTCACCGATCGCACCAAGCCCACTGACGTCTGCCTCAACACCGACCTCTACGAGCTCACGATGGCCCAGGGGTTCTGGGAGGCTGGCCTCGTTGACGCCCAGGCGTGCTTCAACGCCTTTTTCCGTGACTGCCCCTTCGACGGCGGGTACGCCGTGTGCTGTGGCACGGGACAGCTGGCGGACCTCGTGGAGAACTTCGTGTTCGAGGATGATGACATCGAGTACCTGGCGAGCATCCAGGCACCCGGCGGCGGCCCCATGTTCAAGCCTGCCTTCCTCGAGTATCTGCGCAACCACCATCTTGACCTCACGATTCACGCCGTCCCCGAGGGGCAGGTCGTCTTTGGCCGCGAGCCCATGGTTCGCGTCGAGGGTCCCGTCATCGACTGCCAGCTCATCGAGACGGCCCTGCTCAACCTCGTGAACTTCCAGACGCTCGTTGCCACCAAGACCGCGCGCGTGGTCCGCGCCGCCGAGGGGCACCCGGTCTCTGACTTCGGTCTGCGTCGCGCCCAAGGGCCCGACGGCGGGCTCGCCGTGGCGCGCGCCTCCTACATCGCCGGCGCCTCGTCCACCTCGAACGTCCTCGCCGGAAAGATCTACGGCATCCCCGTCTTTGGCACGCACGCGCACTCCTGGGTCATGGCGTTCCCGAGCGAGCTCGAGGCCTTCCGTGCCTTCGCCGCCTCCAGCCCCAAGAACTGCGTGCTGCTGCTCGACACCTACGACGTGCACCAGGGCATCCAGAACGCCATCACCGTGGCCAAGGAGATGGAGGCCGCCGGCGAGCGACTCTCTGCCGTACGCCTTGACTCCGGCGACCTCGCGCGTCTCTCCAAGGAGGCTCGCGCCGCCTTCGACGAGGCGGGGCTGCCCTACGTGAAGATCTCCGTCTCCAACGACCTTGACGAGTACACCATCCAGTCGCTCTTTGCGCAGGGTGCCCCCATCGACACCTTTGGCGTGGGCACCAAGCTCGCAACCTGCGACCCGCAGCCCTCCCTCGGCGGCGTCTACAAGCTCGCCGCCGTGCGCCGCGGACCCGAGGAGCCCTGGACCCCGGTGATCAAGCTCTCCGAGCAGTCCTACAAGCGCACCATTCCCGGCATCCAGCACGTGCTTCGCTACTACGACCAGGCCGGTCGCCCCACGGCGGACATGCTCGTGGTCGACGAGGAGGCACACGAAGGCGTTGCGCGCGAGATGGTGGACATCGTGGACCCCTATCTCGTGCACCGTCTCACGGGTGAGCCCGAGGAGCTCCTCGTGAGGCTCGTCGAGCACGGGCGGCGTGTCGGGGAGCAGGAGGGGATCGAGGTCGCCCGCGAGCGCTGCCGCGAGGCGCTCATGAGGCTCGACCCCGCGGTCGCCCGCTTCCTGAACCCACAGACCTATCCCGTGGGACTCGAGCCCGGGCTGGCGGAGCTGAGGAGTCGCCTTGCGCTCGAGGAGCGCGCGGAGAGCGGAAGGCCCACGGCGTGAGCCAAGCCAGTATCCACTCGTCTCTGATACACTCGTCCAGCTGTAGTTGAATCGTTTCGGCGTTCGCGCCGTGAGAGGGAGATAAGATGCCCGAGAAGATCGTCGAGCTCGTCCGTGCCGCCATCGCTGCCGCACAGGAGGCGGGTGAGCTGCCGGAGTTCGAGGTCGATGACCTTGGCTTCGAGCGTCCGGCGGACTCCTCCAACGGCGACTGGAGCTCCACCGTGGCAATGCGCTCCGCCAAGCTCGCCCGCCGCGCCCCGCGGCAGATCGCCGAGGCGATAGTTGCCCATCTCGCCTCCGACCCCTCCGTCGACCGCGTCGAGGTGGCCGGCCCCGGCTTCATCAACTTCTATCTTGCGACCGCCTCCGCCAACGAGGTCTTCCGAACGGTTCGCGAGCAGGGCGAGAACTTCGCGCGCTCGGGCTTTGGCCAGGGCGAGAAGGTCCAGGTCGAGTTTGTCTCCGCAAACCCCGTGGGCCCGCTGCACATCGGCCACGGCCGCTGGGCGGCGCTCGGCGACTCGCTCTGCCGCGTCATGGAGCACGCCGGCTACGACGTCCAGCGCGAGTACTACATCAACGACCACGGCTCCCAGATGGACGTCTTCGGCAACTCCGTCTCCATGCGTTACCTTCAGCTCCTGTCCGTGATGGGGGAGCACGGGTGCGACCTCGATGCCGCGCGCGAGGTGCTTCTCGCAGACCGTGAGGCCTTCGTTTTGGACGAGAACGACGAGCGCCCCAATACGCATCCGCTCACGAACGCCTTCAACGAGGCTCTCGGCGGCAACGCCTACGGCGGTGACTACATCGTGGACATCGCCGTCCGCTTCCTGCGCGAGGACGGCGATCGCTGGGCCGAGGCGAGCGAGGAGGAGCGCGTGGCGGAGTTCCGCGAGCGCGGGTACCACTGGATGCTCGACTCCATCCGCGAGACCTGCCACGAGGCGCGCTGCGACTTTGACGTGTGGTTCTCCGAGCGCAGCCTCTACGTGAAGGACGAGTCCGGAACCTCCGCCGTCGACCGCGCGCTCAAGGCCCTCGATGACATGGGCCACCTCTACCGCGACGATGCCGGTGCCCTGTGGTTCCGCTCCACGACCTTTGGTGACGACAAGGACCGCGTGCTCATCAAGACCAACGGCGAGTACACCTACTTCGCCTCCGACGTTGCCTACCATTGGAACAAGTTCCAGCGCGTCGACCACGTGATCGACATCTGGGGCGCCGACCACCACGGCTACATCCAGCGCGTGCAGTCCGCCTGCGAGGCGCTCGGCTACCCCACGCAGTTCGAGGTCCTTCTCGGCCAGCTGGTCAACCTGCTGCGCGACGGCAGCCCCGTGCGCATGTCCAAGCGCAAGGGAACGATGGTCACCTTTGACGAGCTTCTCGCCGAGGTGGGCGCAGACGCCACGCGCTACACGCTCATCTCCAAGTCCTCCAACCAGATGATCGACTTCGACATCGAGCGCGTGAAGCGCCAGGACAACACCAACCCCGTCTACTACGTGCAGTACGCGCACGCGCGCATCTGCTCGATTCTTCGTCGCGGGGCGGACGTGAGCGTCGAGGAGGCGGCCGAGCTCGGCATGGACGAGGTCGCGCGTCGCGCCGTGGGAGAGGGCTATGACCTCGGTCTGCTCACCGACACCAGCGAGGCGGCTCTCGCTCGCAAGATCGCCGAGCTCCCGAGCCTCGTGGAGAGCTGCGCCCGCGACCGCGCGCCGTTCCGTCTGACGCACTATGCCGAGGAGCTCGCCGGCGAGTTCCACTCCTTCTACGCCGCCTGCCAGGTGCTTCCGGGCAAGGGGCGTCCGATGGACGAGGGGCTCTCCAAGGCCCGTCTCGCCGCCTGCGATGCCGCCCGCCTCGCGCTCGCGCTGGTACTTGGCCTCATCGGGGTCTCCGCACCGCATAGCATGTAGGGTGCCCGTGACGACGACGTGTGCGCCTTTTATAATTCGTCATCGTTTTTCAGGTTGGTATCGATTACATCATGTATACTGCACGCTTGTCTTTTGGCATCATGGCCCATGGCCCGGGCACGAGAAATGGACGGGGGCTTCAACTTGGACCTCAGGGAGTACATGTCCGTACGCAGGGCGTACAACATCGTTCGTCAGATGGTTGAGTCGAGCGAGAGGCTCACGTTCGAGGAGTTTGCGATCATCAGCCATCTCAGCAACTCCGGCGCTCCGATGAGGACCTCCGACATCGCCGAGTACCAGGGATCCCTGCGACCCACGATGACCCACCGCACCAACCACCTCGAGTCTCTCGGCCTCATCGAGCGCAACGAGGGCTCCGAGGACCGTCGAAACGTGGTGTGCTCCATCTCCGGTCTCGGTCGTGAGCGCGCCCTCGACCTCGCTCGCCTCACGTGCGGGCAGATTCCGACCGGAAGGCCCCTCTCGCGCACTACGCCCGAGCGCGTCCTCAAGTACGTGGATGCCATGGGCTCCTATTTCTGCAAGGCCGGTGAGCTCGTCCTTCTTGCCCTGTACTGCTCCGAGGAGGACTCCTCCACGATCATGGGGCTCGTTGACGCGCTCGGCCTCCTTCAGCCGACGGTTTCCATGTCCGTCGCGGCTCTCGCCGACCAGGGGCTCGTGACCCGCGAGCGCTCCGGCTCCGGGGCGCACACCACGAGCGTGAGCCTCACCGAGAGCGGCTCGCAGCTTGCGGGAGAGATTGCCGCCCGCATCGACGACATCGTCGTTCGCAGGAAGCCTCGCGGCGCCGAATAGGTTGTGTCGTCACCCCGGTCGCGCTGCGGCCGGGGCGACTTCTTTACATGCTCCCTTTGCATGCTATACTGGGTAAAACGACACCTGTTGTCGAAACCATCATCAGTTTTTTGTTTGAGTCGCGCCTGCTTCCGGGGAAGTATTGGGTTCCTCGTGAGTTCTCATGCGATGAGTCTTGGGTGCGAACAATTCGAGAGGTAGAAAACATATGACCGACGCCGCCAACGTCTCATCCGACGCCGAGAACGTCTTGGCTCAGCCCGAGGGGGAGGAGCCCAAGCCTCGCCGAAAGCGCAGGAGCAAGGCGGAGATCGAGGCCGCTCGCGCGGCGGAGGCAGAAGCCGTTGCCGCGACGGGTGAGACGGAGGAGCCCCAGCCGACGAAGCGCCGGAGGGGTCGTCCCCGCAAGTCCGAGCAGGCGCCCAAGCCAGAGTCGGGGACTCCCTCTGAGGCACCTCAGGGGGACGCTCCTGCGACGGAGGCTCCCGGTGCCACCTCCGGGGAGACCCAGGACGGCGCCTCGACGGCCCCACGACGTCGTCGGGGGCGTCCCCGCAAGGCGGATAACGTCGATGCCGAGGCTGCGGCCCTCGATGAGATGACCAAGATGACCGAGGCCGCAACCGTTGCTTCCTCCGAGCCTACTTCCGCCCCGTCCCAGACGATCGAGGGCGTCGTTGAGCAGGAGACTGCCTCCCAGCCCGACGAGGGCGCTCGCCCCTCGAGGAGGCGCAGGCGTGGGGAGCGCGGCGGCTCCCCCTCCGTGCCCGCTGGTGCCCCTGCGGCTCAGGGCAAGGGTCAGAACCGTCGTCAGAACGGGCAGCAGGGACGCCGCCGCGGCCGTCACCAGCAGGACTTCTCCGCCGAGCCGTCCGTCTCCCGCGAGGAGCTCGCCGAGCTCAAGGTTGCCGATCTTCGCGCTAAGGCGGCTGAGCTCGGTCTCAATTATGCTGGCGTGCGCAAGGGCGAGCTCGTTGAGGCTGTCTATGAGGCGACCGCCCGCGCCGAGGGCTTCCGTCCCATCGAGGGTATCCTCGAGATCGGTAACGAGGGCTACGGCTGGATTCGCACGGGCAACTACATGGAGGGTGACGACGACGCCTTCGTTCACCAGCAGCTCATTCGCTCGCTCGGTCTGAGGCCTGGCGACAAGGTCTCCGGCACCGTTGGGCCCGGGCGTGCCGGGGGCAAGTACCCGCCGCTTCAGAGCGTCATCACGGTCAACGGGCAGACGACGGAGAACCTCAAGGCGCGCCCGCGCTTCAGGGACCTCACCCCCGTCTTCCCCAATGAGCGCCTCGTCATGGAGTGTGGCAAGGACTCCATCACCGGCCGAGCCATCGATCTCGTGTCTCCCATCGGCAAGGGTCAGCGTGGCCTCATCGTGAGCCCTCCCAAGGCCGGTAAGACCACGGTCCTCAAGAAGATCTGCCAGTCCATCGCCACCAACAACCCTGAGGTTCACCTCTTCTGCCTGCTCGTCGACGAGCGCCCCGAAGAGGTCACGGACATGCAGCGCTCAATCAAGGGTGAGGTCGTGGCTTCCACGTTTGACATGCCCGCAGACAACCACACGCGCGTCTCGGAGCTCGTCATCGAGCACGCCAAGCGTCTCGTGGAGCTCGGCGAGGACGTCGTTGTGGTCCTCGACTCCATCACGCGCCTGGCGCGCGCCTACAACCTCGCCGCCCCCGCCTCGGGTCGCATCCTCTCGGGCGGCGTCGACTCCGCGGCGCTCTACCCGCCCAAGAAGTTCCTGGGCGCCGCTCGCAACATCGAGAACGGTGGCTCGCTCACGATCATCGCGTCGGCGCTCGTGGACACGGGCTCCAAGATGGACGAGGTCATCTTCGAGGAGTTCAAGGGCACCGGTAACATGGAGCTCAAGCTGGACCGCGAGCTCGCCGACAAGCGCATCTTCCCGGCGATTGACCCGGTCTCGTCCGGTACGCGCAACGAGGACCTGCTCATCCCCGGCGACTACCAGCCGCTCGTGTGGGGCATTCGCCGCGTCCTCGCCAACATGAACAACGTTGAGCGCGCCGCTCGCGCCCTCGTGAACGGTCTCAAGAGCACGGACAACAACCGCGAGTTCCTCATCAAGAGCGCAAAGAAGGCCCAGCAGTCCGAGTACATCGCGTAGGTGCCCGCCCGACGATTCGAAGACAAGCCCATGGCCTGCATCCTGCCCGGCCCGCAACGATCGCGACACTGCGTCGCGAGCCTGCGTGCCGGGCAGTTTTCGTATGCCGGGCGTCTCGCCTTAGGCTAGATGCCGAGACGGTTGGTCATAGGTGAACAGAGGTTGAGGGGAGGGGGGAGCAATTTTGTCCCTGCACTTGTCAAGCGCACTGCGAAGTGGGTATATTGGGATGGCCGAGAAATCGGCTCATAGGTCACGGCACACGAAGATGAAACGCAGCCCAAGCCGTTGACGAAGCGCTCCGCGGAGGTGGGCGTTTTTCTCGTCCTAGGCTCGTTTTCTCTTCGAACTTTGAGGGAAGCGAGAACCACATGCGTGCAAGAAGAAATCCTGTTCTCGTCGCCGGTCTAGGCGTCGGGGCTTCGCTTGCGCTCCCTGCGTCCGCTCATGCGGTCTCCGTCTCCACGATTCTCGAGGAGACGTTCTCCAACCCCGTTACGACCTTTGCCGTTGGCGTAGCCGGCGGCGCGGCTCTCGCCTCGCTCGCCGCACTCGCCATTTCCGCGGTTCGCAGGGACAACAACGATCCCGAGCCGCCAGACGAGAAGCCCGCCTACACCCCTCGTCACCTCCGCTCCACCGAGGTCCCCAAGGCTTCCCGTGAGGGGGACTCGGTCGAGTCTTCTGAGGAGGGCTCTGGGGAGGTCCCGAGCCATGCGGCGAGCAACTACGAGGAGATCGCCCAGAACTACGTCGGGCGCTCCACGTTCAAGCAGCGCATGACCCGCCGTGCCGCGGGAGTCGCCGCGACCCTGCGCGAGCGCCTCGGCCAGGGCATGATGGACGGCTTGCCCGTTATCGAGCGTGCCGACGGCTCCGTGGGAGACGTTGGGACCACCTGGTGGCGGCAGGCCGTGGGCGAGGACTCCTTCGTCCAGAGCGCCAGTTTCGCCATGAGCGAGGACTCCTTTGCCATCCGCTCCGACTTCACCAAGACCGACAGAGACCTTCTGCTCGCATCCGCCGGGCGCCACGCCGGGGCGATCTCCGCTCGCGTGGCATATGTCGACGAGGGTCGATACCCCGAGCGACGCACCGTCGAGGACCTTGACAACTCCGACGCCTGGGAGTGCGCCCTCAAGTCTCTCGACGAGAAGATCGCCGCGGTCGCGCCCCCGCAGGACCCCATCGGGTTCATCGACAGCGTTGGCGGTGCCGACTCCCTGGACGAGCCCGACAATCTCGAGCCCCAGACGGCGTTCATCCACTTCAAGGCTCCCGGCGGCCATCCTGAGGTCGTTGACACCGAATCCTACGTCGACTACCTCATCGAGGAGGAGTTCTCCAAGAACACCTCGAAGGCCGTCAGGAGAACGTCTCGCAGGTTCCTTCGCGTCCTCGATGGCGGCACCAGCGCGCACAAGCGTCTCGAGGCGGAGATCCTCGACTCGACATACGTGGGCAGGCACTTCTCGCTTCCCGTTGCCGCGGAAGCGTGATGGGGCGAACAACATCGCCCGACTCGGCGCGACGGTCCAGCCTTCTCCTCTGGACCGTCGCGTTTTGCGTGTGGGTGCTGTTCATCTGGGGACACTCGCTCGTCCCCGGACCCCAGTCCACGCTCGAGAGCGACGCCGCCGTATCGTATCTGGACACGCTCTTCGTGGCGCTGGGGATTTCTGACACACAGCTGATGACGCTCGTCGTGCGCAAGGGTGCGCACGTCCTCGAATACGCCGTCCTCGGGTTTCTCACCCGCGGGACGCTCGTCGCGCGACGCGAGGAACGGGGGAGGGCCGTCATGCCCGTCGGTCTTCTCGCTGCGCTCGTGCCCGTTGTCGACGAGTGCATCCAGCTGGTCGTTCCCGGACGCTCAGGAATGGTGCAGGACGTGCTCATAGACCTTGCGGGAATGTGCCTGGGCGTGCTGGTGGGCATGGGGGTCTCTCGTCTTCGCCGTCGCTGAGTATTACCTTTGCGTCCAAACCGTTACAGCTCTCTTAACATTTTCTCCACATGCGTGACGCCGCGTCACAGGCGGGATAGCCTTGAGCAAACTTTCCCCGCTGGGGAAGAAACGGGAGGAGAAAGACATGTTTGAGAACGTTTCCAGGCGTCAGTTTGTCTCCGGCTCCGCGGCTGCGGTCGCCGCGCTCGGCCTCGTTGGCTGCGGCGGCAACGGCGGCAACGGCGGTGGCTCTGACAGCGACACCATCAAGGTGGGTATCATGGGCCCGCACTCCGGTGACAACGCCCAGTACGGCGTTGCCTGCCTGAACGGCGCCAAGCTCTACTTTGACCAGGTCAACGCTGACGGCGGCATCAACGGCAAGGAGATCGAGACCTTCGTCTACGACGAGAAGGGCGACGCCACCGAAGCCGTCAACGCATACAACAGCCTCGTCCAGAACGACGGCGTGACCGGCATCGTCGGCGACGTCACCACGATTCCCTCGATCGCCGTTGCTCAGGCCTCCGTTGCCGACAACATGCCCTGTGTGACCCCGTCCGCCACGGCGGCAGACGTCGTCGCCTACGGCTCCAACACGTTCCGCGCCTGCGTGACCGACCCCGTCCAAGGCGTCGTCATGGCTGAGTTTGCCGCCAAGCAGGGCTACAAGAACATCGCCACCCTCTACAAGACCGGTGACGATTACAACGAGGGCGTCAACAAGGCCTTCTGCGAGGAGGCCGAGGCCCAGGGCATCACCATCACGACGCAGGAGTCCTACTCCGACGGTGACGTCGACTTCAACACGCAGATCACAAACATCCTCGCCACCAACCCGGACGCCATCCTGCTCCCCAACTACTACAACGAGGACGGCATGATCGTCACCCAGGCCCGTCAGCAGGGTTACGACAAGGTCTTCCTCGGCGTCGACGGCTGGTCCGGCATCTACGGCGGCTCCGAGAACTACGCCGATGCCGCCGACCTCCACGACTGCTACTACTGCTGCGCCTTCTCCGCCTCCAACGAGTCCGAGGTCACCAAGCAGTTCATCGAGGACTACGAGGCCGCCTACAACGAGACGCCCACGAACTTCTGCGCCCTCGGCTATGACGCCGCGATGGTCCTCGCCGGCGGCCTCACCGCTGCCGAGGAGGCCGGTCTTGAGCCTGGTTCCGATGACTACAAGCAGGCCGTGATCGACGGCATCTTTGCCAACACCGTCGACGGCGTCACCGGCTCCATCTCCTACGAGGACAACGGCGACCCCGTCAAGTCCTCCCTCATCATCACCTTTGCCGAGGACGGCTCCGAGGTGACCTTCGACACCATCGAGGCCTAGCCTCAAATCACAGGACCCAAGGGTCCTCTCGGGGCATCGGGCCTGAGCCCGATGCCCCTTTCACGGTAGGCCGGTGAGGGGAGAGTCCTTCTCGTCCCCCTCGCCCGAGTAGTTTTGAGAGGAAGTGTCAGCTTGGACATTTTCCTGTCGCAAGTCCTGAACGGCCTGCAGCTCGGCAGCATCTACGCGCTCGTCGCCTTGGGCTATACGATGGTGTACGGCATCATCCTGCTGCTCAACTTTGCGCACGGCGACATCATCATGGTGGGCGCATATGTCTCCTGGCTCGTCATGGCGCAGCTCGGACTCAACCCCATCCTCGCGATTGTGCTCTCCGTTGCGGCGTGTACGCTCGTGGGCGTGCTCATCGACAAGGTTGCCTACGCACCGCTGCGCAACGCCCCCAGGCTCTCGATCCTCATCACGGCCATCGGCGTCTCGTACTTCCTCGAGAACGGCGCCCAGCTCGTCTTTGGCGCCGACCCC
>CASFQX010000009.1 GCA_949296375.1 uncultured Olsenella sp.
AGAGCGGGCACGGGATGTACTTCTCGGGGTTGGAGCGCGTGAGCTGGGTCATGGCCTCCTGGATCATGCCCACCTGCGGCCCGTTGCCGTGCGCCACCACGACCTCGTTGCCCTGCTCGATCAGGTCCACGATTGCGCGCGCCGTGTGCTTGACCGCCTGCATCTGCTCCGGCAGGTTGTTGCCCAGGGCGTTTCCGCCCAGCGCGATGACGATTCTCTTTCCCATTGTTCTTCTCCCTCTCCTGCAACGGGAAAACGAAGGGCCACCCGGAAGTCGACGCGTGACTTCTGCGCGCAGCGCAGCGAGCGCGCGACTTTCGGGCGGCCCCCAGGTTCGGATGAGCGACTGCTGCCGTTAGGCCTGGTACCAGCGCGGGGTGCCGGCCTCCTCGAGGGCCTTGAGCGTGGCGACCGGGTCCTTGACCTTCTGCAGGAAGATCATGGCCGCGATGGCGTAGGGCTTGTAGCTGGCCTCCTTGTACATGCCCACGCGGTGCATGTCAAAGACGTCGGCCATGACCTCGCCGTGCTCGCAGGAGACGCCGGAGATGTCGGCGGGCAGCGGGTGCATGTAGATGGTGTCCTGGCCGTTGGCGGTCTTCGCCATGAGGTCGGTCGTGGAGCACCAGTCCTGGTGCGTGGCGTTCTGGGCGAGAAGCTCCTTCTCGAGCGCCTTGATGCCGGCGTCGTCGCCCTCGGCGTAGAGGTTGGTGCGCTTCTCCATGGCGGCGTAGGGAGCCCAGCTCTTGGGGATGACGATGTCGGCGCCCTCGAAGGCCTCGGCCATGGTGTTCACCTGGCGGAACGTGCAGCCGGACTCGGCGGCGTAGGCCTTCGCGGCCTCCACGCGGTCGCCCATGAGGTCGTAGCCCTCGGGGTGGGCCAGCGTGACGTCCATGCCGAAGCGCGGGAGCAGCGAGATGAGCGACTGCGGGCAGGAGAGCGGCTTGCCGTAGCTCGGGGAGTACGCCCAGGTCACGGCCACCTTCTTGCCGCGGAGGTTCTCAAGGCCGCCGAACTCCTCGATGAGGTAGAGCATGTCGGCGGAGGACTGGGTGGGGTGGTCGGAGTCGGACTGCAGGGAGATGAGTGTGGGCCGGTGGTCGAGCACGCCGTCCTTGTACGCCTCGTCAACGGACTCGGCGACCTCGGCCATGTAGGCGTCGCCCTTGCCGATGTACATGTCGTCGCGGATGCCGATGACGTCGGCCATGAAGGAGATCATCGTGGCGGTCTCGCGGACGGTCTCGCCGTGGGCGATCTGGGACTTGCCCTCGTCGAGGTCCTGGAGCTGGAGGCCAAGAAGGTTCGTGGCCTTGGAGAACGAGAAGCGCGTGCGGGTGGAGTTGTCGCGGAAGAGCGAGACCGCGAGGCCGGAGTCAAAGATGCGCGAGGAGATGTTGCGCTCGCGGAGGTTGCGCAGGGCCGCGGCCACGGCGTAGAGCGCGCGCAGCTCGTCGGTGGTCTTGTCCCAGGTGTGCAGGAAGTCGGCGTTGTACATGCCGGAGAAGTCGTAGCCCTTGAGCTCGTCGAGAAGCGCGGAGAAGTCCTTGGCCATGTTCGTTTCCTTTCTTGGGGGGTCGGTCGTGCACCGTCCTTCTCGCCCACCTTGGCGAGAAGGACGTGGTTCTGCGGCTCTTACTTGATGTCGTTGTCGGTGGCGCCGGCGCGGAAGACGGTGACGTCGCCGGTCTTCTTGGACGGGTCGTAGAGGTTGAGCGCGGCGGTGTAGAGCGCGGCGCAGGTCACGAGGTCCTGCTTGTAGGTGA
>CASFQX010000010.1 GCA_949296375.1 uncultured Olsenella sp.
ACCCCATCGGCGCGCACCCCTCGGGCCTCATGGGCGAGGACCCCAAGGGCATCCCCAACAACCTCGTGCCCTACGTCGCGCAGACCGCCATCGGCAAGCGCGACGCCGTGCACGTCTTTGGCAACGACTACGACACCCCCGACGGCACCGGCGTGCGCGACTACATCCACGTGGTTGATCTCGCGACGGGCCACGTTGCGGCGCTCGCATGGATGAACGGCCGCGACGGCGTTGAGATCTTCAACCTCGGCACCGGCACGGGCACCTCGGTGCTCCAGATCATCGATGCCTTCTCCAAGGCCTGCGGCCACGAGATTCCCTACGTCATCGAGGCGCGCCGCCCCGGCGACGTCACGGCCAACTACGCCGACTGCTCCAAGGCCCGCGACCTCATGGGCTGGGAGGCCAAGTTCAACATCGAGGACATGTGCCGCGACTCCTGGAACTGGCAGTCCCATAACCCCGACGGCTACGAGAGCTAGTCGGAAGCGAGAAGAGCATGGCCTCGTCCTTCGTCGACTATCTCGAGAATCGCCTTCCGCTCGTGGAGCGGGCGCTCGCCGACTCCGGCGGACGCCCGCTCTGCGGCGGTTCCCTCGGCGCCGACCTCGACCGCTACCTCTACGACCCCCTCGCCCGCTTCACCGCAAGCGGGGGCAAGCGCGTGAGGCCGGTCCTCGCCCTGCTCGGGGCCGAGGCCGTGGGTGGGTCCGCCGAGGACGCGCTCTCGTGCGCCGTGGCGGTGGAGCTCTTCCAGAGCGCTGCCCTCATCCATGACGACATCGCCGACGAGGGCGAGCTGCGCCGCGGCGAGCCGTGCCTCTATCTCACGGAGGGCGTTGGTCCGGCGATAAACGCCGGAGATCTCGCGCTCACCCGCGTCTTTGAGGCGGTTCTCGACGACCCGCGCCTCAGCGACACACAGAAGCTTCGAGCGCTCCGCGACCTCGCGCTCATGGAGCGCCACACCCTCGAGGGCCAGGCGCTCGACCTCTGCTGGGTCCGCGACTCCCGCTGGGACGTGAGCTCAGACGACTACCTCTACATGGTCACGAGCAAGACCGCCTGGTACTCCGCCGCGATGCCGCTGCACGTGGGCGCGCTCGCAGGCGGCGGCTCGAACGCGGCTGCAGACGGCCTTCGCGACGTGGGGCTTGCCGCCGGAATCGCGTTCCAGCTTCAGGACGACCTGCTCAACCTCGTGGGGGACGCGCGAGCGCAGGGCAAGGACTTCCGCTCGGACATCACCGAGGGGAAGCGCACGCTCGCCGTGGTCTGGGCGCTCGAACACCTTGCTGGCGAGAAGCGCGAGGAGCTGATCGGGCTTCTCGGCGCACATGTAACCGACCAAGGCGATCTTGCACGAGCGGTTGAGCTCATCGAGGAGGGCGGCGGCATCGAGAGGTGCAGAGAGCTCGCCCGAGAGCAGGCCTGCGAGGCAAAGCGCATCGCACGCGGGCTTCTTACCAAGGGTAATGTCACGGTTGAGGCCCACGACCTTCTCTGCTCTATGGCAGACTTCTTCGTGGAGCGCGCGGTCTGACGCGCATTTGAAAGCTGGGAGCATATGGACGCAATCATTGAGGGGGCGACGGGAGCCGCCGTCGAGGACATCCAGGAGCGACTCGTCTCGCTCGGCTACGAGATCGATCAGAGCGAGCGAGAGAGCGGCGCCTTTGGGTGTTCCACGGCCACGGCCGTTGCTCGCTTTCGCCTTGATCACGGCCTCTCGCTGGGGAACACGGTTGACGCACCCACGTGGTCGGTGCTCGTTGACGAGTGTTACCAGCTGGGCGATCGCACGCTCTACCTGCGTCTTCCCAACTTCCACGGCAACGACGTCCACCAGCTCCAGGAGCGCCTGAACGTCCTTGGATTCTCCTGCGGCGAACCCGATGGCGTCTACGGCGTTCACACCGAAGCCGCAGTGAAGCTCTTCCAGGAGAGCATCGGCCTGCTCGCCGATGGCATGGCCTTCCCCGACACCTTTGACGCCATCGAGCGCCTGCGCCACGTCTGGGGCGGCAAGCCTGCCACCGGCCCCCACCCCATGGGCGGCATGGGCTTTGCGCGTGCAGCAAGCGTGCTCGAGAGCGCCCACATCGCCATCACCGCCGACGACCCCATCTCGCGCAACGTGGCGGGCCGCATCTGGAACCTCGCGCACGCGACGGTCGACGACTGCACCCTCGAGCTCGTGGACAGCCCCGCCGACGCGGCTGACGACACGCGCGTCTTTATCGTCCTCTCCACCGAGCCGCTCCCGGACAACGTCGCATCCGGCGTGGGCAACCTCACCCTCGACGACTTTGACACGCTCCCGCTTCGCCTGCGCACGGCCATCCAGAGCTCCGAGGCCGTACCGCGCGCCATCCGCATCGAGCTGCCCGTGGGCACCGGCGCCTTCACCATGAGCGACGCCCAGACCTTTGCCGTGCTCCTGCTCGACGCCATCTGCGCCGCCTTCGACAACCTCGAGCTCTAGCGAACGAGGCGGGGGCACGACGAAGGGGCATCCTGCCCCGCACCCTCGCAAGACGGGAGGCGAGTCATGTTCAGCCCGTTCCGCGACGCAAACGGAGAGCCCAAGTCGCTCGTTGAGGTGACGTGGAGCGACCTCGAGCAGCTCAAGGGCCTCGATGAGGGGTTCGTGCTCGAGTTCAAGCGCGACTACACCCCCTCCGTGCAGCGCAAGATTCCCAAGATCGTTGCCTCCTTCGCCAACTCGCGAGGAGGCTGGCTCGTCATCGGCATCTCTGACGAGGACCACGCAGTCTATCCCGTTCGCCGCCAGCAGGCGGACTTTGGCCAGATCATCGGTGAGCTCTGCCGTCGGCACGTCTCGCCGACCCCCGCCTTTGACGTGCGCTTCCTACCCGACCCCGCAGACGATGCCCAAGGCGTCGTCATCATACGAGTTGACGAGGGGGACTTCCCGCCCTACATCGCCGACGGCGTCGTGGAGATCCGCGAGGGCTCCACCTCCGGACCCGCCACCGGCGCCGCGCTCGTGGAGCTCTACGGCAAGGCGACGGGGCGCCGGCGCGAGATCGCCGAGTTCTGCAAGCGGACCGTCTTCTATCCGGAGACTGGCGCCGACGGCGAGCCCCTGCCCCTCTTCGACCTCTACCTCTATCGCATGGGCAGGCTCGGGGGAGATGCGCCCTCACGCGAGGAGATCTCCGCGCACATCACCGCGATGAGGGCGGTCTTCTCGGCACAGCGCGTGAGCTGCCACGTTCAGCACGCCCACGACTCTCTCATCGTGAGAACGACGCTCCCCAGCGGCCCGAGCGACGCCCACTCCTCCATCGAGCTCTTCGCCGACGAGTCCATGAAGCTCACCGTGCCCGCCGTCCTTCTCGATGCCGAGAAGCGCACGGAGGCGGTGGCGTGCATGCGCGAGCTCGGCGTGTTCTCGGCCGCGGAGAGTCGCCTCATCGACGCCCGCGCCACGCTGCGGCGCGTCTCGCGCATGGCTGCAATGCTGGACCGCTACGTGCGCCGGCGGCGCATCCCCTGGCAGCAGTACGCCGTTGCGTACGAGCTCGAGAACATGGCGGGCATCACCCTGTGGAGCGACGAGCCCATCTATCGGAGCTACATCCGCGAGAGGGGCGTGCTCTCGTGCGGCACCACGGACTGCCGCAGCCGCGTGCGCTACCTCGACGACGGCGCCCACAACTCGTTCCGCGCACGCCAGTTTGCGGGGAGCCACTTCTTTGAGGCGTGCGGCCTGCCGCTCGGCTCGCCCGACCCTCAGGACAACGCGCTGGTGGACGCACTTCTCAGCACCTCCGATGTGACTTCCGCGGCGTAACCCGCCGCCACCTGTGACGCGGCTACGCCGAAGACGTCACATGCTACAATTCCGTTGGCGGCATAGGGGTATCGTCCAATGGTTAGGACAGTGGTTTTTGGTGCCATCAATGTGGGTTCGAATCCTACTACCCCTGCCACCGCTGCCTCGCGCTATCATGTCTGTGTAAGGGACTCACACATCGCTTGGAGGCTGCTCATGCCCAAGACCGCGATCATCCTCGCCGCAGGCGAGGGAACGCGCATGAAGTCCCGTCACCCCAAGGTAATGCACAAGCTTCTCGATCGTCCGCTCGTCTCGTGGGTCACGCGCGCCGCGCGCGAGGCCGGAGTCGAGCGCATCGTTGTGGTCGTGGGGCATGGCGCCGACGAGGTACGGGCACATCTTGCCAACGAGAGGGACGTCGAGTGCGTGGAGCAAACGGAGCGCCTGGGTACCGGGCACGCCGTCCGCGTGGCGCTCGAGGCGACCGGCATCAACGAGGGCGCACTTCTCGTCCTCAACGGTGACGGGCCGCTCGTGGAGCCCGAGACCCTCCGCCGCCTGATCGCCCCCGTCGAGGCGGGCGAGGCTGCCGCCAGCATCCTCACGTGGACGCCCGAGGACCCCTTCGGCTACGGCCGCCTGGAGTTTGACGCCGAGGGCTCCGTCACGCGCATCATCGAGCAGAAGGACTGCACGCCCGAGCAGGCGGCAACGCTCACCTCGTGCAACCCCGGCTTCTACGCCTTTGACGGCGCGCTTCTCGCCGAGCACATCGGCGAGCTCTCCACCGAGAACGTCCAGCACGAGTACTATCTCACGGACATGGTCTCCATCCTGCGCGGGCACGGACACCGCGTGGCCGCCGTTGCCACCGAGGACGCCGACGAGCTTCTCGGCGTCAACAGCCGTGCGCAGCTCGCCGAGCTGAACGCCATAGCGCGCGATCGCATCAACACCCGCCTCATGGCCGAGGGCGTCACGATGCTCGACCCCAAGACCACCTGGGTGGGCCCCGACGTCACCGTTGGGCGAGACACCGTCCTTCTCCCCATGACGATGCTCTGGGGCGAGACGAGCGTGGGCGAGGAGTGCGTGCTCGGCCCCAACACGCGCCTCACCAACTGCACCGTTGCGAGCAACGTCTCCCTGGAGGAGACCGTTGGCGTTGACGTGACCATCGACGAGGGCGTCACCTGCGGCCCGCGCGCCTACCTCCGCGGCGGCGCGCACGTGCTGGCCGG
>CASFQX010000011.1 GCA_949296375.1 uncultured Olsenella sp.
CACTCCAGCGCCCAGTTCGCCGGCTCCTCCTCGGTGCCCGCGCACGTCGACATGATGGGCCTCATCGGCATGGGCAACAACCCCATGGTCGGTGCGACCGTCGCCTGCGCCGTCGCCGTCAACGCCGCTCTGAACGAGTAGTTCTTCTCGCGCATAGCGCCGCCACGGGCCGTCACCTTTGGGTGGCGGCCCGTTTTTTCGCAAGGTCCGCCGCTCCCCGTGTGAGAGAATGTGGAACGAGAAGCCCAACGAGAGGAACGAACCATGTTCTGCACGCAATGCGGGGGCAACATCCCCGACGGATCAACATTCTGCACGTACTGCGGCGCACCGGTGACGCCGGGGCAGGCACCGGGGCAGACGCCGGAACCAATACCGGGACCGATACCGGGGCAGGCACCGGACATCATGCCGGTACCAGAGGCCCCGGGAGCCTCAAACAAGGGTCTCAAGGTCGCCGCCATCACGCTCTCCATCGTCGCGGTTCTCGCCGTCATAGGCGTGAGCGCAGTGGTCACGAACTGCTTTGGCCTCATTAGCCCCGAGGAGGAGACATCTCGCACCGTCGTCCACGACAGCTCCTCCAAGCCCAAGACGAAGACGGAGGAGAGGAGCGAGCCCAAGGCCGAGGCCGAGACTGATGCGGAGGAGAAGCCCGATCCAAAGCCGGAGGCCGAGACGGAGCCAGCGCCCGATCCGGAGCCGGAGAAGGCGGTCGAGCCCAGCTCCATAGCCGTTGACCTCAACAGCCGGGAGGAGTTCAAGAATCTCAACATCGCCATCAGCAACTTCACCGAGCAGGGATTTGACAAGGGAGAGGGCGACAAGGCCTTCTCGCGAGACAACGTTGACTACGCCAGGCTCGTGACCTTCTACTACGACCACTGCCTGTACAACACCAACGAATCCGGGATGGAGCCGGTCCCCGAGAACGACCCGATGCTCGAGGGCAACTACTTCTCCGTTCGCGTGCCCGTCAGCCGCGCTCGGTCCTTCTTCGAGACCCGCATGGGAGTAAGCCCCACGGACGAGCAGCTCAGCTTTGACCTCAACGGACCGGATCCCAACCCCACCTTGGCCTATCGCGCCCAGGTCTCGGGAGACTGGCTGTACTTCGGCATCTACTCGGGCGATGCCATGCCGTCCCAGGGAGTCGCGAGCGCCACGTCTGTCACCGACCTCGGCAACAACCGCTACCGGGTCGACTACGACGTCTACATGCCGGGGTCGAGGAGCAACGACCCCATGATGATCAGCGAGATCAAGAGCGACTGGTACGGCCTGCCCGCCAACGAGCTCGAGGGGGCCCTGGGCGCCGCCGGTGTCGACAGAAGCGGCTCCGCGATCTTCGAGGTCCGTTCGGCGGAGGGCGCCCGGAAGTTCGTCCTCGAGGAGATGGACTGCTCGACTCCCGCATAGCATCGTCCTTGGGGCATGATGTCGTTTTCGGCGAACGGCGGGGAAGCGCCCACCGGATATGGTAGAGTGCCCGCTGAGCCGATTTCAGCCGTCTTTTTGGAGGAACGAAGCCATGGAAGCGACCGACCTTGAACTCGCTCGTGCCCTGCTCATCGCCAACAAGGAGGCAACGCTCGTCGCCGTTCGCGACGACGAGGTCATCGTCTGCACCGAGCGTGGGATCAAGCCGCTTCTGACGTGGGTTCGCGAGGGCCGCGACCTCTCCGGCTTCTCCATTGCCGACAAGATCGTGGGCAAGGCGCCCGCACTGCTCTACGCCATCCTCGGCCCCGACGCCGTCTTCTCACCCGTCATGTCCTGGACCGGGCGCGCCGTGCTTCTCGCCGCGGGCGTTGCCACGAGCTACGACACCCTCGTACCCCACATCCAGAACCGAGCCAAGAACGGGCAGTGCCCCATGGACTCCTCTGTCGAGGGCGTCTGGGAGCCCTACGAGGCCGTGAGCGTCCTCACCGATCGCGTCTCAGCGCTCCGCTCCGCCGCGCAGATCGCCTAGACGCTGCCTAATAGAAGCTCTATGCTGCACCTGATGCCTTTAATCTGAGGCGGGCTCGCCGCGCACGCGGCCTCCCCGCCTCTTCGTCTGGAGCAGCCATGCCCCTTCTCGACAGCCTAAGATCGCTCTCCCCCGCCGCGCTTCGCCTCGTGTGGATGCGACTGTTCATCTACCTTGGCGTGCAGTGCGCCTACTTCATCGGCGTGGTGGGCACGCTCACCTATGTGATGGGCGGCGGCGTCGCGGAGAACGCGCTTGGGATCGTCCTTCTCAACGGGTGCATCGTCCTCGGCTCGTTTGTTGGTGGTCCCCTGCTCGACCGCGTGGGCCCGCGGCGCTTCTTCTCCGTGGTCGTGGCGGCGCTCGTTGCCACCTCCCTGATCTATCAGCTGCTCGCGCAGAGCGTCGCCGGCGTGCTCGTTGGGGCGGCGCTTCTCGGGAGCTCATGGGGCCTGGGCGACCTCGTGGCAAAGTCGTTCCCGGCATATCTCACGGACGACGCCGACGAGCTCAAGACCATGAACTCGGTCATCTTCACCGTCTCAAACGCAGCAGTCATCGTGGGCCCGCTCATGGGCGGCTTTGTCTCCGCCGTCGCCTCACCCCAGGCCGTGTTCTGGCTTCTTGGGATCTGCTCGCTCATCGCCGTAGTGCCCGCGGCCGGCTTCCGCCCCACGCGCGATCCACATGCCGGATCGGTCGAGGCGGCGAGAAGCGCTGGGGGCGCCCGCCCCGACAGCTCCCTTCGGGCGGGGTTCCGCTCGGTCTTTGGCTCTCCGGCACTCGCGTTGCTGTTCTGGAGCTGCTTTTTCTCCTTCTTTGGCTACGGCGCCTTCGACCCATTGGAGTCACTCTACTACCGTGACGTGCTGCGAGTCGACGTCTCGTGGATGGGCTGGCTCTCGGCCGCCGCGGGCGTGGGCGGCGTCGTGGGGTCGATGCTCCTGATGCGGCTTCCGACGCATCGAGTAAACGTGCGCACCTTGCTCGTGGTTCTCGCCTCCGAGGGCGTGTTCGCCCTGCTCTACGTTGGCACGCCGTGGCTCGTCTTCGCCTGCGCCGGGCAGATTCTGCTCGGAGTTGCGTTTGGCATGCTCACGCCGCTTCTCTCGACGCTCGTGCAGACCCACGCGCCCCTCTCCACAATCGGGCGCGTGAACGCGGTCATGGGCTTTGGCAACAACGTCGCCGGCGTGGCTCCCCTGCTCTGCGCCCCAGCACTCGCCGAGGTTCTGGGGGTCCAGGGCACGCTCGTGCTCGCCAGCCTGCTCGTCCTGTGCATGCCCCTTGTCATTGCCGTGGCACGGCGCAGGGAGATCGCCCTTCTCGTTGACGAGGAGGCGGGACGGCTGCGCTCCCCCAAGACCCTGGGAGAGCGCAGCTCCTAGTCTCTTCCCGCCATCGAAGCTGCCTCGGGCGCGTGAAATCGTGAGTCGAGGACGGACCTCCCCTTCCGCAATCGTGCATACTCTAAGCACGCAATCTTCTGAGAGGAGAGCCATGGGCAGATCTGGCGGTGGTGGCGGCCGCTCTGGCGGAGGGGGCCGCAGCGGCGGCTTCTCCGGCGGAGGGCGTCGTTCGGGCAGCTTCTCCGGCGGAGGGGCGCGCCGATCAGGCGGGCGCTCCGGGGGAGGCTTTGGGACGAGGCCCGCGGGCGGACCACCGCCTCACGGCTTTGGCATGCCCCGACCCCGCATCCACATGGGCATGCCGTTCTTCGGCGGCTTCTCGCGTCCGACGGTTGGCGCGCCAATGGGCGGGGGCGGCGGCTGCGCGGGGGGCCTCATCGGGCTTGTCCTAGCGGCGCTGCTCATTGCCCTGCTCACGACCGCCATCCCCTCGTGCGGGAGCGGCGAGATGGCCTACGGGAACGCACCGGCGTCGCAGAGCCAGTCCGTCTCCTCGTCCACGGTCCGCGAGAAGCTTCCCGCGGACGCCGTCTCCAAGACGGACTGGTACACGGACGCGGACGGCGACTGGATCCACAACGCGTCCGCCCTCACGCGAGGCCTCGAGGAGTTCTACGAGAAAACCGGAGTCCAACCGTACGTCTACATCCTGCCCAACGGACAGACCACCTCGGGCAGCGAGCTCACGCAGATTGCCGAGGAGCTCTACCCCGAGCTCTTCTCTGACGAGGGGCACCTCCTGCTCGTGTTCTGCGACGACGGACACGGCTCCTTCACCTGCGGATACTGCGTTGGGACCGCCGCCTCCTCAGTCGTGGACTCCGAGGCGCTCACCATCCTCGCCGACGAGCTCAACGACGCCTACAACTACGCCGACTCCGACGAGGAGGTCTTCTCTGACGCCTTCTCCGAGACCGGAGGGCGTATCATGGCGGCAGCCGAGGAGGAGGAGCGCGGCCACACGACCATGCTCGTCGTCGGAGGCGTCATCCTGGTTGTGGCCATCGGCGCAGGCGTCGCGTACGTCGTGCGCAAGCGCAAGGCGCAGCAGGAGGAGAAGCAGAAGCAGATGGAGGACATCCTCAACACGCCCCTCGAGAAGTTTGGGGACCAGCGCGTCGAGGACCTCGCTGACAAGTACGAGAAGGACGGCCCCGTCTCCGGGGACCGGGACTAGAAAGGAAACGCCATGGGCATTCTGGACCGTTTCACCACGATCGTTAAGGCAAACATCAACGAGCTGCTCGACAAGGCCGAGGACCCGGCCAAGATGGTCGATCAGTACCTCGTTGACCTCACCGAGTCCCTCGCGGACGTCAAGCGCGAGACCGCCGGCGTCATGGCAGAGGAGGCCCGCACCAAGCGCGCGGCAGACGAGAACGCCGCCGAGGTCGCCCGCATGGAGGAGCTCGCCAAAAAGGCGCTCCAGGCCGGCAACGAGGACGACGCCCGCGTGTTTCTCGGCAAGAAGCAGAAGCTCGCCACGACCGGCGCCGAGCTCGCCAAGGCGGCCGACGCGGCCCACGCCAACGCCGAGAAGATGCGCCAGATGCACGACAAGCTCGTGAGCGACATCGAGGATCTCAAGAGCCGCCGCGAGACGATCAAGGCCAAGATGGCCGTTGCCGAGACGCAGCAGAAGGTCGCCGGCTTCACCTCGGGCGCCGACAAGGCAGAGAGCGCCATCGAGGCGTTCAACCGCATGGAGGAAAAGGCGGACCGCATGCTCGACACCGCCAACGCCATGAGCGAGCTCACCACCGAGCCCGTCGACGACGCCGCGGTCCTCGAGGCCAAGTACGCGAGCGCCGTGAGCGACGCCGCCGTGGAGGACGACCTGGCGCGCCTCAAGGCAGAGATGGGCCTGTAGACAA
>CASFQX010000012.1 GCA_949296375.1 uncultured Olsenella sp.
GACCCCTCCGGCTCGCGGGTCAGCCGCGTCGCGCGCGTAGCTCCCGCACAGCTCATATCCCACGAGTTCGAGCGCGGCTCGGTCCATGGTCTCGGCAAGCTCAAGAAACAGCAGCTCTGGACAAGGAATCGTGTATTCGCTCGTCACCCTGAGAAACGATCCAGGGGGAAGGTTCCCGTCGCACGTCCGAACGGAAAAGAATGATGCTCGCGGCTCCGCGGACGACTCCGGCACGATGACCTCGATCGGGTTGGACCGGTTTGGAGGCTCGCTCCTGCCAAGCTGAAGATACGGGACAATCCGTCTGCTCCAGCGCTTCTGGGGCCAGGGGTCGGCGTCCGGAATGCCACAGACCGTCCAGTCAGGGCCGTCTCCCTCCGTCCGCAGCGACCTCAGGAGCGCGAGGGCAGATAGCTTGTTAAGGCAAATGTGCATCGAATATCATCTATGCTTGCCGAAGTTCATCCTAAAGATAAATTATTGGAGAGATTAATGCAATACGTGAAGCGGAAGTCGTCGGCAAGGTTCCCGCCGAGGACGCGATGCCGCCCCGGCGGCCCGGCCACGCTAGCTTTGGTAAGCTGTACGGGTAAAACGCGAGGAAGGAGCCACTATGGCGCTGTGGGGCGGCAGGTTCGAGAAGGGCGTGGACCAGTTCACGCAGGAGTTTGGCGCGAGCCTCGAGGTTGACAAGAACATGGCGGCCCACGACATCGCCGGCAGCCGCGCGCACGCGCGCATGCTCGCCGAGCAGGGCATCATCTCCGCCGAGGACCAGGCCGCGATCGACGCGGGTCTCGCCGACATCGCCAAGCAGATTGAGGAGGGCACCTTCGTCTGGGACGTCAACGACGAGGACGTCCACATGGCCGTGGAGGGCGCGCTCACGCGCAACATCGGCGCCGCCGGCGGGCGCCTGCACACTGGTCGCTCCCGCAATGACCAGGTTGCCACGGACATTCGCCTTCTCGCCAAAGACCTCTGCGAGGAGCTCATGGTTGGCAACGTTGAGCTGCGCCGCGTTCTTCTCGACGCGGCCGACAAGAACCTCGACGTCGTGATGCCCGGCTATACGCACCTCCAGCACGCGCAGCCGGTGCTTCTCTCCCACCACCTGCTCGCCTACTTCTGGATGTTCGCGCGCGACTACACTCGTCTCGCTGCCGCGCGTGACGCCGCAGACGCCAACCCGCTCGGCGCCGCCGCGCTCGCCGGCACCACCTACCCGCTGAATCGCGAGCGCACCACGGAGCTCCTGGGCTTCTCCCGCGCCATCCCCAACTCGCTTGACGCCGTCTCCGACCGCGACTACCTGCTCGACCTTGAGTACGCCTGCGCCGTGAGCATGATGCACCTCTCGCGCCTCTGCGAGGAGATCGTGCTGTGGAGCTCCACGGAGTTTGGCTTTATCACGCTCTCGGACGAGTACTCCACTGGCTCGTCAATCATGCCGCAGAAGAAGAACCCCGACTTCGCCGAGCTCGCGCGCGGCAAGACCGGCCGCGTCTACGGCGACCTGATGGCTCTGCTCACCACCATGAAGTCCCTGCCGCTGGCCTACAACAAGGACCTCCAGGAGTGCAAGGAGGGCCCGCTTGACGCCGCACGCACGCTCTCCGACTGCATGGAGATTGCCGCCGGCATGGTGGAGACTTGGACCGTCAACGCCGACGCCATGCTCGCACAGGCGGGCACGGGCTTCTCGGCAGCCACCGATGTGGCCGACTACCTGGCCAAGAAGGGCATGCCGTTCCGCGAGGCGCACCGCGTGGTGGGCGAGCTCGTGCTCTATTGCGAGAAGCACGGCAAGGGCCTTGAGGACCTCACGGCCGAGGAGTTTGCTGCGGCGAGCCCACTCTTCGAGGC
Source organism: uncultured Olsenella sp. (assembly GCA_949296375.1). Lineage (GTDB taxonomy): Bacteria > Actinomycetota > Coriobacteriia > Coriobacteriales > Atopobiaceae > Thermophilibacter. The sequence goes on from CASFQX010000012.1 coordinate 1,867, forward strand.
GGACATCGCGCAGGACCTGGACCCGGCGGGCATCGCCAACGCCCGCGTGACCTACGGCGGCACCGGCCACGATGCGGTTGTCGTGCAGCTTGACGAGGCTCGCGCCTCGCTCGAGAAGGACGAGGGCGCCCTGCGGTAGAATCGAGGGGTCAACCGCGCAACAGCCGAGGAGGCCCCGCATGATCGATCGCTACACCCGTCCCGAGATGGGCCACATCTTCTCCCTGGAGAACAAGTACCGCATCTGGCAGGAGATCGAGGTCCTGGCCTGCGAGGCTCACGCCGAGATGGGCAAGATCGGTATCACGCGCGAGGAGGCCGCCTGGATCCGCGAACACGCGGATTTCAACAAGGACGAGGTCGACGCCATCGAGGCGGTGACCAACCACGACGTCATCGCCTTCCTCACCAACATGGGCGAGTACATCGATTGCGATGTCCCCGAGGGCGAGCCCAAGCCGTCCCGCTGGGTCCACTTTGGCATGACGTCCTCCGACCTCGGTGACACGGCCCTCTGCTACCAGCTCGTCCAGGCTACCGACATCCTGATCGAGGACTGCAAGCTGCTCGGCGAGATCTGTAAGCGCCGCGCCTTCGAGGAGCGCGACACCCTCTGCGTGGGCCGCACCCACGGCATCCACGCCGAGCCCATGACCTTTGGCATGAAGTTTGGCAGCTGGGCCTGGGAGCTCAAGCGCGACTACGACCGCCTGAAGGACGCCCGCGCCAACGTGGCCTTTGGTGCCATCTCCGGCGCGGTGGGCACCTACTCCTCCATCGACCCGTTCGTCGAGGAGTACGTCTGCGAGCACCTGGGCCTCGTGCACGACCCGCTGTCCACGCAGGTCATCTCCCGCGACCACCACGCCTATCTCGCCGGCGTCCTGGCCACTACCGCCGCCACCTGCGAGCGCATCGCCACGGAGATCCGCAACCTCCAGAAGACCGACACCCTCGAGGCAGAGGAGCCGTTCCGCAAGGGCCAGAAGGGCAGCTCCGCCATGCCGCACAAGCGCAACCCCATCACAGTGGAGAAGGTCTGCGGCCTCTCTCGCGTGGTGAAGGCCAACGCGCAGGTCGCCTTTGACAACGTGGCCCTCTGGCACGAGCGCGACATCAGCCATAGCTCCGCCGAGCGCGTGGCTCAGGCCGACAGCTTCATCGCTCTTGACCACATGTTCCAGTGCCTCACGCGCATCGTGGACGGTCTCATCCTCTACCCGGCGCAAATGCTCGCCAACCTCAACAAGACCCGTGGCCTCATCTACTCCTCCAAGGTGCTTCTCGCCCTCGTGGAGACGGGCATCACGCGCGAGCAGGCCTACGCCATCGTGCAGGAGAACGCCATGGCCACGTGGCGCGAGGTCCAGCAGTGCGCTGGCGGCACTACGTTCCGCGAGAAGCTCGAGGCAGACCCGCGCTGCACCGTGCCGGCCGCCGAGCTGGATAAGATCTTCGACCCGCGCGCCTTCCTCACGCGTGCCGGCGTGGTCTTTGACCGCTTGGAGTCTCTGTCCTTCGAGTAGCCGACAACGTGGAAAAGGGACTGTCCCTTTTCCACATCCGAAAGGAGCTAGCATGAACTTTGACTACACGCCGCGCGGCGTCTGCTCGCGCGCCATTCACATTGACCTTTCCGACGACGGCAAGACCATCGAGGGCGTCTCCTTTGAGGGCGGCTGCAACGGCAACCTCAAGGCCGTGAGCAAGCTCGTTGCCGGCCACCAGGTCGACGAGATCGTGGGCATCCTCTCGGGCAACACCTGTGGGCCTCGCCCCACGTCCTGCGCGGACCAGCTTGCCCGCGCGCTCGTTGAAGCCTCCGAGAACGCAAGCGCCTAGCATGCGCGGCCCTCGCCTCACACGCAGGTCATTCTTCAAGACGGCTGCCGCCGGTTCGGTGGCCGCCGTCGCCGTGAGCGTTCTCTCGGGGTGCACGCACTCCGATGACGAGGTGTCGTCTGACCCGGTGGTTGTTGGCGAGAACTCTGCAGAGGACATCATCGCCTCCTTCACGGAGGCGGATCTCACCCTCTCCGAGGAGGCTTCCTGGTCCCTCCCGCTCGGAAACGTCCTACACCCGGCGGAGGGCTCGTGGGTCCCTGTGACCACTGCGGGCTCCTCCGCGACCCCAATGGTGAAGGGTTCGGCGCTCTCCCTGGCAACGGGCGAGCTCTTCGAGGTGGTCTCCGCACCCGTTGGGAAGGGCACCACCACCGTCATCTACGATGTGCGCTGCTCGGACGAGGTGTATGCGTGGGTCGAGCTCGACCTGACGACCAGGTCTTGGGTGCTCTACGCCGCCGCCTTCTCCGAGGGTGCCCTCTCTGGGTCACCATCGGCGCTCTGGGAGGCAACGTCAGACTACGACCCGGCACCCTTTGCCGTTGCCGGCGACATGGTGGTCTGGCAGATCCAGCCCTCCACGTCGGGCTCGCGTACGACCGAGCACTCGTACTGCTACGTCTGGCATGCCGGCGACTCCGAGGCAAAGGCGGTCGTCGACTCGCCGGGGCGCTTCGCCACGTCACCGACCCTCTCGGGAGACGCCGTGGTTCTCGTGCCGCGCGTGCGCGCCGACGAGGGCGTGTACTACGGAGTCACCGCCTACTCCCTCTCCGACGACCTCTCGACGCGTCTCGACCAACTCGTCATGCCCCAGGGCGTGCGGCCCTTCCGCGCCACGCGCGTGGGCGAGCGGTTTCTTATTTCGGTTGAGGCGAGCTATGGGTCTGGTGGTCTGCTCGGCCAGATGGGCACCTACATCGGAACGGAGGGCTCCGGCTTCTTCAAGCTCAACCGCGAGCCGTCCGAGTGCGGCTGCGGCAAGGGGGACCGCCTCATCGTGAAGTCGAGCGCCTTCTACTTTGTGATTGACCTCGCTGAACGCACCTATTCGGTGCTCAACTCGGCGGACCGCTCGGTGGACTACGGTGAGTACCCGGCGCGTGCGGGAGAGTGCGAGACCTTTGTCACCTACTCGACGGTCAAGGACTCCAGCACCGGCTACCCCGCTTCCGTAAGCGTACGTACCTTCCACCTTTGAGTTGGAAACTCCGGCGCCCCGCTGGGGTACACTAAGGTAACTTACGGGCCTGGGCTCCAGGCGACGCAGAGAAACCAAGGAGGCCGAGAATGGCTTCGGACGAGAAGAAGATCCTGCTGGTGGAGGACGAGAAGGCGATTCGCGACGCCGTCGCGGCCTATCTTGAGCGCGAGGGCTACATCGTGCGCGGGGTCGGTGACGGCCAGAGCGCCGTTGAGGAGTTCGAGAAGCACTCGTTTGACCTCGTCATCCTTGACCTCATGCTCCCCAAGCTCTCCGGCGAGCGCGTCTGCCGCGCCATCCGCGAGACGTCCAACGTGCCCATCATCATGCTCACCGCCAAGGGCGAGGTGGAGGACCGCATCATCGGCCTCGAGCTCGGTGCGGACGACTACCTCATCAAGCCCTTCTCGCCGCGTGAGCTCGTTGCCCGCGTGCGCGCACTGCTGCGTCGCGCCCACACCGAGTCCGAGCCCGCCCTCGAGACGCTGGACTTTGGCGACCTCGTGATTGACATCTCCGGGCACAAGGTGCTCGTGGAGGGCAAGGAGGTCGACCTCACGGCCTCCGAGTTCAAGCTGCTTACCACGCTCGCGCGCTATCCGGGCCGCGTCTACACGCGCATGGAGCTCGTCGAGAAGGTCCTCGGCTACGACTTCGAGGGCTACGAGCGCACCATAGACTCCCACGTCAAGAACCTGCGTGCCAAGCTGGGTGACGACCCGCGCAACCCGCGCTGGCTCTATACCGTGCACGGCGTGGGGTATCGCTTCGAGGCCCCCGGAAAGCCTGCGGACTCGGCCGTAAAGTAGGGGGCGCCCATGTCGGCGCGCTTTGTCACGGGAAAGAGAGATCGCGAGGACTCTGGCGAGAAGAGCGACTCCTCGTATGGGTCTTGGAAGTCGATCAAGCGTCGGCCCAAGCGCGGACGCCCGTATGTGACGAGCCTCACCTTTGCCTTTGCGCTGACGGCAATCATGACCACCCTCGTGCTGGTGGTCATTCTCGCCATAGTGTGGGAAGGCCAGTTCATGGCCTACACCAGACAGAACATGCAGGCGATTGCGGATTCCACCGCGGAGGCTATCGCCGAGGAGTACGCCAAGACGGGGGAGTTCACCGAAGAGGTGGCTTCCGTCGCGCAGTCGGCGTCCTCGCTCTCGCCCGAGATCGTGGTGCAGGTGGTCACCTCCACCGGCGACGTCCTCTATGACGATACCTGGGCGGTGCCCACCGATCCCCGAGCCGGTGACAGGATAGACTCCTCGCGGGTTCCCGCAACGGCGCCCGCATCGGAGACGGCGCTCGTTGGGTCGCCGATAAAGGCTCCCGACGGCGAGGTCATAGGTACCGTCCGCCTGTGGGCTCTTGGCTCGGAGGCGCTTCTCACGAAGGGCGACTCGGCGTTTAGGACCAACTCGTACGGGGCCATCGCCACGGCGGCTGCCGTTGCCGCGATTCTCGCCTGCGTGATTGGGTACTTTGTCTCCCGCGGCATGGCCCAGCCGATCCAGCGCATCACCTCGACAGCAAAGCAGATAAGAAACGGCGATCTCACCGCGCGCTCCGGGGTGTCCGGAACGGATGAGATCGGCCAGCTCGGAGAGACGTTCGACGACATGGCGAGCACGATCGAGCGAGACCTCAAGCTCGAGCATCGTCTCACGGGAGACGTGGCGCACGAGCTGAGGACCCCGCTCATGGCCGTCCAGGCGACCGTTGAGGCCATGCAGGACGGCGTGCTCCCAGCAGACGACGAGCACCTGGAGACGGTTGCCTCCGAGGTTCGCCGTCTTTCTCGCCTGATCGACGCGATGCTCAAGCTCTCACGCCTCGAGAACGGAACGACCGAGCTCAAGGTCGAGCGCACGGACATGGCCTATCTGGTAAAGAGCCTCGTGTCCTCTCAGCACCAGCTCTTCCATGAGCGTGGTCTTCACCTGCGCTTTGTTGACGAGACGCCCCATGGCGAGCTCTTCGCCGACGTGGATGCGGACCTCCTGCGAGAGGCCATCGTCAACCTCATGAGCAACGCCATGCGCTACACCAACTCTGACGGATGGGTGAAGGTCTCGCTCAAGCAGGACAGGTCCGACGTGCTCATCTCCGTTCAGGACACGGGCATAGGCATCGCCAAGGAGGACATCCCCCAGACCTTCGCGCGCTTCTGGCGCTCCGACGTGAGCCGTGAGCGCGTCTCGGGCGGCCTCGGCGTGGGCCTGGCGATCACCAAGGAGATCGTGGACCGCCACAACGGCACCATCCTCGTGGAGTCCGAGATCGGCCGCGGCACCACCTTCACGCTGCGAATTCCCCAGCGCGCCGCTCGTAAGCAGCAGGATCGGTAGGCTTCGGGTAGCCCGTCGAGGGGTCACCTCCCCGCTCAGACAGCTTGCTGGCGCAAGAACTCGCGGATGAGATGAGCCCTCGGCGGGCCACGCAAGGATGCCGTTGCCGAGGTCGTCCGGAGGTTGTGCTCATCCGCGAGTTCTTTGCGAAGCAAAGCTGTCTGAGAGGAGCATAACCTCCGGGCGACCTTCAGTGACGTATACTAAGAGATTGAGTGAAACGCCTAGGAAAGGTGGCCGGAATGGCTGAGATGGAACTTCGCCCGGATTCGCACGGCAAGGTGCGAGACATCTACGATTGCGGCGACAGCCTGCTCATGGTTGCGTCCGATCGCATCAGCGCCTATGACTTCATCCTCCCCGATGAGATCCCCCACAAGGGCGAGATTCTCACGCGCATCTCCGCATTCTGGTTTGAGCGCTTTGCTGACCTCATCCCCAACCACATGATTTCCTGCGACGTGGCGGACCTCCCCGAGGAGTTCAAGCCCTACGCCGACTATCTCGCCGGCCGCTCCATGCTCGTGAAGAAGGCCCAGACCGTGCCCATCGAGTGCATCGTGCGCGGCTACCTCACCGGCTCCGGCAAGAAGACCTACGACGAGGACGGCACCGTCTGCGGCATCAAGCTGCCCGACGGCCTGACCGAGGCCTCCAAGCTCCCCGAGCCGATCTTCACCCCGTCCACCAAGGCCGAGCTGGGCGACCACGATGAGAACATCTCCTTCGAGCGCTGCTGCGAGATCGTGGGCACCGAGGTGGCCGAGCAGCTGCGCGACGCGTCTCTCGCTATCTACAAGGCAGCGGCCGACTATGCCGCCGAGCAGGGCATCATCATCGCCGACACCAAGTTCGAGTTTGGCTTCATCGACGGTAAGCTCACGCTGATCGACGAGTGCCTCACGCCCGACTCGAGCCGCTTCTGGCCCGCCGACTCCTATGAGGAGGGCAAGGTCCAGCCGAGCTACGACAAGCAGTACGTCCGCGACTGGCTGCGCGCCAACTGGGACATGACTGGTGAGCCGCCGCGCATCCCGGCCGAGGTCATCGAGGGCACCTCCAAGCGTTACCAGGAGGCCTTCCAGATCATCACGGGCACCGAGTTCAAGCCCGTTCGCGCTTAACGCCTAAGGAGTCACATGTCACTGCGAGACACCATCGAGGGCGCCCGCCGCGAGGCGGAGGGCAATGCCGCCGGTCGTCCCAAGAAGGAGGTCGCCTCTGTCGTGGGCGACGAGAAGAAGGGCTTCTCCAAGAGCTCCGCGTCCAAGGCGCGTCCGGCTCGCGAGGCTGCGGCGTCCGTCCGCACCGTCTCCTCGTCCTACAAGCCGGGCACCCAGGCGGCGCCCGAGACCAAGCAGGAGAAGCGTGAGCGTCGCGAGCGCGAGCGTTCCGAGAACACGCTGCGTACCCGCGCCTACGACCTCGTCTTGCGCGACAACGCCGAGTATCGCTCCTGCGAGAAGACCTTCTGGATCATCGTGGGCACTGGCACGTTCTTTGCGGTTGCCTCTCTCGTGGAGACCTACGTCTTTGGTCAGAACGTCGACCTTGCCTCCTGGCAGGGCGTGCTCTGCGTGGTCACCTTGGTGCTGGCCTACATCTTCATCGTCAGCGCCCTGGTCTATGACTTCGCCAAGCGTCGTCCCCACAGGAAGGCCGCCCGTGCCCGCGTCAACAGCATGAGCGACAAGCGCCTGCTGGAACTCTTCGAGCAGGAGCGCGGGTCCCAGAAGAGCTAGCGCGTGGGCTGCTTTGTTGTGAGCGGCCTAGGTGCTAGAATGTCACGTACGCCTTCGTAGCTCAGGGGATAGAGCACCGCTCTCCTAAAGCGGGTGTCGGCCGTTCGAATCGGCCCGGGGGCACCAGAAAAGACGCAGGTCAGTGGCCATATGGCTGCTGGCCTGCTTTCTTATCTCGTACGGCCTTGGCTCGTCACGGCCGCGTTCCCCCGCCCCTCTGCGGAAAACTCTGACTTTTGCACGAGTGGCTCGCGGCGGGGATAGCTTTGAAAGTACATAAGTGCAGCTAGACGCATTGCTCGCAATAAGAGCAGCGTCGAGAAACACCAGTCGCTCGTGCAAAAGTCAGAGTTTTCCGCAGAGGGGCGGGGCATGTGCGGAACGAGGCGAGAAAAACGGGCGCCCGCCCAGTTGAGGCGAGCGCCCAGGTATTCCCCGCGTCTATCGCTGACGTTCCGCTACATCGCACCGGTCTCGGAACCCGAGCCGGTGCCCGAGCCCGTGCCGGACCCGGTTCCGGAGCCCGACCCAGACCCCGTCTCGGAGCCGGTGCCAGACCCCTGCCCCCCGGTGCCGGAACCCTGGTTGCCGGGGTCGGTCGAGGGCTCGGGGTCGGTTTGGACCGCCTCGGAGGTGAGCGTGATGGTCGCCCCGTAGGGCGCGGTGCCGGAGACGGACTGATAGGAGACGATGCCGTCTGACGGGCCGCTCACGATCACGTGGAAGCCCGCGTTCTCGAGACGCGTCTTTGCGTTGGCCACGGACTCGCCCACGACGCCCGGGACGCTGACCTCCTGGGGAAGCTCGGGGCCCTCGGAGACGTAGACGGTGACCGTGGAGCCCTTGTCGACCTCGGTGCCGGCCTCTGGGTCGGTGTAGACCACATAGCCCGCGGCGACGTCGGCGGAGTTGATGCTCACGACCTTGGGAACGAGGCCCGCGTCGGTAAGAAGTGAGGTGTACTCGTCCTCGGTCGAGTTGTTGACCTCGGGAATGGTGGCCGTGCCGCTGCCGGAGGAGATGTGGTACGTGATGGTGTCGCCAGCCTTGGCCACTGCGCCCGGCTCGGTGTCCTGGGCGCAGACCTTGCCTGCCTCCACCTTGTCGCTCTCCTGATCGTCTCCACGGCGCCCGATGAGGCCGTACTCGTCGAGGAGCTCGTCCGCCTCCTCCTGCGTCTTGTTGGTCAGGTCGGGAACCTCGACCTCCTTGGCGGGAGTCGGGCCCTTGGAGACCTTGAAGTTGATCACCGTCCCCTTGGCAACTTCGCGATACGCCGCAGGACTCTGCTCGCAGACGTGGTCCTTCTCGATACGCTCGCTGTAGGTGTACTCGGGCTCTCCCGGAACAAAGCCAGCGTTGCGAATTGCCTTCTCGGCCTCGGCGACCGTCTGATCGGAGAGGTTGGGGACGGTGCCCATCTCGGTGCCAGACCCCGCGAGCGCGACAAACCCGATGATGGCGGCGACGATGGCAATCACCGCGCCGACCACGCCGATAATCACGTGACGGCGATGGCGGCGCTGTCGCTCGGCCTCCTCCTCGGCGGCCTGCTGCGTGGCGCTCTGGCCACGATACCTATTGGGGCGCTCGATGCGCGGGAGCGACGCGGTGCCAGAGCCGAGAGGTGCCGTCGCGCGGTCGAGCTTGCCGGTCACGGGCACGGGGGCAACGGCCGCTGCGGCGCTCACGGCCTGCATGCGGCCGGCAAGGTAGTCGCGCAGCGTGCGGTAGAGCTCGTCGGCCGTCTGGAAGCGGTCCGCGGGGTTCTTCTGCATGCACTTGAGGATGATGGCTTCGAGCTGGGGGTCAACTGCGGAGTTGATCTCGCTGGGCGGCTTGGGCTGCTCGTTGACCTGCTTGAGAGCGACCGTGATGGCGTCGTCTCCCTGGAAGGGAACCTGCCCGGTGGACGCCTCGTACATGACGATACCGAGCGAGTAGATGTCCGTCGTGGGGCCGAGCTCCTTGCCCTGCGTCTGCTCGGGCGAGACGTAGTGGGCGGTGCCCAGGACGGAGTTGTCCTGCGTGAGGTGGCTGTTCTTGGCGCGCGCGATACCGAAGTCCATCACCTTGATGTTGCCGTCGGGCTGCACCATGATGTTCTGCGGCTTGATGTCGCGGTGGATGATGTCGTGCTTGTGGGCCACCGAGAGCGCCTGGGCGATCTGCGAGCCGATCTGCGCGACCTTCTTGCAGTCGAGCGCCCCGTGCTTGCGGATGCCGCTCTTGAGGTCGGTGCCGCGCAGGTACTCCATGACGATGTAGTAGGTGTCGGCGTCCTTGCCCCAGTCGTAGACGCTCACGATGTAGGGGCTCTGAAGCGCGGCCGCCGCCTGAGCCTCCTGCTTGAAGCGGGCTGCGAAGGAGGGATCGTTGGCATACTGCGGAAGCATGGTCTTGATCGCCACCGTGCGGCCGAGAACCTCGTCGAGGCCGCGATAGACCGTGGCCATGCCACCGGTGCCAATCCTGTCCAGAACCTGATAGCGTCCGCCGAGAAGCATTGCTGACATACTCACTCCCCACTCCGCGCGAAGCACCTTCGCGAATCTATGTCTCGTCTGCCGGGCACGTGCGGCGAGCCGCTGCCCAGCGTGATGGTCGTCATCATTTTGCCGCCCCCGATGCCTGGATCTTGAGGCTGTCGGCAAGGACTCGGCCCGCGATCTCAGCTGCCTGGCCCTCCACGTCGCTCCCGTTGCCCTCGACGCACACAGAGATCACGAGCGTTGGGTCATCGTAGGGCGCAAACCCTATGAAGAGGGAGTTTATGCTGTCGCCTCCGGTCTCGGCCGTGCCGGTCTTGCCGGCGACGCGGGTGCCGTAGACGCGCGCCGCGGAACCGGTGCCGTTCTCCACGACCTCGAGCATCGCCTCCTTGACCTGATCGGCGGTCTCCCCGGAGATGGCCTGGCCGAGAGAGCGCGGCGAGGTTGCATAGGTCTCAGCACCCTCGGGAGAGAGCACGTGGCCAACTACGTAGGGGTTCATGGCGATGCCGTTGTTGGCGATCGCCTGGGCGAGAACCGCGTTCTGCATGACGGTCGTCTGGGGACCCGCCGGGCTCTCGTGCTGACCCACGGGCTGTCCGCAGGCCGCCCAAGCCGTCTCCCAGATCGTCATCTCAGCGGGATCGGGCATGAGGGAGGTCTGGCACTCAAAGTCCTGGCCGATGCTCTGCCCGTATCCAAAGGCGTTGGCATAGCTCACGAGGGAGCTGGCGCCGAGGTTCTCGCCAACCTGGGCGAAGGCGGTGTTGGAGGAGACGGCAAAGGCCTCGAGAAGAGAAATCTCCCCGTAGTCTCTGTCGCCGATGTTGGTGACCTCGCCGCCGCCGATCTCGATCTGCGCCGACGCGTCCAAGATCTCGTCGAGCGAGGCGGAGCCCGTGTCAAGCGCCGCGGCGAGCGTGAGCGCCTTGAAGGTGGATCCCGGTGGGTAGAGCGAGTCGGTCGAGCGGTCCACGAGCTCGCCGTTTGTTCCGCTCGTGATGATCTCCCCGAGCTCCTCGACGGTGTAGGTGGGACTCGAGGCCTTTGCGAGCACGGCGCCGGTGCTGGGGTCGAGAACGACGATGGCGCCCGTACGGCCCTCGAGAGCGCGCTCCGCGGCGCGCTGGATCTGGGAGTTGATGGTGAGCTGGACGGTGGAGCCCGCCTGGGAGACCCCGGCGAGCGAGTACAGGGCGCTTCTCCAGTTGGAGAAGTCCTTGCGGCCGGTGAGGGTCTCGTTCATCGAGGCCTCGATGCCGTCGGAGCCGTATTCGGTTGAGAGGTAGCCCACCGTGTGGCGCGCGAGCGTCCCCTGGGGGTAGCTGCGGGCGTAGGTGCCGTCCGCCTGCTGCGCGCTCTCCGCAAGGGTCACGCCGTCAGAGGTGATGATGGCCCCGCGCTGGACGTAGGCGCTCTTGGCGATCGTGTGGTTGTTCGAGGGGAGGCCCTGGATGCGGGCGGCATCGATCAGCTGGATGTAGGTGAGGTTTGCGATCAGCGCGGCAAACAGGAGCGCGAAGACGGAGATCAGCGAGGTCAGGCGCTTGCCAAGGGCAACGCGGCCGAGCACGCCGGACTCCTCGGTCACAAGGCCAAAGCTCCCGCGCGCGTGGCTGCCGTGGACGACTTCCGAGGCGTGGCTTCCCTGGGGCTGGCCGCCGAGCTTGAGGACCGGGTCTCGGCGAGCGCTCTTGCGTTCGGTGGCGCTGCTCAGCTGAGCCTCTCGCCCCGTGCCCTCGTCGCCGGCGCGCAGCAGGAGCGCCACGACCACAAAGCTGGCGAGAAGAGACGTGCCGCCCTGGCTCATGAAGGGCAGCGTGACGCCCGTGAGCGGGAGGAGCTTGGTGACGCCGCCGACGATGACGAACGCCTGGAACGAGATGGAGCAGGTGAGGCCGACTGCCGCAAAGGCGGAGCAGTCGGACTTGGCGCGCGCGGCGGTCACGAGGCCGCGTACGCAGAAGAGCAGGAACAGGATGAGGATCGCGGATGCGCCGAGAAGACCCATCTCCTCGCCGATCGCCGCAAAGATGAAGTCGCTCTGCACGAACGGGATGACGGTGGGCATGCCCTTGCCGATGCCCGCTCCCACGAGGCCGCCGTCCGCGAGGGAGTAGAGCCCCTGAACGATCTGGTAGCCGCCGCTCGTGGCCGCGGACCATGGGTCGATCCATATGTTCACGCGGTTCTGCACGTGCCCGAAGAGGAAGTAACAGGCCACGCCACCCGCAGCGAGCAGAAGAAGGCTCACCGCGACGTAGCTCACGCGGCCCGTTGCCACGTAGATCATGATCACGAAGAAGGCGAAGAAGAGCAGGGCGCTGCCCAGGTCACGCTCAAAGACCACGACGAGCAGGCTGATGCCCCACATGACCAGCAACGGCAGGAGCATCCTCATGCGCGGAACCCTGAAGGGGCCCACCTGGCGCATGGACGCCGAGAGTGCCTCGCGGTTTGTGGCGAGGTAGAAGGCGAGGAACAGCGTGATCAAGATCTTGGCAAACTCGCCGGGCTGGAAGCTGAAGCCGCCGATGAAGATCCACAGCTTGGAGCCGTTCACCTCGGTGCCCAAGATCATGGGGAGGATGAGCAGGACAACACCAGCTATTCCAAGGGTGTATTTGTAGTCCGCGAGGGAGTCGAGGTCCCGGACGAGCACCAGGACGCCGACCATCGCCGCAACGGATAGGAAGAGCCAGACGACCTGGCTCACCGCCTCGTCGGGAGAGAGCCTCGTCAGGAAGGTGACACCCACGCCGGAGAGCGTGAGCACGATGGGAAGTATGGCGGGGTCCGCTCCCGGCGCCAAGAAGCGAATGGCAACGTGGGCCGCGGCAAACGCCACGAACAGCCCGATGGGCACGCCGAGCGTTGAGACGCTGAGGGGGGCGTTTGAGTCGAGCACGTAGAGCGCGTAGAGGAGTATGACGGGAATCGCGGCGAGGCAGAGCAGGAAGAGCTCGGTGTTTCTGCGTCCGTGTCCGCGACGCCGGACCTCGCGGCCGGGGGCGGGCATCGCCGCTGCCATCGCCTCCATCTGGGCGCGGCTCTGGGCACCCACGTAGTTCTTCCGTCTCACTGCTGCTCACCTCCGTCTGTGGTCGTCGTCTCCTGAGTGGCCCCTCCGTCGGCGCCGTCCGTCTCCGAGCGGGCCGTCTCTGCGATCTCTGCCGCGCGGTCCTTCTCGGCGTTGATCTGTTCGTGGTAGGAGTCGATCACCGCGCGACCCGCCTCCTCGCTGTCCACGCGGATTCCGTTCTCGAGCTGGTCCTGAACGGCAACGGGTAGGTCGGACAGCTCGACGGCGCTCGTTCCCACGAGCTCGCTCATCGAGACGCCGAGGAAGTTTCCGTTGATGCCCCGGTAGAGCCCAACGGTCGAGCCGTTGGCCCCGAGGTACCACTCGCTGCGCACAAACGCCATCGCGATAAGGACCACGGCGGCAAGCACCCCGAGGATGATGGCCGAGATGCTACCCGCGCGGCGCAGGAGCTTCTTGCGTGCGGCCTCGGCGACGCCGTCGTCGAGCACGTCGATCACGACCACGGTGATGTTGTCCGCGCCGCCGGCCGTGAGCGCCGCGGCGACGAGGTTGTCGGCCGCTTGCTGGGGCGTTGCGCTCGAGACCGCGAGAGACTCGATCTGACCGTCCCCGATCATGCCGGATAGGCCGTCGGAGCACAGGATGATGCGGTCGCCGTCTCCCACCTCGAGCGAGAAGTGGTCGGCGTACATGTCTGGGTCGGAGCCCAGGGCGCGTGTGATGATGGAGCGCGAGGGGTGCGTGCGCGCCTCGTCGGCCGTGATCTGGCCGGAGTCAACGAGCTCCTCGACGTAGGAGTGGTCGTGGGTCACGCGCACGAGGGTCCCCTGGCGCAGGACGTAGGCACGGGAGTCCCCCACGTGCGCCACGGCCATGTGGTTCTTGTCGATGATGACGGCGGTTGCAGTGCAGCCCATGCCGGGCTTGCCGATACCCTGCTCAGTCGCGGAGATGACGCTGGTGTTGGCAGATTCCACGGCGGCGCCGAGAAGGACGTCGTCTGCAGTCCCCGGCGCCTGCTGCCCGATGGTCTCCACGGCGATTGAGCTCGCGACCTCTCCGGCAGCGTGTCCGCCCATGCCGTCTGAGACCACGAAGAGGGGCGCTTGGAGAAGGAAGGAGTCCTCGTTGTGGCCTCGGACGAGACCGACGTCGCTGCGCGCGCCCCAGGAGATGAACTCGTTGGCGCCAGAGACCGCGTCTGCACCGGCGCGCCCCTCGACGGGCATCTCTGCGCGTCCAGGGGCGTTGGTCGGCTCGGCGGCCTGGGTCGTCTGGGGCTCGGGGGTCGTCATCCGCGGCTCACTCGCATGATGGTGTCGCCCACCTGCACCTCGTCTCCCTCGCGAAGCGTGACGGGCTGTTCGATGATGTGGCCGTTCACGAGCGTGCCGTTGGTGGAGCCAAGGTCCTCGAGCACGAGTGCGGGACCCTGGAGCGCAAGGCGCGCGTGCGTGGACGAGACGTAGGGCTCGTCGATGACGATGTCAGAAGACGGCGACCTGCCGATGACAACGGGGCCGAGGATGTCCACGTGGAGCCCGCGGAGCGAGCGCGTGCCCTTCTCGACGTCGATCGCCCAGATCGCGGCGTCACGACGCTGCCCGCGTACCAGGCCAACGCCCGTGCGCATGACGGCAAACAGGAAGACGTAGAGGACGATGACGAGAAGGACTCGTCCCGCAAACAGCACGAGGTCAATCATCGCGGGTTCTCCCGGAACTCTAGGTTGAGGAGGCCGAGGGTGATGAGGTCGCCGTCACGAAGGTTGCAGGCCCTAACGTCAACGTCGTTCACGAGCGTGCCGTTGGTGGAGCCGAGGTCCGTGATGCACCAGTTGCGTCCGTCGAAGCTGAGCTCGGCGTGACGGCGGGAGATGTTGGGGTCGCGAAGAACGATCCCCGCCTGGGAGCTCTCTCGGCCGATGACGGTCGAGGGGGCCGTGGCGGTGTAGGTGCGGCCGCTCTGCCGGTCTATGAGCAGGCAGCTGGCGGGACGCGGCGCATCGGGGTCGTCGGGAGCGGCCGCGCCGGGCGTCCCGAAGGTGCCCACGCCGCGCCGAGGGTCGACGAGCGGAACGTTGCGCCCCTGCGTCTGCGGCACGGGGACGGAGCCCGGAGCCTCGCCGGGACCAACGACGGGCGCGGCGGCGGCGAGAGGCGTGGGCATGGGGGTCGACGCCGAGGAGCTGGCGAGGGGGATGGCCGGCTCGCTGGAGTCAAGGATGTCGGGCGGCATGACGTCGAGCCCGGAGTCCTCCCTCGAGAGCTTGGAGGGCGCGGGGGTCCTGGGCGTGGGCTTGCTCGCCCCACGCGGGTGGACCTGGGCGGCGGCGCCGCCGGCGCTCGAGTTGCTGGCGAGAAACTCGCGCTCCTCCTGGCGGAGACGGCTGAGGGTACCGGCGTCTACGTTCTCGGCGAAGACGGCAAACTTGCCGGACTTGAGGCCGGGGTCGACCATGAAGCGCACGAGGGGGTTGCCCACGAAGGCATAGCCCTTCTTCTGCGCCTGGGCGGTGACAAACGTAGAGGTCTCGTAGGTGATCTGCTCGTAGAGCGGCCTCATGAGAGAGTCGTCGGCAGCGGAGACGAGGATGGTGTAGAGCGCCGGCGCGGTGTCCACGCCGTCAATCTCGTAGGTCTCGTTCTCCATCTCCTTTGCCGCCCGCTTGGCGAGCTTCTTGAACGAGAACGGCTCGGTGTAGCCCTGCGGCGCCGCCCCAAACACGGAGCCGATGCGCGCCTCAAAGTCACTCAGAAAACTCATCTAGATCCTCTCCCTCTTGGTCCTCGTAGAGGGGACCCCTCAGGACAGTTGCGATGCACATAAGCACCCCTAAGAGTAGCGCAAGCACGACTGTCGACCAATCGAGCACGCCCCATATCCCGCTATTCTTCACGCTAGCAGCCAAAACGCAGGAGGCGAAGACGCCCGCGAACCCCAGTGCCTGCCCCCCGAGGCCGGCCGCGACCGAGCCCCGCAGGGCAACGGAGGATGCGAGTGCGGAGCTGAGTGCGGAGCCAATGAGCAGAAGCCAGAACGAGGGGTCGGCCGCCTCCGCGACCAGCGCGGAGACCATCGCGCCCGGCGAGAATGCCCCTGCCACGGCGCCGCGGTACAGGGTTCCCATCAGATAGCCGACCGCTGTGGTGGCGGCGGCGGGCAGCGGGTCGAGCGCGTACGCAGACGGGGCGCAGGCGGAGGCCGGGCTGGGGAGACAGGAGGGCAGCAGCAGGCAGACCGAGGTGAGGCGGTCCTTTCTCCCTGCGAGGGCCCACCAGATCACGAGCACGACCGCCAGTGCGCCCGCCGCCACGGCCATGGCCGCGCTTCCGTCAGGTGCCCGGAGGGCGAGGGCGGCAACGAGCGAGCCCCCCACGAGAAGAGAGGCCAGCGGTGGCCAGACGGCCGAGGCAAAAGCACACAGGAGGGGTATTCCAACGGTTGCCGCCGACGCCTCTTCGGGGAGGGCGAAGGGCGCGAGGAGCCTGAGGGCCGAGAAGCACACGAGCGCCGTGGCCGCCCGAGCGAGGACGCCCTCGGGGAGGCGCCGCCGCACGCGGCCGTCTTCCGGGCGTCGTATGTCCACGGAGTCACCCTCGTCATCCTCTGCCTGAGAGACGAGGTCTTGAAGCGAGGACGCGCCCTCCTGGGGTGAGCCGAGCCACGGCACGATCTCGTCTGAGAGCTCCGTGACGTCTGCCGTGCGCAGGGCGGGAGACGGAGCGAGTGCCGCGAGGAGCGCCTGCTCCACGGCTGGGTCCAGGCCGGGGCAGTCCCTCTGCAGACGGCCCGGCCCGCGCTCGATTCGCTTCTGCGAGTCCTCGGCGCTTCTCGCCAGGAAGGGGTTTGCGCCCGTGAGCGCCTGCCAGACAACGGCCGCGAGGGCAAAGACGTCCGTCCGCTCGTCCACCATCTCGCCCCGGATCTGCTCGGGCGGCATGTAGCCCACGGTTCCGCCGCGCGCCCCGCCGTAGCCTGCGGCCGAGGCGAGCGTTGACATGCCAAAATCGGCGAGCTTAACGGTGCCCTTGCGGTCCACCATGATGTTCGTGGGCTTGATGTCCAGGTGCAGGACGCGGTTCTCGTGCGCAAACCCGAGCGCGTCAGCAACGCTGCAGAGCACCTGGGCGCACTCCTCGGGCGTGAGGCGGCCGCCCTCAACGCGGGCGAGAAGCTCCGCAAGGTTGAGGCCGTCAACGTATTCCATTACCAGATAGGCAAAGGTGTCATCGGTCTCAAAGTCGTAGACCGTCACGATGTTGGGGTGGCTGAGCATACAGGCGGTACGCGCCTCGGCGAGGGCCTCCTCCGCCGTGGTCCCCCATTCGGCGAGGGGGAGCCGCTTTATCGCAACCCGGCGCTGGAGCCGCGTGTCCCAGCAGGCGCAGACCGTCCCAAAGCCGCCGCGCCCGCGACGCTCGAGCACGCGGTAGCGCCGCAGGAGAATCTCGTCGTGAGATGCCTGGGGAAGCTGTATGGGCGTTGCCGCCCGAACCTTGGTGGGATTCTCGCTCACGGCACCTCCTCGTTGATTAAGCTGCGTTTGGCCGTGTGGGTCCATTCTACCCCTTAGGGGCGTATCCGAGAAAACACTTGGCAGCGAGCGGCCGATGCGTTACGATATCCCAGCACGCGGGCGTGGCGGAATTGGCAGACGCGTACGGTTCAGGTCCGTATGGGGGCAACTCCATGAAGGTTCAAGTCCTTTCGCCCGCACCATAACTGATAGGGCCCCGGCGGCAGCGCCGGGGCTTTTTTTCATGTGCGTTCTCGTCGTTGCGGTCGCTTGCGGGCGGCTCTTCTCGGGTGCGCCTCTCTGCGCTACTCGTCGTCCTCGTCGTCACCGCCGCCGAAGAGGTCCCAGTCGCTCTCGGTCTTCTCGTGGTTGAAGTAGCGCTTCTTGGTCTTGCGCTCCATGAGGATGGCGATGAGCAGGCAGATGACGATTCCGCCGGCGATGAGGCAGAGAACGCCGACCTTGTCGCTGAAAAGCCACGTGAAGAAGTCCGATACCGCCTGCATGTTGCCTCCCTAGCGCGTAGTTTCACGCGCACAAGTATATACTTGGAGGGCCGCGGCGGAAGCGCCGGCAAAGTGCACGCATACAACGCTAGGAGCCAGCATGCTCGACATCAAGTTCGTCCGCGAGAACCCCGACGCCGTCGACAAGGCGTGCGAGTCCCGCCAGAACGCCCATTGGGACCGTGAGAAGTTCTTTGAGCTGGACGAGGCACGCCGCTCCGTGATCGTGGAGGTCGAGACGCTCCAGGCCGAGCGCAACGCCGTCTCCAAGGAGATCGGGCAGCTCATGCGCGAGGGCAAGAAGGACGAGGCCGAGGCCGCAAAGGCCAAGGTCGCCGCCAACAAGGAGCGCATCGCCGAGCTCGACGACAAGCGCGCCGAGGTGGAGCAGGCCCTCTTTGACCTGGTTGCCGCCATCCCCAACATCCCGCACGAGTCCGTGCCCTACGGCAAGGACGACTCGGACAATCCCGAGGTGCGCCGCTGGGGCACCCCGCGCGACTTCTCCGCTGACGGCTTTGAGCCCAAGGCGCACTGGGACCTTGGTCCCGCCACGGGCACAATCGACTTTGACCGCGGCGTCAAGATCGCCGGCACGCGCTTCTACGTGCTTGGTGGCCTGGGCGCTCGCATGGAGCGCGCCCTCATCAGCTTCATGATCGACATGCACGTCAAGGCCGGCTTCAAGGAGTGGTGGCTGCCCGTCATCACCAACCGCGAGACCCTCTTTGGCACGGGCCAGCTGCCCAAGTTCGAGGACGATCTCTACCACGTGAACCCCGACATGTACCTCATCCCCACGGCCGAGGTCATGCTCACCAACCTGCACCGCGACGAGATCCTTGACGCGAGCCAGCTGCCGCTGTGGTACACGGCGTTCACGCCGTGCTTCCGCGAGGAGGCGGGCTCCGCCGGGCGCGACACGCGCGGAATCATCCGCGTCCACCAGTTCGACAAGGTGGAGATGGTCAAGTTTGCCAAGCCCGAGGACTCGATGAACCAGCTCGAGAGCATGGTTGCCGAGGCCGAGGCCGTGCTCCAGGCGCTGGGCCTGCCCTACCATGTGGTCACGCTCTGCACCGGCGACATTGGCTTCTCGGCCACCAAGTGCTACGACATCGAGGTGTGGCTGCCGAGCTACAACGCCTACAAGGAGATCTCCTCCTGCTCCAACTGCTGGGACTTCCAGGCACGTCGCGCCAACATCCGCTACAAGGACCCGGCGGAGTTCAAGGGTACCCGCCTCGTGCACACGCTCAACGGCTCCGGCCTGGCGGTGGGCCGCACGATGGCGGCGATTCTGGAGAACTACCAGAACGCAGACGGCAGCGTGACCGTGCCGGAGGCGCTGCGCCCCTACATGGGAGGCGTGGAGGTTATTCGCCCGGAGGCCTAGGATCTGGCGAGAAGAACGCTCTGCGTGCGGCCCCGGTTTCGGCCGGGGCCGCATTTTCGTGCGCGGGCCCGGCGCGCTTGGCGTTTGCCCCCATCGGAGGGCTGGAGCACGGTGCGCTTAAAAAACTCCGCGATTGGAGTGCTTTTCTCCAAAGACGCTTAATGATTCGGGCCGTTGGAGGCTCGGACGTCGGTTTTGCCGAGAAGGACCCTCCAATCGCGGCGATCTATAAGCGCTGTGGGCAGAAGGCCCTCTGATGGTGGCGATTGTTAAGCGTCCCGTGCCGGCCGCCCTCCAACCGCGCCCTTCGTTAAGCGCATCAGGTGAGGCGCCCTCCAATCGCGGCGTTTGTTAAGTGTCGCACACCCTCAAAGCAGAAAAGAACACTTGTTCTGCGAACACATGTTTGTTATTCTCGTACCACGGGAGCCTAGGGAGAGGAGTGGGTATGCGGCAGCGTGAGGTTGCGCGCTTCGAGCGCGCGGGAGACGTTCGCGCGGTGGGTGTGGTGGATAGGCCGGATGGCTCGCTCGAGGTGCGAGAGGACGTCACAGGCCCGTCCGTTCTTATCGCCTACGGGGACGAGGTCCATGGGCTGCGCGTGACGTTCTCTGAGGAGGAGCAGGGGAAGCTAGCCGCCCTTCTCGAGCAGATTGGTCGCACGTGCCTCGAGGAGTATCTGTGCAACGAGGAGTTTGCCCTCATCGACCTGATGGACCTGTGCGACGCCGCGAGTATCTCCTATTCCTTTGTGGGGCTTGGCGACAAGAGCGGAGTTCAGTTTAGGCCGGCGTTCTGAGGCGACGTGATTCATAGACAAAAAGAGGGGCTCCCTGGGGAGCCCCTCGTTCTTGCGTGGTGCGGCGTATAGGATTCGAACCTATGACGCCCTGATTCGTAGTCAGGTCCTCTATCCAGCTGAGGTAACGCCGCGTGCAGTTGGATATATTGCCACGCCGCCATAGGCTCGTCAAGCACGAACGAGAAAAATGTTGGAGTTGTGTTGAAAGGGGTTTCGGAGGGGCCGGAGAGCATGAAAAAGGCTCGCCCCGCAACGCGAGGCGAGCCCGAGCGATCTGGCGGAGAGCTGGGGATTCGAACCCCAGATAGGATTTGCATCCTATACTCGCTTAGCAGGCGAGCACCTTCGGCCTCTCGGTCAGCTCTCCAGTAGGTGCTAGAGCATGATACCCCACAAACGAGCATCGCTCAACCTTTGCGTGCGCAAAACCCGTTGGCGCAAAAACCTCGCACCTAGTAAGACTTTCAGCGGCTCTACTTGAAGCACTTATCGCAAAACTTGACGACAGATAGACTAGGTGCGAGGTTTTGTGAGCGCGGCGAGAAAAGCGTCGTCCACGACGATGTCCTCGCGGCGCAGGCGGTCCCAGGAGAAGGCGCCCACGAGCTCGGCGGGTGCGGTCTCGCAGCCGGGATCTGCCAGGCCGGCGGCCGCGGCGAGGGTACCCACCACGCGCTCGGGGCTCACGCCGCGCTCGCGCAAGGAGCCGAGGTCAAGGTCCTTCTCGCGCTTGGCAAGACGGCGTCCGTCGGGGGCAACGAGCAGCGGCACGTGCCCGTACTGGGGCGCGTCAAAGCCGAGAAGCCCTGCCAGGTAGATCTGCCGCGCACACGAACCCAGAAGGTCGCGGCCTCGCACGACCTGCGTCACGCCCATGAGAGCGTCGTCTACCACTACGGCGAGCTGGTAGGCCACTACGCCGTCGCTTCGCCTTACGAGAAAGTCCCCGCACTCGCGGGCCAGCACCTCGCGGTGCGTGCCATACGCCAGGTCGAGAAACTCGATCGTGCCCGCGGGGTCCGCCTCGTCGGGCACGCGGAGCCGCGTTGCCGGGGGCCGCTCGGCGGAGCGGCGCGCGACCTCTTCGGGCGTGAGCCCTCGGCACGTCCCGGCGTAGACGGGCGTGCCGTCTGAGGCGTGTGGCGCGCTGGCAGCATGCAGCTCGGCGCGCGTGCAGAAGCAGGGGTAGGTGAGCCCCGCTGCGTCCAGCCGCGCGAGCGCGTCCGCGTAGGCCTCCCCGCGCTCGCTCTGCCAATAAGGGCCCTCGTCCCAGTCCAGCCCCAGCCAGCGGAGGTCGTCGATCAGCGCCTCCGCGCGCTCGCGGTTGGCAGCGCGCGGGTCCAGATCCTCGACGCGCAGCACCATCTCTCCGCCCGCGGCGCGCGCGGAGAGCCATGCCACGAGCGCGGCAAACGCGTTGCCCAGATGCATCCGGCCGGATGGTGTTGGCGCAAACCGTCCGCGCACTAGAGCTCCTGCTCGTACACGTAGACGTGGAACTCGTCCTTCTCGGGGTCAACGCCCGGCCAGTACGCGCGCGAGCGGCGGCGCATCGCCTGCGTGAGGCCCTTGTGCTCGTAGAAGCCAAAGTCGCAGCTGTCATCGGTGAGCAGGTGGTATCCCACGGCACCCGCCTCGCGCAGATGCTCAAGCGCCGCCGAGAAGAGCCTCCCGCCGAGGCCCAGCCCCTTCGCGTCCGGCGAGACAATGAGCAGCTTGACCGCGGCGTCCGCGCCGAGCGGGCCGCCCGCAAGGTAGTCGCGCTCGAGCTCCGCCTCCTCGCGCACGCCGTCCATCTCGGTGCGCACCGCCTCCGCGAGCGCCTCGTCCTTCTCGGCGGCTCTCGTCAGGCGGGCCTCGAGCTCCGCCCAGCCCGCACCGTCGGAAGCAGCTCCGCGCTCGGCGAGAAGGACCGCGCCCAGAACCTCGTTCCCGCGCTCGGCGAGTAGCGACCAGGTGGTCTGCGCGAGGTAGTGCGCCAGCTCGATCTGGCTCGCCACACGCTGTGCCGCCTCGTCAAACTCCGGGAGCCACGTGCGGCCCAGGAGCACCGCGACGCGCTCGAAGTCATCCGGCGCAAACGCACGAAATGTCAAGTTTTCAGTCTCCGTCATGTTGTCCTCCGGCTGCGGTATCGTAGTGATGACGGTACAACATGTCGTCATCAAACCCAAGGAGGGGCCATGGCAGACACTCCCATCAAGCGAGCGCTCGTCTCCGTCACGGACAAGACGGGCGTCGTCGCCTTCGTCAAGGCGCTCGAGGACGAGTTCGGCGTCGAGGTGATCTCCACCGGCGGCACCGCGCGCGTGCTCGAGGAGGCC
>CASFQX010000013.1 GCA_949296375.1 uncultured Olsenella sp.
GGGTGAGGGGGTGCATGACGTAATCGAGTGCCGGGTTCAACGTCATTGTGTAAATCAACGCGCGCTCCTTCCTTCGGGCAGTCTCGCACTAGCTAAGTATGCCGCATCTCGTAACGTATTCGACAAGAATTTTGCCAACGCGCCTCTCGCACCCGTCAAAGGCAAGAAAGGCCGGACACCTCCCGGTGCCCGGCCAAAGACTGCGATGGCGCGCCCTGAGGGATTCGAACCCCCGACCTTGGGATTAGAAGTCCCCTGCTCTATCCAGCTGAGCTAAGGGCGCATTCGCCGGCGTCACCGCCAGCGCGAGGCTTAATTCTAGAGCAAACCAAACGACTTGGCGGCGAGAATGCCGGAGACCGTCTTTGCGTCGTCAAGGAGGCCCGCCCTGATGGCATCGAGGGCATCATCGATCGGCACCCATACGACGTTAAGGAACTCACCCTCGTCGAGGGCCGCCTCGCCCTGGGTGAGGCCATGGGCAAAGTAGACCGAAGTGTGCTCGTTGGTAAAGCCGGGCGCCCCATATGACTCGGTGAGCAGCTCCAGCCGCTCGGCGACAAGCCCCGTCTCCTCGGTGAGCTCGCGTGCGGCGCAGACGTCGCGAGGCTCGCTCGGGTCCACCTTGCCGGCCGGGATCTCGAGCGTCATGCGCCCGAGGGCAACACGGTACTGGCGGACCAGACAGACGCGCCCATCGATCACGGCAACGACGCCCGCCCCTCCATGGTGGCGAACTATCTCGCGCCAGTCGAGGCTGCCGTCGGAGAGCTCGACGCGCTGATGCTCAACGGAGAAGATCTTGCCCTCCCACGCCACATCGGTGCTAACGACGCGCTCGTAGAGCGTCGAGTCGGGCTCGAGCGCCCTGCGAATCGCCTCACTGCCCTCGGACATGCCTCTCCCCTCTTGCGACGGGCGACCACGACCCGTGTCACAGCTCGACAAACTCCCCTGTCGCATAGTCTATCTCGAAACCGAATGCAGCGTTGAAGACCTCGACCTCCTGGTCTATCTCGCCATCCGATGACCTCACGTCAACGATCACGCTACGGGGAACGAGCTCGTCTCCCTCGTAGACGGGTGTGGCGGAGTAGTACAGCGTCCCGTCTGGGTTGTCCCTCAGCCACTCGCGGGAGATCCCCTCGGTGTAGGCCATCCCGCCGTCCTGCCCGCGGTTGTCACCAACGTTTTGCGTTCTCGTACCGGTCACCAAGTTCTCGGGCACCTCTTCGCCGCCAAGCGACTTGGCGATCAGGTGGCTGCGGTTGAAGAGCGCGCCATGATAGGTGTCTCCGTCGGGCATCTCGATGTAGACCTGTTCGTTGTGACCCCACCCCGAGGGATGAATCCAGCTCATCTCCTCGCGCTCGCGCTCGCTGCCCTCCTCCGCCATCTCCGGCGTGATGTTCGCAACCGCTCGACCCGTGCGCCCAAGCTCGTCGAGGCCCTCGTAGCGAAGTTCTCCAGGCTCGAGCTCAACGTCCACGACCGCTGGCCCAACCACGCGGTAGTACTCGGGATATTCGTCGGCGTCCCACTCCGTGTAGGAGACCTGTCGCTCGGAGGGACGCTCGACGCTGCTGCTTCCGCCGAGTTGCGGCAGGGAAAGCGCGCCAGTCCCGAATGCCGTGGCCAGCGCAACGAGAAGCGCCGCGAGCGCGGCAATCGGACCGCGCCCCCCTGCCAGTCCCTGAGCTCGTCGTGCCATGGATCCTCCCATTCTCGATTTTCAGAAGCAGGGCATCACATGCCGTGTGAGAAAAGGGGCAGGCGCCCCATTCACGCGATGCCGGGTGAACATCGCAAAAGAAAAACCGGGCGTCATAGCGCCCGGCCGGAGAAGTCTTGGTGGATCGTCAGGGGTTCGAACCCTGGACCTTGGGATTAAGAGTCCCCTGCTCTACCAGCTGAGCTAACGATCCAAATATGGTGGATCGTCAGGGGTTCGAACCCTGGACCTTGGGATTAAGAGTCCCCTGCTCTACCA
>CASFQX010000014.1 GCA_949296375.1 uncultured Olsenella sp.
CGCGCGCGAAGCTCTGGCGCCTCCTCGGCGGCTGCCCCTTCAAACGGGTACTGGTACGGCAGGCCATTTAAACCCTGCCAACAGATGGGCGCACTTTTGGCAGGTTTTAACTGGCCTGCCGTACCTGTCCCCTTTTGAAGGGTCAGCCGCGGAGGAGGCGCCAGAGCTTCTCGCGCGCCGCCGGGTCGATGCGGTCCTCGAGGCGCATGTGCTGGGTCTGGCGCTCGGCGTTGGCGCGCTCGTACTCCACGGCCAGCGCCCCCACGTCCGCCACGAGCACGTCGCTCGAGACGCGCGTCACCGGAATGCCGCCCACGGTGGCGCGGATCGTTCGGTCCGAGGTCACCACCGTCACGGCCTGCGGCGCAAGACGCGCCTCCGTCACCAGCCGCTCAATCACCGTATCCGCGCTCTCCTCCGCCGCCGAGAAGACCACGCGCACTCCGGCGGGCCTGAGCTCCGGTCGCTCCGGCGAGACGTTTCCCGCCGCGTCGAAGACGATTACCGGGTCAAAGCGCCCCTTCGCATAGGCGGCCACATCGGCAACGAGAAGGTCGCGCGCCTGCTCGAATGGATCGCCGTCCGCGGTCTCGTCCATGCGGGAGAGGTAGCGCTCGGACTTGTAGATGACGTTGTAGCCGTCCACCACGAGCAGCTCGCGCGGGGCACCCGAGCTAGGCATCGGCCTCGCCGCCACTCTCCACGCGACGCAGCCACTCGTAGCAGAGCACGGTCGTGGCCTGCGCCACGTTGAGGGACTCCACGCGCCCGCGCTGGGGTAGGCGGCACGAGAAGTCGCACTTCTCGGCAACCAGGCGAGAGATGCCCTCGCCCTCGGAACCCATGACCAGGGCAAGGCGCCCGCCCATGGGGGCGTGCCAGACGTCCTGCTCGGCATGCTCGGTCGCGGCGCAGGCCCAGAAACCTGCGTCCTTGAGCTCGTCGATCGCGCGCGCCAGGTTGGGAACCTGCGCGATCGGCAGGTGCATGACGGCGCCGGCGGAGGTCTTGTAGGCGCCCACGC
The DNA here is from genome assembly GCA_949296375.1 of uncultured Olsenella sp. Classification (GTDB taxonomy): domain Bacteria; phylum Actinomycetota; class Coriobacteriia; order Coriobacteriales; family Atopobiaceae; genus Thermophilibacter. Next base: position 1,025 of record CASFQX010000014.1, read on the forward strand.
CCACGGAGGCGGCGCGCGCCTTGGCAACCACGACGCCCGCCGCGCCCACGACCTCGGCCGTGCGCACGATGGCGCCAAAGTTGCCCTGGTCGGTCACGTGGTCGAGCACAACCACAAGGGCGTCGCCCTCGCCCGCCGCGGCAATCACGTCGGAGAGCTCGGCGTACTCAAAGGGACGCGTGCGCACCACGACGCCCTGGTGCGCGCCGTGGCTGGAGAGCGCGTCCAAGCGGGAGCGCGGCACGCGCTCCACGGGAACGCCGGCGTCCTCCAGGCGCGCGGCAATCTTCTCGAGCGCCTGGTCGCGCTCGCCGGAGCGCTCCTGCACGAGCGCCGAACGCAGCGGCATGCCGCAACCGAGCGCCTCCTCGACGGCGCGGCGCCCCTCGATGAGGTCGCCCCGCTCACGCTGCTGCGGGCCGCGGCGCGCGGCGCCCGGGAGCGGTCGCGAGCCGTGGTTCTTCTCGCCGCGCTGGCCCTTGCCCCTGAAGGCTCCGGGGGCGCCGGCGCGCCCGGCCTGCGGCCTGCCACCCTTGCCCTTGCCGCCCCGGACGTCGCGGCCCGGCGTGCGCGATTGGTTCTTTGCCATGGTGCTCCTTCTCAACCCCTGCAGACACAGCTCGTCAACTGAAAAAGTACGCGCAAACTTTTGCGCGCACTTTTGCGAACAAACTGTACGAGAAAAATGCCTACTCCTTGCGGTGCACGCGGGCGCCGGCGGCGGTATCCTCCACCACGAGGCCGAGCGCGGTGATGCCGTCACGGATAGCGTCGGCGACGCCCCAGTTCTTCTCGGCACGAGCCTGCTGACGCGCGGCGAGAAGGACCTCGGAAGCCTCGGCGGCAGACGCGCCCTCGTAGCCCGCCTGCTCGCGCGCGAGGTCCACGAGACCGGCGGGCAGGTCGTCGTCGCCGGCGGAGCGCGAGAGGTTGATGCCCATGACGTCAGCCAACTCGGAGAGCATGTCGGCGGCGCGCAGGCAGACGGCCGTGGAGGTATCGTCGGCGGCATTTGCCAGGTAGGTGTTGGCCGCGGTCACGAGCGAGAAGATCGCGGCGAGGCCGCCGGCGGTATTGAAGTCGTCGTCCATCTGGCGGCAGAACTCCTCGCGCGCGTCGCCGATCTGCGCGCCGAGGGTGCGGTCGGCGTCGTTGAGCTCGCCGTCCTGCGGAGAGCGCTCGGCGGCCCAGCGGAGGTTTCGCACGCAGGTCTGAAGGCGCTCCAGCGTACCTGCCACGCCCTCGAGGCGCTCGAAGGAGAAGTCGAGCGGCGCGCGGTAGTGGGTCTGCAGCATGAGCAGGCGCACGGCATCGGCCGGGTACTTGTCGAGCACCTCCTTGAGCGTGTAGAAGTTGCCCAGGCTCTTGGACATCTTCTCGCCGTCAACGCGCAGCATGCCGGTGTGCATCCAGGTGTTGGCGAGCGCGGAGTCCCAGGCGCACATGGCCTGGGCGGTCTCGTTCTCGTGGTGCGGGAAGATGAGGTCGGCGCCGCCGCCGTGGATGTCGATCGGGGTGCCCAGGTAGCGGTGGATCATCGCGCAGCACTCGGTGTGCCAGCCGGGACGGCCGTCGCCCCACGGGGAGGGCCAGCTGGGCTCGCCGGGCTTGGCGGCCTTCCAGAGGGCAAAGTCGAAGGGGTCGCGCTTCTCGTCGTTGACCTCCACGCGCTCGCCGGCGCGCATCTGGTCCAGGCTGCGCCCGGAGAGGATACCGTAGTTGTGGTCGGCGCGAACGGAGAAGTAGACGTCGCCGGAGGGCACGGGGTAGGCCACACCGCGCTCGATGAGCAGGGAAATCATCTCCTGCATGGCCTCGATCTCGTGCGTGGCGCGCGGGCGAATGTCGGGGTCCAGCACGCCAAAGCGGTGCATCTGCTCGATGAAGGCAGCGGAGCACTCCTCGGCGACCTCGGCAGCCGTGCGACCGGTCTCGTTGGCGCGGTTGATGATCTTGTCGTCCACGTCGGTGAGGTTCTGGGCAAAGGTGACCTGGTAGCCCTTGTACATGAGGTAGCGACGTATCACGTCGAACGCGAGGAACGTGCGCGCGTTGCCGATGTGGATCTGGTCGTAGACGGTGGGGCCGCAGACGTACATCCTGATCTTGCCGGGCTCGATGGGCTCGAGCTCCTCCTTCTTGTGCGTCTGGCTGTTGTAGACGAGCATGCGTGCTCCTTGTGGTTGGTTGTCTTGCGTTGGACCAGTATAGCGCCGTAGTGGTAAGCGTCCTAGCAGCCGATGGCGGCACGCGCGGCGTTCAGCGAATCCTCGAGCGACTTCTTAGGGATGACCGCCACAACGCCCGTAAGCGGCATCTCGCAGAAGTCCGCGCTGCCCACACCAATCATGACCCACGCCGAAACCCCGAGTAGGTTGCCGCGCACGCGCAGACGGACGTACTGCATGGCGGTCATCATGCCGATGCCCTTCTTCCAGATGGACTCGCCACGATAGTCGGTCCTGTGGAAGCCTCGGCCCTCGAGAACCGCCTCAAAGGTGGCCGCTGCCCGGTGGACGTCCATGCGTGGGGCAAGCACGATATTGGAACGCTTGCCGCGGGCGGAGCCCAGCGTGGTCATGACGTTTGGCGCGAGCGCGAAGATCGCATCTCCCTCGGGATCCGCCTGAACGTAGACGCCAACGGGAGGGTCCGCAACGGGCACGGAGACGGGCGCAGGCCGCTGGGGCGGCTCCCAGGTCAGCTCGGCGGAAACGAGGGCGGTGGGTGCGCCGCACTCGTGACAGAACCTCGCGTCGTCCGGAAGCTGAGCACCGCAGTTTTGACAGAACATCACAAGGCTCCCCTCTCTCCGGCAGTGCCATCATCGCCATTCTAGACGTCGGGAGGTCGGCTCGGAACGAGGGCGCTGTCGCTCTCACTCAAAGGCGCCGACAGAGGGTGTGGACGCGCAGGGTCGCGTGGGCTACTCCTCAGCGCGCTCGAGCAGCGCGACGGCCCAGGCGGCGATGCCCTCCTCGCGGCAATGCTTTGCTGCCGCACGATAACTATATTGTTGCTCCGACCCAATCGGCCCAACCCAAGAAGCCAACAATACCCGTATCGTCTTGTTCAATAAGCCCCTAAATTACGCCATCCGGTGAGTTGAGCTGATGCACCGCTGATCATAAGCTCTATTGCGCCAATTGGAGTTGACTGGAACACGTCAGCAAACGCGTTCGGGTACGCACCAGACGCCCATGAAATACATATCAATAGGTATATTACTGCAGCTATAAGTTTAATCATGGGATACTCGATAAGGAACGTTAACAAGGCCAAAGCGGCTCCGCAGGCCAGGAGGAACACTATGAGAACCTCCACCCACCCGATTGCAATCAACAGAATCGCATACCCGATTAGATTGCTCTCTGAAGAGTTAATCATCATCTGCATCTCAGTCAGAGCAACCGTAAGGAAGCCTAATGCAACAAGGGTGTCCGCCGTCGTATTGATGGCGGCCCACGCAGTCATTTGAATTATCTCCCATGGCGTACTCGTATCTTCATCATCTGACTCGTCGGACACCATCTCATAAACGGCCCAGATATTCATAATCGCCGATATGGCCACGAGAACAACAAGCACCACTGGCCAGCCTGACACCAGTACTCTGAGGATATCTGACAGAACGTAAGCCGCTCCGCTTGCCGCACACACTATCAGCAAGACAAAGACCACAATTGCTGACGCAGGAATGATCAGAATCATTCTCTCCCCCATTGTTTCTGATAGTCATCAGTATACTTTATACCTATTTCTAGTCTTCACATATGGAGAAGTCGGAAATCAGAAACAAGATTGCTGAGCGAATTAAGCAGCTTCGGCACGAGCAGAACATCACGCAGGAGCGCTTCGCGTCGATGGCAGGAGTAAACCGCACTTATCTTGCCGATATCGAAAAGGGTAACCGCAACTTCGGCATAGATACTCTCACTCGCATCATTTCCGGCTTCGGCATCTCGTATGCAGAATTTTTTGCCGACATCTAAGTAATTTGAGTTATTATGTCTATTATATGAGTCGCCGCAGACTCTGAACTTAGGGTATTACTCGATGCGCTCGAGCAGCGCGACGGCCCAGGCGGCGATGCCCTCCTCGCGGCCCACGAAGCCGAGGCGCTCCGTCGTGGAGGCCTTGACGCCCACGGCATCCACGGGCACGCCGAGCGCGGCGGCCATGTTGGCGCGCATCTGTTCGCGGTAGGGCGCGAGCTTGGGGGCCTGCGCCGCGATGGTACAGTCCGCGTCCACAACGCGCCAGCCGCGCTCGCGGGCGAGGTCGGCAACGCGGCGCATGAGCACGAGTGAGTCCGCGCCCTCGTAGGCCGGATCGTTGTCCGGGAAGAGCTTGCCGATGTCGCCCTCGCGCAGAGCGCCGAGCACAGCGTCCATCAGGGCGTGCGCCACTACGTCCGCGTCCGAGTGCCCGGCAAGACCGCGCTCGCTGGGCACGTCCACGCCGCCCAGTATCAGCTTGCGCCCCTCGGCAAAGGCGTGCACGTCAAACCCGTGTCCGATTCTCAGCATGTCCGAGCCCTTCCTTTTTGGCGAGCGAGTAGCAGGTTGAGGTGGCGACCAGTCAGGCAAGCAGTCGCCGCTCGAGGGTGGCCTCGGCAAGGGCGAGGTCCTCGGGCAGCGTGACCTTGATGTTGTCGCGCGTGGACTCCACCACGCGGACCTTGCCGCCCATCCGCTCAACGAGCGACGCATCGTCGGTCCCCTGGTAGTCCTCGCGTGCCGCGGCCTTGTGGGCGGCGAGAAGGACGCGGCGCCGGAAGACCTGCGGCGTCTGAGCTGCCCAGTAGAACGAGCGGTCGGGGGTGGCCACGATCGTGGTCCCCTCGACGAGCTTGAGCGTGTCCACGGAGCGCGTGGCGAGAATGGCGCCGGCCAGCGTCTCGTCCGAGCGAACCGCCGCAACGCACGCCTCGATCTGCTCGACCTCGATGAGCGGGCGCGCGGCGTCGTGCACCGCAACGAGCGGCAGGTCGCGCGGGGCGGCATCAAGGCCGTGGCGCACCGACTCCTGGCGCGTCTCGCCCGACGGCGCAAGCGCCACGGGCTTGGCGAGCGAGAGCCGCGAGAGCACGTCTTTCTCGACCTGCGCCGCTCGGTCCGGCGCGCACACGATCACGATGCGGGCCACAGACGGGGCACGGTCAAACGCCATGATCGACCAGCTCATGAGCGGGAGTCCCGCGAGGTCTACGAACTGCTTGCCGCGCGGGTCGCCAAAGCGCTCGCCGGAGCCCCCGGCAACTATGATCGCGCAGGTGTCGGCTGCGACGGTAGCGTCATCCTCGCGCTCGGCGCAGGCGCAGGCGCACGGCCTTGCCCCGCGCGACGGGCCGACGACGCCCATCACTCGCCCTTGTCCCACATGCGGTGCAGGCTGTTGGCGAGCACGCCCGGGTTCTTGACGCCGATCTCGCCGAGGCGCGACGGGTCGTCGTCCACGGCCTCCAGCACCTCCTGCAGCGAGCCGTACTCGTCGACGATCTTGTCGGCCATGCCGTCGCGAACCACCGGCACGCGGGAGAGCGTGCGCAGGCCGAGCGGCGTCATGATGGAGTCCTCGCCGCGATCGTCCGTGTATCCCAGCAGCTTGGCCACGAACTTGGCGGAGCGCAGCTGCGTGTTCACGGTGTCGTGCAGGCGCCTGCGGATGGCGCGGGCCGTCTCCTCCGAGGAGTCGGCGGCGTAGTCCCTGATCATCAGCGTATACGCCTCGTCGGTTCCCGCCAGGTACTCCTCGCGCTGCATCTGCGCGATCTTGCCCTCGCGGCCGAGCTGCACGATGCAGGAGTCGAGCTCTGAGCCCGCGGACTGCAGAACCTCAAAGAGATAGAAGACGCTCGTGATGTCGCCAAGGGTGACGCAGTTGTCCAGCTCCAGGCTCGTGAGGCGCAGCAGGCTTCGGTCGAGCTGGTTGCGCGTGTTCTGCATGGCGACGGTGAGCTGGTTCACGGTGGCGAGCAGGTCGCTCGCGCTCTTGAGCTCGTAGCCCTTGCCGTCCACGTAGACGTTGACGACCGAGCGCCGAGAAGAGACGGAGATAACCGTTGCCCTGGTGAGCAGGCTCATGCGCGCCGCCGTGCGGTGGCGCGTGCCCGTCTCGGAGGTGGGCAGCGACGGATCAGGGTTGAGGTGGTAGTTGGCGCGCAGGATCTTGGTGAGGTCTCGGTCGACGACCACGGCGCCGTCCATCTTGCAGAGCTCGAAGAGGCGGTTGGCCGTGAACGAGACGTCGAGCTTGAAGCCGTCGTCGCCGGCAGCGAGCACGTTCTCCGTGTCGCCCACGCAGATGAGGGCGCCCAGGTGACCCGCAAGAATCATGTCGAGCGCCGTGCGCAGCGGGGTGCCCGGCGCGGTCTTCCTGATCGCGTCCTCAAAGCGCTGCTCGCGCTCAGCGGCTGGGTCGAGCTGGGTGACTTCCACGGGCGCCCCTCTCGTCGATGGCGGTCAGGTACGAGTATAACGCGGGCCTGTCAAAAGGGGACGGGGTCAGACCGGCAGGTGTGACCTGTCAAAAACAACCGCGTTCCGTCTTGCTCTCACTTTTGACAGGTCCCACCTGCCGGTCTGACCCCGTCCCCTTTTGACAGGCTACTCGCCGGAGGCGAGGAGGCCGCCGGAGCTCGCCGCCCCGCGGGAGGGCTCGGGCAGCGACGCCAGGTCCGGGGAGGCCATGCTCTCGCGGCGGCGCGGCGCGGGAATCTCGCCGGTCGTGTGCTCGAAGACGAGCGCGCCGTCCTTCTCGTCCACGCGGATGATCTCCCCCGCATGCCACAGGCCCTGGAGCAGCTCCTCGGAGAGCGGGTCCTCGATGAGCGTCTGGATGGCGCGGCGAAGCGGGCGCGCGCCGTAGACCGGGTCGGCCCCCTGCTTGGCCACAAGGTCACGCGCGGCGTCGGTGAGCTCGATGGACATGCCCTCGGCGACGAGGCGGTC
>CASFQX010000015.1 GCA_949296375.1 uncultured Olsenella sp.
ACGGGGCGCGGGTGCTCGGCATCGGCGACACGCCGTTCGAGCAGCTTGCCCCCGAGGTCAGCTCCTCGCTCGACGAGTACTACTGGGTGCACGACCTGGAGGACTACGACCAGGTCTATCGGGGCGTGGCGTACTTCTCGTTTCGCTTTGGCAAGCCGGACTGGATTGAATCTAACAACGAGCACTGGCTCGAGCTGGACGCGCGGCTGCGCGAGGACTTCAACCTCGCATGCGGCCCGCGTCCAGCCCAGTTGCGGCACTGGCAGAGCAAGGCCTCGCAGAAGCCGCTCCTCGCTGCGGCCGGCGTTCCCAGCGCCCGCCAGACACGCCTCACGACCTTTGACGAGACGCGCTGGTACATAGGCGAGATGGGTCACTACCCGGTCTTCGCCAAGCCCGAGTTTGGCGTGGGCGCGTGCGGGACGCGGGTCCTCTCCTCCGACGCCGACCTCCGCGATCTTCTCGCCGACCACGATGACGTGCCGTACGTGATCGAGCAGCTCGTCCATGGCGACATCTGCTCCTGGGACGCGATCCTCGACAGCCACGGGGAGCCCGTTTTCGAGAACCAGGAGGAGTTTCCGCCCTCGATGGCAGATGTGGTTCATGGGGGCCTGGACCTTGCGTATCTCTCGCGTCCGGGCGTGGACCCGGTGCTCTCCCGGAGCGGTCGCGCCGTTGCCCGGGCCTTTGGCCTCGCGAGCCGCTTCGTTCACATCGAGTTCTTCCGTCTCGACCGGGACCATCCCGGTTTGGGCCCAAAGGGCGCCTACGTCTGTCTCGAGGTGAACGTCCGCCCGCCCGGCGGGACCACGCCCGAGATGATGAACTACGCCCACGCGCTCAACGTCTACCAGATCTGGGCGGACGTGATCTGCTTCGACGAGTGTCGCTGCAAGCAGGGCGGCGTCGACGCCTTCTGCGTCTACGCGAGCAGGCGAGACGCCCACCGCTACGCGCACACGCACGATGAGGTGCTCGAGCGCTTTGGCACGGCGATCGTGGCCCACGGGCGCGTTCCCGATGCGCTCTCTGACGACATGGGCAACTATCAGTACATGGGTCGATTTGACACGCGGGCGGAGACCGAGGAGTTCACGGCCTTCGTCTGCGAGAGGGGGCATGACGAGGATGCTGGTTAGACGAGTGTGCGAGAAGGACCTGGCGGGTGTTCACGAGCTCCTGAACCAGGTGCTGTCGGTTCATGCGGCTGGGCGCCCCGACATCTTCCGCGCCGGGACGCGCAAGTACACCGACGCCGAACTTCTCGCCATGTTCGAGGACGACGCCCATCCCGTCTTCGTGGCGGTGGGCGATGACGGGGCCGTGCTCGGCCATGCCTTCTGCGAGCTGCAGGACTACCGTCAGTCAAACAGCTGGCAGCCCATCCTGAGCCTCTACATCGATGACATCTGCGTTGACGAGAAGAGCCGTGGCGAGCACGTGGGCACCGCCCTCTACCAGCATGTCATTGACTTTGCTCGCGAGAAGGGCTGCCACAACGTGACGCTCAACGTCTGGGAGTGCAACCCCGGCGCACGCGCGTTCTACGATGCCATGGGCATGACCCCGCTCAAGACCTGCTTGGAGCAGGTGCTGTAGCTCGCCCGGTCAGCGCCGGACCTATGCCTCCATGACCCAGGTCTTGCCGAAGTCGTCGGTGACGCGGATCATGTCGCTCACGAGCGGGCACGCGTGCGTGCGCACCACGCGGGCAGGGTTGCCCACGACGGTGGTGTTGGCGGGTACGTTGTCCACCACGACCGATCCGGCGCCGATGTAGGCCCCGTCGCCCACGGTGATGGCGCCGAGCAGGATGGAGCCCGCACCCACGAGCACACCGTTGCCGAGTGTGGGGTGGCGCTTCCCGCCGTGCTTGCCGGTCATGCCGAGGGTGGCGTTCTGGTACATGAGGCAGTCGTCACCGATGATCGTGGTGCCGCCCACTACAACGCCGATCCCATGGTCAACGGTGAAGCGCCGGCCTATCTTCGCCGCGGGGTGGATATCAGCCCCGTACTTGATGCGCGAGCGCTTGGCGAGCCACAGGGCGAGCGTGCGGTGTCCGTGTTCGTAGAGCCAGTGCTGTCGGCGATACTCGCGCACGATGCGAAATCCCACCGAGAATCGCGTGACGTCACTGACCGAGCCGGCGGAGGGATCGCGCTTGAAGGCCGCCTCGGCATCCTCGCGGATGAGGGCGCGGACCTCTGACCAGGTGTTCTTCTCGGTAGACATCACGCCTCCACGGAGAGGTAGCGCTCGCCGGTGTCGGGGAGGACGACGACGACGGTCTTTCCGGCATACTCAGGGCGCGCGGCGAGCGCGAGGGCGGCGCAGACGGCGGCGCCCGAGGAGATGCCCACGAGAAGGCCCAGCTCGCGCTCGAGGCGTCGCCAGGTGGCGAGGGCGTCGGCCGAGCTCACGGGGACGATCTCGTCCACGAGGGAGCGGTCGAAGTTCCCGGGCACGAAGTTTGCCCCGATGCCCTGAATGGCGTGCGGGCCAGCGGCGCCTCCGGCGAGCACCTGCGACTCGGCGGGCTCCACGGCAACGGCGCGCACCTCCGGGCTCTTCTCCTTGAGGTAGCGGGCAGATCCGCAGAGCGTGCCTCCCGTTCCCACGCCAGCTACGAGCACGTCCACGGTACCCTCGGTGTCCTCCCAGATCTCGGGGCCGGTGGTCTCGTAGTGGGCCTGCGGGTTGGCGGGGTTGTCAAACTGGCCGGCGATGATGGAGTTGGGCGTTGCGGCGGCAAGCTCCTCGGCGCGCGCGACGGCGCCCGCCATGCCCTCGGCGCCCGGCGTGAGCTCGATCTGGGCTCCGTAGGCGGCTGCGAGTGCGCGGCGCTCCACGCTCATGGTGTCGGGCATCGTGAGGATGAGGCGGTAGCCGCGCGCGGCGGCAACCATGGCCAGGCCCACTCCGGTGTTGCCGCTCGTGGGCTCGATGATGGTGCCGCCGGGGGAGAGGCGGCCGGTGCGCTCGGCGTCGTCCACCATCGCGCGGGCGACGCGGTCCTTTGCCGAGCCGCCGGGGTTTGCCGCCTCGAGCTTGCCGAGGACGCGCACACTGCCTCCTGCGAGCGACGAGAGGTCAACGAGCGGCGTGGATCCGACGAGGTCTTCGACGGTGTGTGCGATGCGCATGGCGCCTCCTTGATTGGGTGGCATCAGCGTGCCACGCATAAACCCACCCCACAAGTAGGAATTACGGAGCGGAAACAATGCCGGGGCGCTCCGGGTTGGCCGATCCGGCCCTGGAAGGCGCTCACCGCGACGGTTATGCGCAGCCTCTAGTACAGCGGCAGGTCGCCGGTCAGCGGGTCGATCTTCTCGGCGGGGAGGGGCTCGAAGGCGAGACAGGTGAAGGTGGGCTCCCCGTGGAACTCGGTATGTCCCGCGTCGCGCACGAGCGCCACCGCAAAGCCCAGCTCGCGGCCGCGTGCGGCGAGATCGAGCAGCTCCTCCTCGGAGTCCACGTAGACGCACACCTTGGCCACGCCGGCGTCAAACCACTCCGTGAGCGGCGTGACGTCGCCCTCGTCGTGATAGAGCCACGCCCAGTTGTCGGTTGCCTGGAGGTCCGTCCCGCGCCCCTCGCGCACGAGCGCCATGAGCACGGCCTCCACGCAGGCGTGACCGGCCTGGGCGGCGATCTTTCCCTTGCGCATCTTGAGGTCACGGCGCATGACGATCATCTGCTTGGCGCGGTAGCTGCTGGAAGGCATGGTGGCTCCGATCACTGGCGGGAGGAGACGTAGGAATCGTCGATGGTTATCTTGCAGACGGCGCGAGGATAGCGCTCGCGCACGAGCTCGGATATGCGCTTGCGCAGCTCGGTGGCAGAGAGCGAGAAGCCCGCGGGCCTCACGCAGTCAAAGATCACGTTGGTGTGCGTGGGGCCGGGAACGCAGCGCAGGTCATGGATCGAGAGGCGCTCGTCGATGCCCTTCACGGTCAGGTCGATCCAGTGGCGCATGTCGCGTACCTCAGGGTCGTCGGTGACGATGGGGTCGTAGTGCAGCGTCATGACCAGGCCCTCGTCCACCTTGAAGTCCTGCTCGATGTTATCGAGAAGATCGTGCTGCTCAAGAGGGTCACCCTCTGCTGCCATCTCCACGTGGGCGCTCGCGAACTGCCTGCCGGGGCCGTAGTCGTGGACCATGAGGTCGTGCGTCCCCAGGACGCCCGGGTAGCCCATGATCTTGGCGCGGATGTGCTCCACGTAGGCGGGGTCGGGCACGCGACCCAAAAGCGGGCTCACGGCCTCGCGCACGAGTTCGACGCCGCTCCAGCAGATGAAGCCGCCCACGGCAAGGCCTGCCCAGCCGTCGAGGTCAAAGCCACTGACTTGCGATATCACGGCAGAGGCGAGGACGGCGGCGGTGGAGATCACGTCGTTTCTCGAGTCAACGGCGGTGGCTTCGAGGGTCTCGGAGTCAATCTTGTGCCCCAGCCGGCGGTTGAACGAGGCCATCCACAGCTTCACCAGCATCGACGCCACGAGCACGATGACAACCGCGAGGCCAAACTCGGTGGGCTCGGGGCGGAGGATCTTCTCGACGGAGGAGCCCAGCAGGTTGAGGCCAATCGCGCATACCAGAACCGCCACCACAAGTCCGGCAAGGTACTCGTAGCGGCCGTGGCCGTAGGGGTGCTCCTCGTCCGCGGGGCGGCTCGCGAGCTTGAAGCCCAGCAGGCTCACCACGTTGCTCGAGGCGTCGGAGAGGTTGTTGACGGCGTCGGCCACGATGGAGACCGACCCGGCGAGAAGGCCCACGGCACCCTTGCCCAGGCAGAGCGCCACGTTGCAGACGATGCACGTGATGCTGGCAAGAAGTCCGTAGCGGGTGCGCACCGCCGGGTCAGAGGTCTTGTCCGCGTTTGGCACGAACGTCCTCACCAGCCAACCGGTCATGCGATGCCTCCTCACTACACAGAGCGAGAAGAAGTATACCCGCTTCGCACACCCTCAGCCGAGGTGGACGAGCCTGAGGAGCGGCAGGCGCACGAGCTGGTCAAAGGCAAACGATGCGGCGAGAAGAGCCACGCTCAGGAGCGCTCCCGTGCAGAGAAGCAAAGCCTCGCCGACCGCGAGGGCATCGGAGCAGATGCTTGTGACGAGCGGCTGCCACAGCGAGAAGAACATCGACTGAGCAACGTAGAACCCAAGGACGGAGCGGGCGAGGACTCGCGCTGCCAGTGCGGGTGCAGACTCGCTGCCGTCGCCTGAGCGCTCAGCTACCAGGCAGAGCGACGAGACGGCAAGGAGGAAGGAGAGCAGGGAGGTCGACTTGAACGAGAGGGCTTTCAGCAGCCAGAGGCCGCCCGTGGCGCCTGCTGCCACCTCGAGCGCGACGGCCACGATCGCAACGGGTATGAAGGCGCGGGCGAGGCGCGGGTGCCCGCTCCCGGAAAGCGCCCCGCCGGCGAGAAACGCCGCGAGATAGCTGACCGCGCTCATGAGCTTGCGCCACTCGAGAAGTCCGCGCACGTTCTCGCCGGGAGAGACGAACGCGATGTAGGCGTTGACGACAAACACCGCGACGACGAGTGCGCCCACGAGGTGCCGTGGCTTTCTCACGTGCGCCCACACCTGTCCCATGACGGGGGAGGCCACAACGAGCGCGAGGTAGACCCATATGAACTGCAGGCCACCCACAAGCCATCCCGTCTCGCCGAGGGAGACCCCCTCGATGGGAGTGACAAACGAGCTTACGAGCAGGGCGCAGGCGGCATAGATCGCAACGGTCGCGAGGATTGGGAGGGCTCGGCGAAGGACCTGCAGCCATCGCCTTCTCCAGGGGATGTTGGTGCGGGCGTCCTCCACTGCCCGCGGGACGAGGAAGAGCCCCGAGATGAGGAAGAAGACGAAGTTGCCATAGGACCCGAGCAGGTTGACGCAGCCAAGGACGGAGAGGGTTGCGGCGGAGGGAGCCCACGCCCCGCTCGTCGCCGCGTCAAACCAGGGTTGGAAGGTGTGGAAGACGGCGATGCCGAGAATGGCGACGAGCCGCAGGGCCTCGATGCGGGGGTTGCGGGGGCGGGCGCTCTTCTCGCTCATGCTTTCCTCTCGTTGCGCGTTCGCAGCCTAGTATACGCCGTTCGCCGAGCTCCGAAAAAATGTCCGGGTTGCGGTCTGCCCGCTCGCGTGCTGGCAGATGGGCCCGCCCGTGGCTCCGTTGCCGAGAAGCGCTCTTTTTTGAGCCGCGCATTTCCTGGGGTTGCCTAGAATCCCTCTCACTTCGGGAGAGGGGGTCACGATGGGCGTCTTGTCCGCCGTGCTCGGCGTTGCGTGCCTCGCGACGCTCGCCGCGGCGCTCGGTGTTGCCTCGGCAACTGACTTGAGCTGCAGAATCATTCCAAACGGCTGCGTCTTGGCGGTGGCGTGCTCGGGCGTCGTTCGCGCTCTCGCGCGCGCTCTCGCCAACGGGTCGGCGATGGCACTGGTGGCGGAGGCCCTGCTCGGCGGATTGAGCGTGCTGGGGGTCATGCTCCTTGCGGCGGCGCTCTCGACTCGGGGAGGGGGGAGGCCGGGGGTCGGCGGGGGAGACGTCAAGCTGCTCGCTGCCGTGGGGGTGTGGACCGGTCCCTTGGTTGGCCTTGCCACGGTGGCCCTGTCCTGTCTCGTGGGGGTGCTGCTTTGGGGGCTCGGCCGCATCCCGGAGAGGGTCCGGGCTGGGGAGGGGCCCTCGGAGAAGGGAGGCGGCCACCGCCCACGCAAGGTGCTCTCCGAGGGGATTCCGCTCGCTCCGGCCGTGACGGCAGTGACCGTTGCGGTGGTGCTCTCCGGGCTAGTGGTCCCGCCATGACCCTCGGAGATGGGCGTGCTACCGTCTGCGACTTTCTGTGCCCCACCGCTCTTTTCTTTGGTTATATCTAGAATGGTCGCATGTCGAAGCCCCCAACACTCGACGTGCGGCGTGTTCGGGCGCGACGGCCCCCGACCGTCGCGCCTGGGCTCTCCCGGCGGGTCGCGTGCTGGCATCGCGTCGACTCCGCGCCGTCGCGCGCGGCCCGCTTTCTTCTGGAGGTTCTTCCGTGATCAAGCTCGTGCTCTCAGACCTCGATGCCACTCTCATATGGCAAGAGGACCACGTCATCACGCCCTATGCGCTCGGGGCGATAGCCGCGCTGCGCGAGGCTGGCGTCCACTTCGCTCCCTGCACGGGGCGCATCTACCGCGACCTGCCCGCGATGTTTGCCGGCGACGAGCTCGCCTGCTCGACGGCCATCACGAGTAACGGCCAGCTCGTCTATCTGGACGGCGAGCTCGTGGACAAGGTCCCCATAGAGCACGAGGCGCTCGTGGGCGTGCGCCGCAGGCTCCATGGCGTGACGGATGCCTATCTCGTTGTGGAGTACGGCGGCGAGAAGGTGGCAGTTGACGCGGACCTGGACTATGTCCTCGCGCATCCGGACAACTTCTGGAACGTCGAGCGCGCGGTGGGGGAGGTGCCGGAGGATCCTTGCTACAAGGCAAACGTCCGCGTGGTTGGGTCCTTCGAGCGCTGCCAGGAGGTTGCCGCCGAGCTCGCGGGGCTCTGCGCGGGCCTTGACTTCGTGTGCCCCATGCCCGGGACGCCGCACATAGACATCACGCCGTGCGGCTTTGGCAAGGACCATGGCGGGGACTTCCTCATGGAGCGCCTTGGCCTCACGCCCGACGAGGTCTGCTGCTTCGGTGACGCGGAGAACGACCTCGCCGTGCTGCGTCACTACGCAAATTCGGTTGCGGTGGCAAACGCCGTGCCCGCGGTGCTGAACTGTGCGCGCTACCGCATTGGCCCGGCGGACGAGGAGTCCGTTGCGAACGCGTTTCTCGACATCGCCGAGTCGACCAAGGCTGGCCGCATGCCGGCGTTCATGTGCGAGAATGGGGGCTCCGCAGACGCCGCGCGAAAGGGGCAGCGATGAGAATCACCGATAAGATCGCCGCACGGCAGACCTTCTCGTTCGAGATCTTCCCTCCCAAGGGCGAGCTCCCTCTTGAGGAGGCGTTCTCCATCGCGAGCGAGATGGCGAAGGACCGCCCGGACTGGATCTCAGTGACCTACTCCGCGGGTGGTTCGGGCAACTCCGCAAACACGGTTCCCATCGCGGCCTCCATCGAGCACGACCTTGGCGTCACGGCGCTCGCGCACCTCACCTGCCTGGGAGCGACGCGGGCGGACATAGACGCCTACGTTGCGTCGCTTGCGGGCTCCGGCGTGGAGAACGTGCTCGCCCTGCGCGGGGACCGTGCGCCCGGGCGCGAGGCGATCGACTTTGAGCACGCCTCCGACCTCATCTCCTACCTGCGTTCGAGCGGGGCTGACCTCTGCGTAGGCGCCGCGTGCTACCCGGAGGGGCACGTCGAGTCCCCCACCGAGGAGGAGAGCTTTGCGAGCCTTTACAAGAAGCAGGAGGCCGGTGCCGACTACCTGGTCTCCCAGCTCTTCTTTGACAACGAGGACTTCTATCGCTTCCGCGAGAAGTGCCTGCGCCACCGCGTGCGCCTGCCCATCATCGCGGGCATCATGCCGTTCACGAGCGTGAAGCAGATCCAGCGCATGGCGTTCACCTGCGGCGCGTCGATCCCGGCCAAGGTCGTGAAGCGCCTGGTGCTCGCCGGAGACGACCCTGCCGACCAGGCGCGCGCCGGCGTGGAGTACGCCTGCGAGCAGCTGGCGGACCTCGCCGCAAACGGCGTGGACGGCCTGCACGTCTACAGCATGAACAAGCCGGCCGTGGCGCACGCCGCCCACGAGGCGCTTCTCGCCTGCGGCTACCTGGAGGCCTAGCGCGTGGGCGCCGCCGAGCCCTACGACATCCGCTCGGTCGATCGCGGCGAGGTGCTGCGCTACCTGGGCTACGCCGGGCAGGCGCTCTCACCCGAGCTCGACGGCCGCATAGACGCGGTCATCGATCGCTGCCTCGCAGTTGCCCGCCCGGCGGGCTGCGTGCGCGTCTTTGACGTCTCGAGCGTTGCCGAGAAGGACGGCGTGCCGGTGATCGGCCTCGCGGGCACGGCGCTCGAGCTCCGCGGCCGATCGATCGCGGAGCACCTCGAGGGCGCCTGCGCCGTCGGCGTGCTCGCCGTCACGCTCGGCATGGGCGTGGAGGCCGAGCTCAGGCGTCTCTCGCTCACCGATCGCGTGGGCCAGCTCGTCTTCGATTCCGCCGGTTCGGCGCTCGTGGAGCGGGCGGCGGATGCCGCGGAGGCACGCGTCGTTGCCGCCGCCGTGGAGCGCGGGCTCTTCTGCGGGACGCGCTTCTCGCCTGGCTACGGGGACTTTCCGCTTGCAACCCAGCCCGTCCTTCTCGCCGCGCTCGACGCCCAGCGTGCCCTGGGGATCACCCTCTCACCCGAGCTGCTCATGACGCCCACCAAGAGCGTGACCGCGGTGGTGGGCCTCTTCGGGGAGCCGCAGGAGGGAACGGGTCGCGAGGCGTGCGGGACCTGCCTCTGCCGTGACTTCTGCCCGCTGCGCCGCTCCGGCAGGACCTGCGGGCGCACCTGAGATCCCCGTTTCCCTCTGGAAACCTTACGCTGCTAGCATGGGCGAGAAAACCAACGACGGGAGCAACATGTCTAACGCTGCGCACACCGACCTTCTCGCCGCCGCCCTTGACGGGGACGCGTTCCTGCTCTTTGACGGGGCCATGGGGACCGAGCTCCAGGCACGCGGGCTTGCCGCCGGGGAGCTGCCCGAGCTTCTGTGTCTCACGCATCCCGAGGTGGTGACCGAGGTCCACGCCGCCTACGTGGCCGCGGGCGCGGACGTGGTGACCACCAACACCTTTGGCGCCAACGCCAACAAGCTCGGCGGCGCGGCAACGGTGGAGGAGGTCTTCTCGGCTGCCGTTGCCTGCGCACGTGCGGCCGGTGCGCGCTACGTGGCAGCGGACCTCGGTCCCACGGGCCAGCTCCTCGCCCCCATGGGCACCCTCGCCTTTGACGACGCCTACGAGCTCTTTGCCCGCCAGGTGCGCGCGGCAGAGGCCGCGGGCGCGGACCTCTTCGTCATCGAGACGATGGCGGACCTCGCAGAGGCCAAGGCGGCCCTGCTCGCCGTGCGGGAGAACTCCGAGCTGCCCGCCTTTGTGACCATGACCTTCCAGGAGGACGGCCGCACCTTTCTGGGCACCACGCCGGAGGTTGCTGCCCTCACGCTCTCCTCGCTCGGCGCGGCGGCGGTGGGCATCAACTGCTCGCTCGGCCCCGCCGAGGTGACGCCGCTCGCGAAGCGCATGGCCCCCTGGGCGCGCTGCCCGCTCATAGTTCAGGCCAACGCCGGCCTGCCGCACGTGGTGGACGGCGTCACGGTCTTTGACATCGGCCCCGAGGAGTATGCGGCCGCCGTCTCGGGCATGCTCGACGCCGGCGTCACCGTCGTGGGCGGGTGCTGCGGCACCACGCCCGCGCACATCGCGGCGGAGCGCGCGCTGCTGAACGGGCGCGTCCCCGTGCGCCGCGAGCTGCCCGACCGCTTTGCCGTCTGCGGTCCCCAGCGCGTGACGTCGCTCGCCTCGGGCGAGGTGGGCGTCATCGGCGAGCGTATCAACCCCACGGGCAAGAAGAAGATGAAGGAGGCGCTGCGCAGCGGCAATCACGATCACGTGATCGCCGAGGCCATCGCGCAGGAGCGCGCCGGCGCGCAGATCCTGGACGTCAACGCCGGCCTGCCCGAGATCGACGAGCGCGCGGTCATGTGCCGCCTCGTGGACGAGCTTCTCGGCGTGACCACGCTCCCGCTGCAGATAGACGCCTCCGACCCTGCGGTCATCGAGGCCGCGGTGCGCAGCTACCCTGGCAAGGCTCTCATCAACTCCGTGAACGGCAAGGAGGAGTCGCTCGCCGCCGTGGTCCCGATCGCGGCGCGCTACGGGTGCGCGCTCGTGGGCCTCACGCTCGACGAGGGCGGCATCCCCGCCACCGCCTCCGGGCGCCTCGCCATCGCGCGCAAGATCGTGGCCGCCACGGACGCCGCCGGCATCCCGCGCGCGGACGTCGTCATCGACTGCCTGGCAATGGCCGCATCCACAGACCAGAGCGCCCCGCGCACCATTCTCGAGGCCATTCGCTCGGTCAAGGCCGAGCTCCCTGGCGTGCGTACGGTGCTCGGTGTCTCCAACATCAGCTTTGGCCTGCCCTTCCGCCCGCTCGTCAACGCCACGTTCCTCGCGGCGGCCTTCGGTGCCGGGCTGGACCTCGCGATCATCAACCCCGGCGTGCGCCGCATGATGGACGTGGTGGACTCCTGGCGCGTGCTCTCCGGCGAGGACGAGTCCGCCCGCTTCTACGTGGAGCACTACGCTGAGCGCTCGGATTCGGCCCCAGCTACCGTCCCGGGCGAGAAGAGCGGGCAGGCCGAGAAGGACGCGGCTCTGCCGGCCGACCCCGTCGAGCGCGCCCGCAGGCTCGTGCTGGACGGGCGCGGAGGCCCCATGGCAGACGCCATGCGCGAGGTCCTTCTCGCCCACGATGCGATGTATGCCATCAACGAGGTGCTGGTACCGGCGCTGGACGAGGTGGGACGGCGCTTTGAGGCGGGGACGTTCTTCCTGCCGCAGCTCATGGCCTCCGCCGAGGCGGCAAAGGCCGGCTTTGAGGTGGTCAGGGCGGCGGGCGAGAAGGACGGTGCACCCGCGGCCGACAAGGGCACCGTGGTGGTGTGCACGGTCAAGGGCGACATCCACGACATCGGCAAGAACATCGTGCGCATGCTGCTCGAGAACTACGGTTTTGAGGTGATCGACCTCGGTCGGGACGTGGCGCCGGAGACGGTGGCCGACGTCGTGGTGGAGCGCCACGTGCGCCTGGCGGGGCTCTCCGCGCTCATGACCTCGACGGTGCCGGCCATGGCCGAGACGATCGAGCTTCTGCGCGAACGCGCCCCCTGGTGCAAGGTCGTCGTGGGCGGCGCCGTGCTCACGCCCGAGTATGCCGAGATGGTGGGCGCCGACTTCTATGCCAAGGACGCCACCGAGACCGCGCGCATCGCGGGCGAGGTGCTGGGGTAGTGCCGTTCGCCGCCCATCCGGCCTTCTCGCCGAATGCGCGTAATCAAAGCGCAATGATTCGGTAATCTGAACTCACTGTGTCGCGACCGTGGGGGTCCGACATCCATACTCCATGAGTGCAAGGAGAGGGCCTATGGCAAGAATGCACGTCATGGAGCAGAGCGAGACCCAGGCGATCATGTCGAGCATGCACGAGATGCTCGAGAAGCGCCTCTCGGTGAGCTCGCTCGCTCCGTGCCCCGTCGAGT
>CASFQX010000016.1 GCA_949296375.1 uncultured Olsenella sp.
TCCACGTCGATGGCGCCCACGATCTGCGCGCCGTGCTCGTAGAGGTAGCGGAGGATGTACTTGCTCATCTTGCCGCAGCCGTACTGGACAACCTTGATCTTCTCCATGGTGCCTCCTTGTTCGGACGTGCCCCAACGGGCCTTTGGAGCGACTATATGCCCCAAATCGTCCGAACTCGGAAGAAAGCCGCGGGCGTTGCCAGCGTGGCGCCGAGCGG
Source organism: uncultured Olsenella sp. (assembly GCA_949296375.1). Taxonomy (GTDB): domain Bacteria; phylum Actinomycetota; class Coriobacteriia; order Coriobacteriales; family Atopobiaceae; genus Thermophilibacter. The sequence continues at coordinate 218 of CASFQX010000016.1, forward strand.
CGAGAAACACGACGTGAGCGGCACGGTCAACGACGTCACGCCCACACCTCGCCCACATCACTGAACCGCAGCTGGGAGCCTTCCGGCCCCAAACCCCCTCGGCAAGAGCCCACCCGTCGGCGCCGCCCGCCGCGGGCCACGTGGCTGGGGCGACGTCTAGCAAGCAAGAGGGCAGCCCGAGGCCCCTCTCGCCAAGCGATTCACGAAGTGAGCGAGCGCAGCGAGCGCTGAGCTTGGCGAGAGGGGCCTCGGGCCGCCCGGACGTGACTTACAGGTCCGACGGCAGCGCGATGTGCCCCGCGACGGCCGACGCGGCCGCGACGGCAGGGCTCGCCAGATAGACCTCGGAGGTGGGGTCGCCCATGCGGCCGACGAAGTTGCGGTTGGTGGTGGAGACGCACTTCTCCCCCGCCGCGAGAATGCCCATATAGCCGCCCAGGCACGGGCCGCACGTGGGAGTGGAGACCACGCAGTGGGCGTTGATGAAGATGTCCATCAGGCCCTCGTGCACGCAGTCGAGCCAGACGCCCTGGGTGGCGGGGATGACGATGCAGCGCACGCCATCGGCAACGGTGCGGCCGCAGAGCACCTCGGCCGCGGCGCGCATGTCCTCAATGCGCCCGTTGGTGCAGGAGCCAATGACAACCTGGTCGATCTTGATGTGGCGGCTCTCTGCGACGGGATGGGTGTTGCTCGGCAGGTGCGGCCAGGAGACCGTGGGCACGATGTCAGCGGCGTCGATGTGGATGACCTGCTTGTACTGAGCGTCCGCATCGGGGTGGTACTCGACGAAGGGTCGCTGGGTGCGGCGGCTCACGTACTCGCGGCACTTGTCGTCGACCTCAAAGAGACCGGCCTTGCCGCCCGCCTCGATGGCCATGTTGGCAATCGTGAGGCGGCCCTCAACGGAGAGCGCCTCGATCGTGGAGCCCGCAAACTCCATCGCGCAGTAGAGCGCGCCGTCCACGCCGATCTGCCCGATGACGTAGAGGATGACGTCCTTGGCGCTGGCCCCCTCGGGGAGCTCGCCGTCCACGACGATGCGGATGGTCTCGGGCACCTTGAACCAGGCGCGGCCGGTGGCCATGCCCACACCGGCGTCCGTGGAGCCAACGCCTGTGGAGAAGGCGCCGATGCCGCCATAGGTGCAGGTGTGGGAGTCCGCGCCGATCATGAGGTCGCCGGGGACCACGACGCCGCGCTCGGGAAGCAGCGCGTGCTCGATGCCCATGCAACCCTGCTCGTAGTAGTGCGTGATCTCGTACTCGTGGGCAAAGTCGCGCGTGACCTTGGTCTGCTCGGCGCTCTTGATGTCCTTGTTGGGGGCGTAGTGGTCCGGAACGAGACAGATCTTGTCCTTGTCGAAGACGCCGGCACCGATCTCGCGCACGGTCTTGATCGCGATGGGAGCCGTAATGTCATTGGCGAGGACGAGGTCGAGGTCGCACTCGACGAGCTGGCCGGGGACGACCTCCTCGAGCCCGGCGTGGGCGGCGAGGATCTTCTCGGCCATGGTCATGGGACGGGCCATGCTTCCTTCCTTTCTGATGTGGAAAAGGGACTGTCCCTTTTCCACATTCCGTTACTTACCCTCCTTGGAGCGAGCGGTCTGGATCATGCGGTTGATGGCGTTCACGTAGGCCTTGGCGCTGGAGACGATGATGTCGTTGTCCGCGCCGCGACCGGTGTAGATCTTGCCGTCCTCGGCCTGGATGCGCGCCGTGACCTCGCCGATGGCGTCGATGCCGCGGGTGATGGCCTTGACGGAGAACTCCGCGAGGTCGCCGTGGACCGCCACGACCTTGTCGATGGCCTTGTACGCGGCGTCGACGGGGCCGGAGCCGGTGGCAGCGACAACGTGGCGCACGCCCAGCTCGTCGGTGATTGTTGCCGTGGCGGTGGGGATCAGCGGGTCGCCGCAGCTAACCTGCAGCGCCTCAAGCGTGTAGACGGCCGCGACGTCGCGCTGGCGCTCCTGGACCATGGACTCGAGGTCCTCGTCGTAGACTTCCTTCTTCTGGTCCGCGATCTCCAGGAAGCGCTGATAGACCTCGTCGAACTCGGCGTCCTCGAAGGTGTAGCCCAGCTCGGCCAAGCGGTGGCGCAGGGCGGCGTGACCGGAGCGCGCGGAGAGGATGATCTCGGAGCCTGCCGCGCCCACGTCGGCGGGGTCGATGATCTCGTAGGTGTCGCGGGCCTTGAGGACGCCGTCCTGGTGGATACCCGAGGAGTGCGCGAAGGCGTTGGCACCCACGATGGCCTTGTTGGCCTGGACGTTCATGCCCGTGATGCGACTAACGAGGTGGCTCGCGCGCGTGAGCTCGGTGGTCACGATGTCGGTGTGGGCGTCCAGCTCCTCACCGTGCATCTTGATGGCCATGACGACCTCCTCGAGCGCGGTGTTGCCGGCGCGCTCGCCCAGGCCGTTGATCGTGCACTCGATCTGGCGTGCCCCGTTCTTGACGCCCTGGAGGGCGAGTGCCGTTGCCATGCCAAGGTCGTTGTGGGTGTGCACGGAGATGATGACGTCCTCGATGCCGATGACGTTGTCCGCCAGGCCCTTGATGCGACGGCCGAAGTCCTCGGGCAGCTGGTAGCCCGTGGTGTCCGGGATATTCACGACGGTTGCGCCGGCCTTCACGACGGCCTGGATCACGCGCTCGAGGAAGGCCTGGTCCGCGCGGCCGGCATCCTCGGCGTAAAACTCGACGTCCTCGACGTACTTCTTGGCGTACTCCACGCAGTGGATGGCGCGCTCGACGCACTCGTCCTCGGTGATGCGCAGCTTGTCGCGCAGGTGGCTCGGCGAGACGCCAATGCCGGTGTGAATGCGCGGGCGCTTGGCGGTCTTCAGCGCCTCGGCCGCACGGTCGATGTCCTTCTCGACCGCACGCGTGAGACCGCAGACCACGCAGTCGTCGCCGGCCAGACGGCCGATCTCCTGCACGGAGCGGAAGTCGCCCGGGGAGGAGATGGGGAAGCCCGCCTCGATGACGTCCACGCCCATTCGGATGAGCTGCTGGGCGATGACGAGCTTCTCCTCGGTGTTCATGGACGCGCCAGGGCTCTGCTCGCCGTCGCGCAGGGTGGTGTCAAAGATGTGAATCTTCCTGGTCATGTGGGTGCCTTTCTCGTTGGCCTTCACGGGGGTCTGTGCTCAGAAAAAACGCCTCGCCCGCGAGGGACAAGGCTCATGCGCGCGCCAGGTGAGCGGAGCCCTAGCGCGCGCCGGGTAGCGAGAGCAGGTTGAAGGCGAGAAGGGCAAGAGCGTGCCGAGAAACACAAGCGTCAGCTGCAGCGCGGCGATCCATGCCCTACCCCCTCGTAGTCAGGTGCGCCCCCGTCGGGCGCGATAGCGATAAGGGCAGTTTCCCACAGTTGCTCGGCCGTTTTCGAAATGGTTTTGCAGCTGAAACAATAGCAAACCGACCGACGGAAACCTCGTAACTTTACCCCTCTAAGAAATGTTGTAAAGCCACAACTTGCGTTCTATCTGTTGGCGTATAACCATCACCATCTCCCAGATGATGCGCTAGCCTCGGGGCGAGCACAGAATTAGGGGGGCTCCCATGAAACTCTCCGCATCGACGGTCCTCTTCTCCCTCGGAGGCGTCCCCATGTTGGGAAACGTCGCGACCGGCGGCGTCATAGGCCTCACGCCCGAGGGTGAGCGCCTCTGCCGCAGCCTAGCGGAGCAGGAGGCCCCCATCGACACGATTCCCGAGAGCTGCCGCGACCTCGCGGAGCACCTGAGAGCCGGAGGCTATCTCGACGAAGGCCCGATCCCCCGCCCCCGCGTGAGCTCCGCCTACCTGCACGTCACCCAGCGCTGCAACCTCGGCTGCCGGTTCTGCTACTCCGAGGATGCCACCAGGAACCGCCTGGAGGACCCCTCGCTCGAGGAGCTCCTCCGCGCCGTGGACCTTCTCGCCGAGCTTGGATGCACGCGACTCACCATCTCGGGCGGAGAGCCTCTGCTGCGGGGCGACCTACCGGAAATCGTCACCCACGCCGGGGAGCGCGGTATTCGCGACGTCACCATCCTCACCAACGGACTGCTCGTGAACGAGAAGAACGTGGGCGCGCTCGCAGGACACGTCGCCCGCATCGCCGTGGCGTTCGACGGGGCATCCGCAAGCGACCCGGCCCATCTGCGCGGCAGCCAACGGTTTGACGAGCTCGTCGCCGCCATCCAGACGATTCGCAGCACTGGGGTAGAGGCGCGGGTTCTGCCCACCCTTCACGCCCTCAACCTAGCGGACATGCCCCGTTACCGGCAGCTCGCGCAGAGACTGGGCGCCACGTTGAGCTACAGCCTGCTCACGGCCGACGTCTGCGAGCTGGGTGACCTCGTGCCGAGCGAGGAGCAGCTGCGCGGGCTCGGGCGCGCGGCGGTGACGGAGGGCCTCCCCGGCACCGACCCGCTGGACTCCGAGGCTCCGCCCATATTTGCGAGAGACTCCTGCGGAGCGGGAACGAGAACCCTCAGTGTCGCGGCCGACGGGACCGTCTACCCCTGCCACATGCTCCACGACCGCAGGCTCGTGATGGGAGACGCGTTCGCGGACACCGCGGACGAGATCATGCGGTCCCAAGTTGCCAGGCTGTTCCGACACCTGAGCGTCGAGGACCTGGAGGGCTGCTCCGCATGCGCGGCTAGACACCTCTGCGGCGGCGGATGCCGAGCCCGCGCGCACCTGACGGCGGGAGCCCTCACCGACAAAGACCCGTACTGCGAGCTTTCGCGCTCGTACTACGAGACCCTTGGAGAGCGAATCCGCCAACGGTATGGAGGAGGAGGTGAGTGCCATGCTGTTTGAGATCAAGTCGAACGACGCCCTCTGCGTCCAGATCGGACCCATCCACATCGGAACTTAAGGAGACGCCATGCCTGAAGAGATCCAAGGGCGATACCGCCGCGCCAGAAGCCTGTGCCGAGTGGGGTATGTCAGCCTGTACGTCATGGCCGGGGTACTGGTCGCCATGATGGCGGTCTCACTCCTCGCCCTAACACGAAGCGCCCGCCCCTCGCAGACGTGCCTGCTCGTTGGTATCGTCAGGCAGGGCATGTCAATCGTCGCGACCGCTCTTCTCGCGGAGTTCCTTCGGGACTTTGGGGCTGGGCGCGCCCCCTTTGAGCAACGACAGTCCGTTCGCCTTGCGCTTGCGGGGCTGCTCATCGTCTTGAAGACCTCGCTGGATATCTTTGGGCCAACGCTCGCCGAAGGCATCGCGCTCTCCGACGGGCCGGTTACCGTCTGCGTCTCCTCACAACCTGGCATAGACCCGATGATGGTCGGCCTCGCCGTGTTCTTCGCATGTCTGGCGCTCGTTGTCAGATACGGAAACGCTCTGAAGGAAGATTCGGACAGTATCGCGTAGAATGGTCTGGATAACCGCTCTTCAAGGAGGTGGCGAGGTGCCAATTGTCATGCGTCTCGATCGTGTAATGGCCGAGAGGAAGATCTCTTCCACAGAACTCGCCAAGCGTGTGGGCACCTCGACGGTGAACCTGTCCAACATCAAGAACGGCCACATTCGCGGCATGAGGTTCTCCACCCTCGAGGCTCTGTGCCAGGTTCTCCGGTGCAAGCCGGGAGACATCATCGACTACGTGACCCCCGAGGAGCTTGCCGAGGAGCGGGCCCTCGGGGAGGTCGGTGAGTAGGCCTTACTCCCAGGCGGCGCGGCCCATCGTACGGAAGCGCTCGATCATCTCGCCGGTGAGGCTCGCGCGGTCGTTCGTGCGCTCGAGAGGCATCTCGCTGCGGCGGAACCAGCGTGCCTCCTTGAGCTCGGAGTGATCGACCGTGATGGCGGGGTCTCCGTCCACCTCGCACCAGAATCCCACCATGAGGGTATCGGTGAAGCCCCAGGGCTGGCTCTTGTAGAAGCGCAGGTTCTTGACTGAGAGGCCCACCTCCTCCATGACCTCGCGGCGCACGGTGCCCTCAAGTGGCTCGCCGATCTCCGTGAAGCCGGCAACGAGCGCCCAGAGCGCCGTCGTGCGCCCGGCATAGCGCGTGAGCACGATCGCGTCGTCCGCGGGGTCATCGGCCAAACGGACCACCGCGCAGATGATGCCCGGGCAGATCTTGGGGTAGATGATACGGGCGCACTCGGGGCACACGATCTCGCGGCTGCCCGGTGCGAGCTCGGTGGCGTGACCACAGCGCCCGCAGAAGCGGTTGTCCTGGTACCAGCGGCTGAGCTGGGCTGCCGTTGCCGCGGCAAAGAGCAGGTGCTGAGGCTCTGCGCGGCGCAGCCAGTTGACCGACTCGTAGGCAAAGCCCGACGGAGCGGCGAGGCCCTCGTCAAAGGCCAGGAAGAAGCGCTCCTCGCCGAGCGAGAAGAGATAGGTAAGGCGTTCCGGGGTGCTCGGATAGTCCGCGAGACGCGGCAGCTCCACAACCTCGCCGGAGTCTCCGGCGTCCGCGTCCTCGGCGCCCACGTGCGTCACGCGCGCGAGGCACTTGCCGTCTCGGAAGTGCAGCACGTAGTCCTTCTCGGCTGGCTCGCACGGCTCAAAGTGGTTGTCAAAGACGTGCTCCGCCCCAAACTCCTGAATCATGGCTCCCTCTTCCCCTCCTGGGCTCTCCAGCGCCAATCCCGGACTCTTCCGGCTCCGCAACCGGACTCCCCCCGGTCCCGCAACTCTGACTTTTGCACGAGCGACTGCCCGCTGACACTAGTTGCGCTTCATATAGCACGAGGCAATCAGCCTACCCCGTTTTTCTCGCCCAGCGAGAAGGACGAAGTTCTCGTGCAAAAGTCGGGAGTTCCGCAGGAGGCATCGCCTAGTCGCCGCGATTCAGGCGCGCGCCGAGCTCGCTCACGAGCACGGCCACGAAGATCGTGCCAAAGCCGATCGCAATGCGCGGCGTAACCAGCTCATGATAGA
>CASFQX010000017.1 GCA_949296375.1 uncultured Olsenella sp.
CGCGGCCCCGGCTCGTTCACGGGCGTGCGCATCGGCATCGCCACTGCCAAGGGCCTCGCGTGCGGCGCGGGGCTGCCCCTCTACGGCACCTCGGCGCTCGATGCGATGGCGTGGTCGGCGTGGGATGCCGGCGCTCGCGGCACGCTCGCCGTGGCTGGCGACGCCATGCGCGGCGAGGTCTACCCCGGCATCTACGAGCTCGACGAGGCGGGTGCTCACCGCACCTTCCCGGCCGAGACCGTGCTCAAGGCGGACGCGTGCGTGGCCGCGTGGGTCGAGCGTGCGGATGTGTCCGAGCTCACGCTCACGGGCAACGGCCTGGCCAAGTACCGCGCGCGCTTTGAGGCTGCGGGCCTCGCGTCCTTCTCGCCCGAGGAGTCGTGGTATCCCACGGGAGAGGGACTGATCCGTGCGGCAGTCGAGGCCGGGGTCTTTGACGGCGCGTGCGTCCAGCCCGGCGATCCGGCTCTGGTCCTGCCCATCTACACCCGCCTCTCCGACGCCGAGGAGGCCGAGCGCACGCGCCTGGGCCTCAAGAAGCCGGCGTCCGTGGAACTCACCGGCGTCGATGACGCGCTTGCGGGCATCCACCTGCAGCTGCGCCCCATGACGGTGAACGACACCGCCGCCGTGGCCGCGCTTGAGGCGGCTGCCTACGAGGACGCCGCGCACACGCCGTGGACCGAGAAGATGTTCTACGAGGAGCTCTCCCAGCCCGGTCGCAGCTGGTGGGTTGCGCACGACCAGGGGACCGTCATCGGCTTTGCGGGCGGCGTGCTCGCGGGGGCTGACTTTGAGGTTGAAGAGGTCGTCGTGGATGCAGCGCGCCGCCGCGAGGGCATTGCCACGCGACTCGTTGCCCGCGTTGCCTACGATGCGCAGATGCTTGGCGCCTCCACGATTTCCCTCGAGGTTGACGACAAGAACGAGCCCGCCCGCGCGCTCTACGGTGCGCTCGGCCTCGTGGAGGAGGGTCGTCGCCCGGGCTACTACGGCGCTGGCCATGACGCGCTCATCCTGCGCGCATCGCTGCCGCTCGCGGCGGACGCCGTGATCGCGACCGGCCGTCCCGAGCCTGCGCCCTCCATCCGACCGTGGCCGATCCTGCCCGGCGAGCGCACGCCCGAGGCCGCGGCTGCGCTGGCGGCTGCCGGTCCGCTCATCCTCACGATTGAGTCCTCCTGCGACGAGACCGCCATGGCCGTGACCGACTCCCACGGCGTGGTCTGCGCGAGCGTCGTGGCCACGCAGATCGACTTCCACGCGCGCTTTGGCGGCGTGGTGCCCGAGATTGCCTCCCGCAAGCACACCGAGGCCATCGTGGGCGTCTTCGAGGAGACCCTCGCGCGCGCCGGCGAGCACTTCGGCGTGGACACGCTCGCGCCCGCGGACCTCGCGGCCGTCGGCGTTACGGCGGGGCCGGGTCTGGTGGGTGCGCTCGTGGTGGGCGTCGCCTTTGCGAAGGGCCTCTGCGCGGCAGCTGACCTGCCGCTCGTTGCCGTGCACCACCTCGAGGGCCACCTCATGGCCAACCTCTTCGAGACGCCGGACCTCGAGCCCCCCTTCGTGGCGAGCATCGTCTCCGGCGGCAACACCATGCTCGTCCACGTGCGCGCCTGGGGCGACTACGTCCTTCTCGGCGCCACGATCGACGACGCGGTGGGCGAGGCCTTTGACAAGGTGGCCAAGGCGCTCGGCCTGGGATACCCCGGCGGCCCGGTGATCTCCAAGCTCTCCGCGCAGGGCAACCCCAAGGCCATCCACTTCCCGCGCGCGATGATGCACAGCGGGGACTACTCTTTCAGCCTCTCTGGCCTCAAGACCGCCGTCATCACCTACATCGAGGGCGAGAACCGCGCCGGCCGCGCGATCAACCTGCCCGACCTGGCGGCGAGCTTCGAGGCAGCGGTCATCGACGTGCAGGTGGCCAAGGCCGTGACGGCGGTGGAGGAGACCGGTGTGACGGACTTCTGCGTCGGCGGCGGCGTGGCGGCCAACCCGGGCCTGCGTGCGGCATACAAGAAGGCGCTCGCCCAGCGCGGCGCGCGCGTGACCGTGCCGCCCATGCGCGCCTGCGGCGACAACGCGGCGATGATCGGCATCGCGGCCCTGAGGAGCTACAACGCCAGGTCCTTCTCGCCGCTTACCCTAGACGCCGACCCCAACGCCGCTCTGGGCACCTGGTCCACCCCCGACGCTCCCGTTCCTCCCACCTGGGAGTGACACGAAGGGACAGCCCCTTTTCGTCATTTTGGAGGCCGGTATGCGCGTCTGCGACTACGAGTCTCCGATTGGGAGGATGCTGCTCGCGGCCGACGACGCCGGACTTACGGGTGCCTGGTTCTATGGACAGCGCTACTTTGCGCGCGGGCTGGAGGATGTCGAGAAGAGTGCGGCTGCCGAGGCGTCTGCGCTGGTGACGGCGCGCCACTGGCTGGACGTCTACTTTACGGGGGAGCGCCCGGATGCAGAGGATGTCCCGCTGGCCCCACGCGGCACTACCTTCCAGCTCCGCGTGTGGGACGCGCTTCTCGCCATCCCGTACGGGGAGACGTGCACGTACGGAGAGCTCGCGGCGGCGTCAGAATTCTCGCCTCGTGTCGTCGGCGCCGCCGTGGGCAAGAATCCCATCGCGTGGTGGGCGCTGGCGGCTCCCTCACCGGCTACGCCAGCGGCTTTGAGCGCAAGAAGCTCCTTCTTGAACTTGAGGCAGGTGCCGCTTGACGTTTCTAGGTGTTTTTTCGGGGATGTGCCAAGTACCCATCTTTCCTTCAGCGCCTCTGCCTGCGGTTTTGTGAGACGGAGCGTGTTCGTTACTTGAGGGGTCCCGAAAAAAACACCTAGAAACGGAAAGTGGCATGGGGCGTTGGCCAGTTTGCTGCCTTATGCGCACGGAGATGCGCCGGAAACCTCGTCGCGGGCCCTGCCGTGCCTAATATGCGTCGGGCTGTTCGAGCGTCGGGCTCTTGTTGCCCGGCAGCCTCACGGGGACCTAGCACGCGCCGGACCCGCACATGAGCTCGATGATCGTGCGGTCGGTCTCACGCATGCCCTGTGCTGCGAGAACGCCCACGTTGCGAATCGTGTTCTCCACGCCCTTGACTACAATGCCGTCCCCGCCGTAGAACTGCTTGCCCTGGCGCTGCATATGCATGCCCAGAAGGCCGGCCTCCACCGCGCTCGCGATCTTGGCGGCGCAGCTGGCCTTGGCGCCGTCGCAGACCATGCCGGAGTCGATGGCGATGGCGTTGACCACGGTGTGCGAGATCTCGTCCGCTCGTCCGCCGTAGAGATAGGTGATGCCGGCCGCCGCACCCGCGCCCGCGCTCGTGGCGCCGCAGTAGGCGGAGAGCCGGCCGATGCCGGTCTTGAGGTGGATGGTCACGAGGTTGGACACCACGAGAGCGCGAAGCAGCTCCTCGTGGGAGACGCCCAGCTCCTGGGCGTAGACGATTACGGGGACACTTGCCGTGAGGCCCTGGTTGCCGCTGCCGGAGTTGATGACCACGGGTAGCTCGCAGCCACCCATGCGAGCGTCGGAGCCGGCGGCGGCCCACGCCTTGGCGCGGTTGGCCACGCCGTCTCCGTATGCGGAGAGCAGCACGCTGCCGATGTTGGCGCCCCAGCTGCCGTGGAGACCCTCCTGCGCGATGGCGGTATTGCAGGCGATCTGACGTCCCAGCACCTGCTTGACGTCGCCTAGGTTCACCGAGTCTGCAAACTCGACGATCTTCTCGATGGAGAGGCAGCCGCGGTCCGCCTCCGCGTCCCTCTCGCCCGCAGCCTCCTCGAAGGGCGTGTCGAGAAGAACCTCGCCGTCTCGCTCCACATGAATGACGTTGGTGTGTGAGCCGGCGATCTCGCAGAACGCCTCGTGGCCGTCGCCCGAGGCGCGCACCTGGATGTCGAAGATCCACGGGCGCTCGCTCGGCGCCACGGTGACTTCGTGCGTGGCAAGGTAGTCGCGCATCTCGGAGATCTGCTCGCCGGTCACGCCGGCCAAGACCTCGAGCTTGGCGTCCGCGTCGCCCGCGACCACGCCCGCTGCGGCGGCGGCCTCGATGCCACGCGCGCCGCCGGTGTTGGGGACGACGACGCTCTTCACGTTTTTGATGATGTTGGCGGATGCCGCCACGTCCACGCGCTCGGGCAGCGCTCCGAGCGTCTGGCGCGCGAGGGCGGCGCAGTAGGCTACGGCGATGGGCTCGGTGCAGCCCATCGCGCAGACGAGCTCTTCCTCGAGAATGGCGACGTAGGCGTCGTAAGTCTCCTGGTCCATGGCGTCCCCTCCGATGTGGAAAAGGGGCTGTCCTTTTCCACATTTTTCCGAACGTGGAAAAGGGACAGTCCCTTTTCCACGCCCACCCGTTACGGCGATGTTTCCCACGATGGTATCAGCTCAGAGTGCCTCTCGCTTCGTTGTATCCTGCCGACGTGCGCGTAACTTTCTCGCATCGGGTGCGCCCGCTTGCAAGGGGGAGGGGAATGGGTCCCCTCCGGTTGCGTCGCGCGGAAGGGGATTACTCAAAAAGGGAAAGGAACCACCATGAAGGCCACCCCGCGCGTTCTTGTATCTGACAGAGTCTCTCGCCGCGACTTCCTCAAGCTGTCGAGCCTCGTGGCGGGCATGGGAGGCGTGATGGTCCTTTCCGGCTGCGGCCCCGCCGCGCAGGACGCCACCACTGACGACACCGACGATGCGGCAGACGACGCCGATGCCGCCGAGGCAACCCTCGGCGACGGCAAGACCCTCCGCGTTGGCATGGAGGCGGCCTACGCCCCATACAACTGGCAGGTCTCTGAGGAGTCCGAGTTCACCATCCCCATCGAGAACGTCTCCGGCGCCTTCGCGGACGGCTACGACGTGCAGGTTGCCAAGCGCATCGCCGAGGCGCTCGGCATGGAGCCCGTTGCCGTGAAGCTCGACTTTGCCGGCCTCATCGACGCCCTCAACAACGGCCAGATCGACATCGTCTGCGCCGGCATGTCCGTTGACCCGGACCGCGCCCAGTCCGCGGACTTCTCCGACTCCTACATCGACGACGACATCGTCATGATCACCACCAAGGACTCGCCCTACGCCGGCGCCACCACCTTCGCCGACCTTGCGGGCGCCTCGATCATGGGCCAGGCCGCCACGATGTTCAACGACGTCATCGAGCAGATCCCCGACATCAACCACATGACGCCGGGCGAGACCGTGCCCATCGTCGTGGAGAGCCTCGCCTCCGGCACGAGCGACATCATCACCTACTCGATGCTCTCCGTGCCCAAGCTGCTCGA
>CASFQX010000018.1 GCA_949296375.1 uncultured Olsenella sp.
GAGAAGGTCCTGTACTTCGCCAGCTACATCATCACCAAGGTCGACACCGAGGCCCGCGAGGCCGACGCCGTCGACCTCAAGGAGGAGCTGGAGGCCGACCTCGAGGAGCTCGACGCCGAGCGCGACGACCAGATCGCCCGCCTGCGCGAGCAGGGCGAGGGCGGAGAGGACGAGTTCGGCGAGATCGAGCCCCTCTCCGAGGACGAGGTCCGCGCCGGCATCGCCGACCTCGAGGCCGAGTACGAGGACGAGAAGCGCCTGCGCACCGAGGCCTACGAGAAGTTCATGCAGCTCGAGGAGCGTGAGCTCATCTCCGACGAGGGCCTCTTCTCCGAGCTCAAGCGCTACTACGGCATCTACTTCAAGGGCGGCATGGGCGCCGAGGCCGTCCGTGAGCTCCTGCGCGGCATCGACCTCGAGGCCGAGGCCAAGGAGCTCCGCGAGGTCATCGCCTCCGAGACCGCCCAGAAGCAGAGGCGCGAGAAGGCCATCAAGCGCCTGGAGATCGTCGACGCCTTCCTCAAGGGCGGCAACGACCCCGCCAACATGATTCTCGACGTCATCCCGGTCATCCCGCCCGACCTGCGCCCGATGGTGCAGCTCGACGGCGGCCGCTTTGCCGCGTCCGACCTCAACGACCTCTATCGTCGAGTCATCAACCGCAACAACCGCCTCAAGCGCCTGCTCGACCTCGACGCCCCGGCGATCATCGTCAACAACGAGAAGCGCATGCTCCAGGAGTCCGTGGACGCGCTCTTTGACAACGGTCGTCGCGGCCGTCCCGTCACCGGCCGTGGCGGTCGCCCGCTGAAGTCCCTCGCCGAGGCCCTCAAGGGCAAGCAGGGCCGCTTCCGCCAGAACCTGCTCGGCAAGCGCGTCGACTACTCCGGCCGTTCGGTCATCGTCGTTGACCCCAAGCTCAAGCTGCACCAGTGCGGCCTGCCCTCCCAGATGGCGCTCGAGCTCTTCAAGCCGTTCGTGATGCGCCGCCTGGTCGAGCTCGGCAAGGTCGAGAACATCAAGGGCGCCAAGCGCGCCATCGACCGCCAGCTCCCCGCCGTGTGGGACGTCCTCGACGAGGTGATCCAGGACCGCCTGGTTCTTCTCAACCGAGCCCCCACGCTGCACCGTCTCTCCATCCAGGCCTTTGAGCCGGTCCTCGTTGAGGGCAAGGCCATCCACCTGCACCCGCTCGTGTGCGCCCCCTTCAACGCCGACTTCGACGGCGACCAGATGTCCGTCCACGTGCCGCTGTCCACCCAGGCGCAGACCGAGGCCCGCGTTCTCATGCTGTCCTCCAACAACCTGCGCTCGCCGGCCTCCGGCAAGGTGCTCACGGTTCCGTCCCAGGACATGGTCTTTGGCTCCTACTTCCTGACCACGCAGAAGGGCGAGAAGAACGACGAGACCCCGATCTTCGCCGACTTCGACGACGCGCTTCTCGCGATTGACATGAGCCGTGGCCTGGACCTCCAGCAGCCCGTGGTCGTGCGCGTGTCCTCAGTCGACGCCAACGTCGAGGAGGGTGGTCGCAAGCTCTTCCGCATCATGACCGCCCGCGGCGAGTTTGAGGACATCGACGTCACCGAGCACTCCGCGCGTTTTGACACCACCATCGGCCGCATCATCTTCAACCGTCAGTGCCTGCCGGCGGACTACCCCTTCATCAACTACAAGATGGTGAAGAGCGACATCGGCGCACTGGTCAACGACTGCTGCGACCGCTACAGCCTGGCTGAGGTCGAGCCCATCCTGGACGCCATCAAGGAGACGGGCTTCCACTACGCCACGCTCGCGGGCCTCACGGTCTCCGTGTGGGACGCCACGATCCCGGCTCACAAGCCGCAGATTCTCGAGGAGGCCCAGAGCCGCGTCGACGAGATCAACGAGTACTACGAGGACGGCTTCCTCTCCGCCATGGAGCGTCACACCGAGGTCGTCAACGCGTGGACCGAGTGCACCGACCTTCTCGCCACCGAGATGCTCGGGGGCTTCGCCGAGGACAACCCCATCTACATGATGGCCGACTCCGGCGCCCGTGGCTCCAAGACGCAGCTTCGTCAGCTCGCCGGCATGCGTGGCCTCATGGCCGACATGTCCGGTGACACCATCGACCTCCCGATCAAGGCCAACTTCCGCGAGGGCCTGGAGCCGCTGGAGTACTTCATCTCCACCTACGGCGCCCGTAAGGGCCTCGTCGACACGGCCTCCCACACCTCCGACTCCGGCTACCTGACCCGTCGTCTCGTCGACGTGGCCCAGGACGTCATCGTCCGCGAGGAGGACTGCGGCACCGACGAGGGCGTCACCTACCCGCTGATCAAGCCGGGTGCCACGAGCGTCGACACCGACCTCATCGGCCGTTGCGCCCTGAACGACATCGTCGACCCCGCCACCGGCGAGGTTCTTATCGCCAAGGACGCCTACGTGGAGTCCAAGGCCGACCTCGAGATGCTCGTAGAGCACGGCCTCAAGAAGGTCGAGCTCCGCGCGCTGCTCACCTGCAAGTCCAAGTACGGCGTCTGCCAGAAGTGCTACGGCTGGGACCTCTCCACCCGCAGGCCCGTCACCATCGGCACCGCGGTCGGCATCATCGCCGCCCAGTCCATCGGCGAGCCGGGCACCCAGCTCACGATGCGTACGATTCACTCCGGCGGCGTCGCGGGCGCCGACGACATCACGCAGGGCCTCCCCACGGTCGCCCGCATGTTCGACGTCGTCGGCAACGTCAACGCCAAGATCCTCGGCCGCGAGGCCGACCTCGCGCCGGTCTCTGGCCTGCTGCGCATCACGCCCCAGCAGACCGAGTACTACCTGCGCATCGTTGACCCCGAGGACCAGACCCGCACCATCGAGGAGTGGACCGCCCCCGCGTCCGTGCGCTTCATGCCGGGCATCGAGGACAACGTGGAGGTTCGCGCCGGCGACCAGATCACCCGCGGCTTTGTCAACTTCCGCAAGCTGCGCCGCCTGACCGACATCGAGTCCACGATGCACACCTTCGTGGAGTCGGTCAAGGACGTCTACACCTCCCAGGGCGTCGACCTCAACGACAAGCACATCGAGGTCATCGCTCGCCAGATGCTGCGTCGCGTCCAGGTGACCAACCCGGGCGACTCCCAGTACCTGCTCGGCCAGTACGTGGACCGCTACGTCTTCGCGGACACCGTGCGCAACGTGGCCCTCGCCGGCGGCACCCCGCCCGAGGCGGAGCCCGTGATCCTCGGCACGCTCAAGGTTGCCTCGAGCATCGACTCCTGGCTCTCCAGCGCGTCGTTCATCCGCACGGCCGGCGTCCTCACCGAGGCCGCCATCGAGGGTGACGTGGACCACCTGCTCGACCTCAAGTCCAACGTCATCGTGGGCAAGCAGATTCCGGCCGGCACCGGCCTCTCGGCCTACCAGAACGTGGAGCTCACCTACCACGGCACCAAGATCGACGGCCCCACCTCGCCGCTCGCCAAGAGCCTGCCCGAGTGGGCGCCCGACGAGCTCAAGGGCATCGAGGAGCAGCTGCCGAAGCAGCTCGACTGGGTTGGCGACGACTACGGCTTTGGCGGCGTGTACTCCAAGAACGGCCGCACGCTCTCCAGCGAGGACGCCAAGCTCTACCTCTTCGACGACCTCGGCGTCTCGCAGCGCTGGACCAACAAGTTCAGCGAGGTGGGCATCGAGACCGTGGGCGACCTCATCGGCAAGACCGAGGACGACCTCCTGCGCATCGACGGCATCGGTGCCAAGGCGATCGAGGAGCTCCGCGACGGCCTGGAGGCCCGCGGCCTGCTCTACATCCTCGAGCCCGACGAGGACGAGGCCGACAGCGAGGATCTCTCTCAGTTGCTCAACATGGTCTTCTCGCCCGACGCGGACGCCGACATCATGCTCGGCACCGCGGCGCCCGCGACGCACCACTTCGATGACGACGAGCTGATCGGCGTGAGCTCCGACGCTTCCTCCGACGTCTCCGATGTCATCAACGAGGACCTTGGTTCCCTCGACGACCTCCTCTCCCAGGTGGTCCGCCAGGAGTCCGAGGACTAGGCGTTCGTCTACGCATCCGTGAGGGGCCGCCCGCCCTTCTCTCCGGCTCAGCTGGGCTTCCCCCAGAAATCGCCGGCGAGAAGGGCGGGCGGCCCGTCTTCTTTGACGCGGGTCGCAGACCGAGGAGGGTGGGTTGTGGGATTACGCGTAACCGTTGGGATTGCGCGTAACCGTGCGCGTCGACCTGGGCCTCGCCGCTACGCGGGACGCAGGGAAGCCTGTTCGGCGGCGTAAGCCACGCCGCCCACCACGGCGCGGCCCCAAGAATCCACGGTCTCGAAGGTGCCGTGCGCCAGCTCGGCGCCGTCATCGGCGGCGAGCACACGGACCTTCTCGCCAAGCCAGCAGAGACGGGAGAGGTAGTCGTCGCGGATGCCGTCCAGCGGGCGTCGCCCGTCGGCTGCGGCCCATGCGTCCACGCGCGTCACGATGCCGGGCCGCAGCGCCTCGGCAAGGGCCGAGAAGGACCGAGCGTCCCCCAGCTCCGCCAGACAGATCGCCCCCAGCTCGCGCGGCGCACGCTCCACGTTCACTCCCAGCCCGCAGACGGCGAACGTCGCGCCCGTGTTGTCGCGCGAAGCCTCCACGAGGATCCCGGCGAGCTTGCGCCCCTCGGCGAGAAGGTCGTTGGGCCACTTGAGCTGCGCCGATCGCAGGACGTCTGCCACGCCGAGGCCGCATGCCGCCGCGAGCCCCGGCAGCCGCGAGGGCTCCACCTGCGGCCGCAGCACAACGGAGAGATAGAGGTTCCCCCGGGGCGACTCCCAGACGTGCCCGCGTCGCCCGCGGCCCGCCGTCTGCGTCCGCGCGGCAACTGCCCACCCGTGCGGCGCCCCCGCGCGTCCTGCGGCAAGTGCCTCGTCGTTGGTAGAGCCAACGGAGTCGAGCAGCGTGATGGGGAAGATGGGGGAGTCCGGGTCCATTCGACCTCCTGCGAGTGGCAATTTGAGTCAAAGCGTAGCCCATATGGAGGACTCATGGCAAAATAGCTATGCGCAAAATACTCGCGCATTTTACTCCGGTGTTTGATTAATCTCTCTACGAGATGTTGACGCGTTAACAACGACGGAAGGCACAGAGTGGGCTACCGAATTCTGGGCACTGGATCCGCGCTTCCGGCGCGAGCCGTCACCAATGACGACCTCTCCGAGTTTCTCGACACCTCTGACGAGTGGATCTCTCAGCGCACGGGTATCTCGGAGCGGCGCCTCTGCACCACCGAGACCCTGGACGAGCTCGCCCTTGCGGCCAGCCGGGCGGCCCTCGAGGCTGCGGGCGTGACGCCCGACCAGCTCGATCTCATCGTCTGCTCCACCACGAGCGGCGATCACCTCATGCCGGCTGAGGCCTGCGCCATCGCGGAGCTTCTCGGCGCCTCCTGCCCCGCCTTCGACGTCTCCGCCGCCTGTGCGGGCTTTGTCTTTGCCATGGACGTTGCGGACGGCTACTTTGCTCGCGGCCGCGCCGAGCGCGTGCTCGTGGTGGCGGCCGAGAAGGTCAGCCGCCTCGTGGACTGGTCCGACCGCGCCACCTGCGTGCTCTTTGGCGACGGTGCCGCTGCCGCGGTCCTGGGCGCGGGCGGGGAGAACCCGCTTGCCACGCGCCTCACGACCGACCCCACCGTGGAGGTCCTGCACGTCCCCGGCGTCCCCGGCACCTCTCCCTACGACAAGACCGACCGCCCGCAGCCGCACCTCGCGATGGAGGGCCGCCGCGTCTTCAAGTTTGGCGTGAACGCGATCGTGACCTCCGTCACCGAGCTCTGCGACGAGGCCGGCGTCTCCGTCAGCGACATCGACCACTTTGTCTTCCACCAGGCCAACGAGCGCATCCTCTCGTCGGCCGTGAGCCGTCTGGGCATCGACGACGCCAAGGTGGCGCGCGCCCTCGCCGAGACCGGCAACATCTCGAGCGCCTGCATCCCGCTCGCGCTCGACCGCCTCGCCCGCTCGGGCCAGCTCGAGCGCGGCCAGCTCGTCGCCCTCGTCGGCTTTGGCGCGGGCCTCGACACGGGGGCGTGCCTGCTGCGCTGGTAGCGCCGCCGCAAGCCCCAACCATCAGTCCATAGGAGCGCCCGCCGGGCGCATGGAAAAAGAAGGAGTACCAACAATGGCAGATCAGACCACCTTCGACCGCGTGTGCGCCATCATCCGCGAGCAGGCCGGTGCCGACGACGTCGAGCTGACCGCTGAGACCAAGCTCTCCGAGGTCGGACTTGACAGCCTCTCCACCGTCGAGGCCGTCATGGCCTGCGAGGACGAGTTCGGCATCGAGATCGACGCCGAGTCCAACCCCGCCACGGTCGGCGAGTTCGTCTCCATGGTCGAGTCTCTCCTGGAGAACTAGTCATGCTGCGCACCCCCATCTGTGACCTTCTCGGCATCGAGAAGCCCGTCTTTCAGGGCGGGATGGCATGGATCGCCGACGCCTCCCTCGCCGCCGCCGTCTCTGAGGCGGGTGGCCTGGGCATCATCGCGGCCATGAACGCCAACGCCGACTGGCTGCGCGACCAGATCCACGAGCTGCGCGAGAAGACCGACAAGCCCTTTGGCGTGAACGTGATGCTCATGAGCCCGTTCGCGGACGAGGTGGCCCAGGTCGTCATCGACGAGCACGTGCCCGTGGTCGTGACCGGCGCCGGCAACCCCACCAAGTACATGAAGGCCTGGAACGCGGCCGGCATCAAGGTCATCCCCGTGGTGGCCTCCGTTGCCATGGCCAAGCTCGTCCAGCGCGCCGGTGCCGTAGCCGTGGTGGCCGAGGGCACCGAGTCCGGCGGCCACATCGGCGAGACCACGACGATGGCCCTCGTGCCGCAGGTCGTGGACGCCGTGAAGATCCCCGTCATCGCCGCCGGCGGCATCGCCGACGGGCGCGGGGTCGCCGCCGCCTTCATGCTCGGAGCCGTGGGGGTCCAGGTGGGGACGCGCTTCCTCGTTGCCGACGAGTGCACCGTCTCCGAGAAGTACAAGGACATGGTCCTCAAGGCCAACGACATCTCCACCCGCGCCACGGGCCGCTCGACCGGTCACCCGGTCCGCGCCCTCAAGAACCCGTTCTCCAACAAGTACTCCCAGCTCGAGGCCTCGGGTGCGCCCGAGGAGGAGCTCAACGCCTTTGGCACCGGCGCCCTGCGCAAGGCTGCCAAGGAGGGTGACTACGAGAACGGCAGCTTCCTCTGCGGTCAGATCGCCGGCATGGTCAAGGAGCGCCAGAGCGCGCTCGAGATCGTCGACGACCTCGTGAACGGGGCCGAGAAGGTCCTGGCTGGAGCAATGCAATGGGTAAAGTAGCCTTCCTCTTCGCCGGCCAGGGCGCCCAGCACCCCGGCATGTGCGCGGACCTCATCGAGTCCGAGCCTGCGGCGCGCGCCGTCTTTGACGCGGCGGACGCCGTGCGCCCCGGCACCACCGAGCAGTGCCTCTCCGGCACCAAGGAGGAGCTGGCGCAGACCATCAACACGCAGCCCTGCGTCTTTGCCGCCGACCTCGCGTGCGCCCGCGCGCTCGCCGCGCGCGGCGTGGCGCCGGACGTGGTGGCGGGCTTCTCGCTCGGCGAGGTGGCCGCGCTCACCTTTGCCGGGGCCTACGCCGACGAGCAGGGCTTTGAGCTCGTGTGCCACCGCGCCGAGCTCATGGCCGACGCCGCCGCCAAGAACCCCGGCGCCATGCGCGCCGTCGTGAAGCTCGACGCCGAGACCGTCGAGCGCCTTGCCGCCGAGGCGGGCGACGCGTGGCCCGTGAACTACAACAGCCCGCTCCAGACCGTCGTCGCGGGAACGCCCGAGGCCTGCGAGAAGCTCGATCTTCTCGTCAAGGAGGCCAAGGGCCGCGCGATGAAGGTCGCCGTCTCGGGCGCCTTCCACAGCCCGTTCATGGCGGACGCCGAGAAGGGCCTCGCCGCTTACCTCGCCGACGGCCACGCCCCGGCGCAGCCGTCCGTGCCCGTGCTGGCCAACCGCACGGGTGAGGCCTACCCGGCTGACGAGGCCGAGCGCGTGGCGCTGCTCTCCAGCCAGGTTGCCAACCCCGTCCAGTGGGTCCGTACCCTGCAGAACATGGCCGCGGACGGCGTCGACACCTTTATCGAGGTGGGCCCCGGC
The DNA here is from genome assembly GCA_949296375.1 of uncultured Olsenella sp. Taxonomy (GTDB): domain Bacteria; phylum Actinomycetota; class Coriobacteriia; order Coriobacteriales; family Atopobiaceae; genus Thermophilibacter. The sequence continues at coordinate 8,144 of CASFQX010000018.1, forward strand.
AAGACCCTCACGGGCCTCGTTTCCCGCACGCTCGAGGGCGTCACGGCGCTGCCGTGCGAGACCGTCGAGCAGCTCGAGGCGGTTCTCGCCGCGCTTTCCGAGAAGGGGGAGTAGCCATGGCCGAGAAGACCGGTGCGCTCGAGCGCAACCCCGAGCGTCGCGTTGCCCTCGTGACCGGCGCCTCCCGCGGCATCGGCCGCGCCGTCGCCGAGGGGCTTGCCGCCGACGGATTTGACCTCGCGCTCGTCTACGCAGGCAACGAGGCCGCGGCCGCCGAGGCCGTTGCCGCCTGCGAGGCCGCCGGCGCAACCGCCCGCGCCTATCGCTGCGACGTTGCGAATGCCGAAGAGGTCAAGGCCACCGTAGACGCGGTTCTCGCCGACTTCGGGAGCGTCTGGGCCCTCGTCAACAACGCGGGCGTCACCCGTGACGGCCTGCTCGTGCGCATGAGCGACGAGGACTTCTCCCGCGTGATCGACGTCAACCTCAAGGGCGCCTTCCACACCACGCGCGCCCTCACGCGCGCCTTCATGCGCCAGCGCGGCGGCCGCATCGTGAACATGGCTTCCGTCGTGGGCCTCATGGGCAACGCGGGCCAGGCCAACTACGCCGCATCCAAGGCGGGCCTGATCGGCCTCACCAAGTCCGTGGCGCGCGAGCTCGCGCCGCGCGGCGTGACGGTGAACGCCATCGCGCCCGGCTTCGTGGAGACGGACATGACGGCGGTTCTCTCCGAGGGCGTCGTCGAGAGCTACGAGAAGCAGATTCCTCTCGGGCGCCTGGCGACCGCGGACGAGATCGCCGCCGTAACCCGCTTCCTGGTGAGCGACGCCGCATCCTACGTGACCGGCGAGGTCATTCGCGTCGACGGTGGCATGGCGATGTAGTGACGCATGTGGAAAAGGGACAGTCCCTTTTCCACATATCGAATACGTGGAAAAGGGACTGCCCCTTTTCCACATGTTGGGAGAAGAGATGGAGCACAGGGTAGCAATTACCGGCATCGGCGCCGTTACGCCGCTTGGAAACACCGCCAAGGAGACGTGGGAGGGCATGGTCGCCGGCCGCTGCGGCATCGGCCTCATCACCCACTTCGACACCGAGTCCTTCAAGGTCAAGGTTGCCGCCGAGGTCAAGGGCTTCGATGGCGCCGAGCTCCTGGGCAAGCAGGAGGCTTCGCACCTGGACCTCTATTCCCAGTACGCCCTCGTTGCCTCCGACGAGGCCATGGCCGACTCCGGCCTCGACGCAGAGGACGCCATCGATCGCGAGCGCCTGGGCGTCTACGTGGGCTCCGGCACGGGCGGCATCAACGCCTTCGCGGACAACTGCCACACCATCGCCGCTCGTGGCCCGCGCCGTGCCTCCCCGTTCATGATCACGATGATGATCTCCAACATGGCCTCGGGCAACATCGCCATCCGCCACAAGGCGCTCGGCCCCACCCTGCCCGTCGTCACCGCCTGCGCCACCTCCGCTCACGCGATCGGTGAGGCCTTCCGCGCGATCAAGCACGGCTACGCCGACGCCATTCTCGCCGGCGGCGCCGAGGCGGCCATCATGCCCGAGTCCATCGCCGGCTTCACCAGCTGCCGCGCCCTCACCACCAACCCCGACCCCGCCACCGCGTGCCGCCCGTTCGACGCCGAGCGCGACGGCTTCGTCATGGGCGAGGGCGCCTGCGTGCTCGTCCTCGAGCAGTGGGAGCACGCCGTCGCGCGCGGCGCCCACATCTACGCCGAGGTCGTGGGCTACGGCAACACCGATGACGCCTA
>CASFQX010000019.1 GCA_949296375.1 uncultured Olsenella sp.
ACAGAGGAGAGAACAATGGCTCAGGTTACCGCCGCCCTCGTCAAGCAGCTCCGTGAGATGACCGACTCCCCGATGATGGAGTGCAAGAAGGCCCTCGTCGAGGCCGATGGCGACATCGACAAGGCCGTCGACATCCTCCGCACCATGGGCATCGCCAAGGCCGTTAAGCGCGCCGGCCGCGACACCAACGAGGGCACCATCGCCGCCTACGTCTCCGAGGACGGCAAGACCGGCGCCCTGCTCGAGCTCACCTGCGAGACCGACTTCGTTGGCAACAACCCCAAGTTCACCGGTTTTGCCCTCGACCTCGCCAAGATCGTCGCCGAGAACGACCCCGCCGACGTTGACGCCCTCAAGGCCTGCGCCATGGGCGAGTCCACGGTCGACGCCGAGCTCACTGAGATGATCCACGTCATCGGCGAGAACATGAAGATCACCCGCTTCCAGCGCGTCTGCGCCGACAACGGTGGCCTCGGCAGCTACGTCCACCTCGGCGGCAAGCTCGCTGACATCGTGACCTTTGCCTTCGGCAAGGCCGAGACCGCTGCCAACGATCAGTTCAAGACCTTCGCCCACGACGTCGCGATGCAGATCGCGGCCGCGGCCCCCGTTGCCGCCCGTCGCGATGACGTTCCCGCCGACATCATCGAGCACGAGCTCGCCATCTACAAGGCCCAGGCTGCCGAGTCCGGCAAGCCCGAGGCCATCCAGGAGAAGATGGCCCAGGGTCGTCTCGAGAAGTACTTCAAGGAGAGCGTCCTCACCGAGCAGGAGTTCGTCAAGGACAGCTCCCTCACCATCGGCCAGCTCGCCAAGAACGTCTCCAAGGACGTTGACGACACGATCGAGGTCATGAGCTTCGTCCGCTACACCTTCGGCGACGCCGAGTAGCACAGAGCTAGTCTTTGCCAGGGAGCCGGTGAGTTTCTCGCCGGCTCCTTTCGTATCGTGGAAAAGGGACTGTCCCTTTTCCACGTTTGTGTATGGAGAACGGTCACCGCTGCGGGAAGCTCGCATGCGGCCGCTCTGCTAGAATCACGAACAGTACATTACCCGCCCATTACGATGGGCGCCGAGGAAAGCGAGGTCGACTTGTCAGACATCAGGTACAAGCGCGTATTGCTCAAGCTCTCCGGCGAGGCGCTCATGGGTGACCAGGCCTTCGGCATCGATCCCGCCGTTCCCCAGAGGCTCGCAGAGGAGATTCGTCCGGTAGTCGAGGCTGGCGTTCAGGTCGCCATCGTCGTGGGCGGCGGAAACATCTTCCGCGGCATCCAGGGCGCCGCGGCGGGCATGGACCGGGCTCAGGGCGACAACATGGGCATGCTCGCCACGGTCATCAACTCGCTCTCCCTGCAGGACTGCTTTGAGCGCAACGGCATGGACTGCCGCGTCATGAGCGCCATCGAGATGCGGCAGATCGCCGAGCCCTACATCCGACGCCGAGCGATCAGGCACCTCGAGAAGGGTCGCATCACCATCTATGCCGCAGGTACCGGCAACCCCTATTTCACGACCGACACCGCAGCCGCGCTTCGCGCCTGCGAGATCGGCGCCGAGGTGCTCATGAAGGCAACCAACGTGGACGGCATCTATGACGCCGACCCTCGCACCAACCCCGATGCAAAGCGCTTTGACACCATCACCTACCGTGAGGTGCTGAACCGTGATCTCAAGGTCATGGACGCGACCGCCACGGCGCTCTGCCACGACAACCACATGCCCATCATGGTCTTTGACATCAAGCAGCCCGGCGTCTTCCTGAGCGCGGTCTCTGGGGAGACGGTCGGCACCACCGTCGTCGAGGAGGACTAAGCATGAGCCAGTACACCGATCGCGCCGAGAAGAACATGGGCAAGTGCATCGACACGCTCAAGGCGAACTTCGCCCGCGTTCGCACCGGTCGCGCAAACGCCCAGATCCTCGCGCCCATCATGGTCGACTACTACGGCCAGCCCACCCCGATCACCCAGCTTGCGGGCATCAAGGTGCCCGAGGCCTCGATGCTCGTCGTCGAGCCGTGGGACAAGAGCGCCCTGCGCGCCATCGAGAAGGCCATCGAGAGCTCCGACCTCGGCATCACGCCGTCCAACGATGGCACCTCGATTCGCCTCCCGTTCCCCAAGCCCACCGAGGAGCGCCGCAAGGAGCTCGTCAAGGAGTGCAAGGAGCTCGCCGAGGAGGCGCGCGTTTCCGTGCGCAACGTCCGTCGCGACGTCAACGGCAAGCTCGAGCGCGACGAGGAGCTCTCCGACGACGAGCAGTCTCGTGAGAAGAAGGCCGTGCAGAAGCTCACGGACTCCTACGTCGCCAAGATCGACGAGATGCTCAAGACCAAGAGCGCAGAGGTCATGGAGATCTAGTGCCTGTGGACATCGACAAGCTGAACAGCTACTACGCGGAGGGCGGCCATGGCGTCGCCCTCTCGGACATCGACATCGACCGCATCCCTCGTCACGTCTCCATCATCATGGATGGCAACGGACGCTGGGCAACGGCTCGCGGGCTCGACCGCTCCAAGGGTCATGTCGCAGGCGTCGATGCGCTCAGGGAGGCCGTTACCACGAGCGTCAGGCTCGGCATCGAGGTCTTCTCCGTCTATGCCTTCTCCACGGAGAACTGGCGCAGGCCCAAGCGCGAGGTCGATCTCCTCATGCACCTCTTCGCCACGACCCTGGTGAACGAGCTTCCGCTCTTCCACCAGGAGAACGTTCGTCTGCTTTTCTTTGGCGACCTTACCAAGCTGCCCGAGCGCACGCGCAAGGTCTTCCAGCGAGGGCTCGACGAGACGGCCGATCACACCGGCATGGTCTTTGCCCTTGCCGTCAACTACGGTTCGAGGGCGGAGATCGCCCGCGCGGCCCGCGAGCTTGCCGAGGAGGTTGCCTCCGGCGAGCTCTCCCCGGGAGATATTGACGAGACCGCCATCTCTTCTCGCCTCTACACCGCAGGGCTTCCCGACCCGGACCTTCTCATTCGAACGTCCGGGGAGATGCGACTCTCGAACTATTTGCTCTGGCAGCTCGCCTATACCGAGTTCTACGTCACGGACACGCTCTGGCCTGACTTCTCGCGCTGGGACTACCTCGAGGCGATCGCCTCCTATCAGGGACGTTCGCGCCGCTTTGGGGGAGTGGTGAGCCGTTGAGCGACATGAGCAGAAAGAAGGGGTCGTCCCAGGGGCGTCACGTGCGCCTCGAGGAGCGAAGGTCCTCGAGGGAGGAGGCGCGCGCCGCCGGTGACCTCAAGGGTCAGAAGGTGAGAAGGTCCACGGAGAAGCTCCTCACGAGGACGACCTCCGGCGCCATCTATGCGATCATCACCCTCGCGTGCGTCCTCGTGGGACCCATAACCACGACGCTTCTCGTCACCGCGGAGGCGTGGCTCTGCTGCTCCGAGTTCTTCCGCATCTGTCGCATGGGAGGTCGAAATCCCAACGACGTGCTCGGGCTTCTCGCTGCGCTCGTCTTTCCCGCTGCGGCCTACTTCCATGGCCTCGTTGCCTGTGCGTTTGTCGTGATCTTCCTGCTTATGGTGAGCGCATGCTGGTATGTCTTCACGCCGCGGGCCAACGTCGCCGACGTTGCCGTCACCGCCTTCGGGCCCATCTACACTTCGTTTGCGTTTGCCTCGATCGTTCTTCTCCGCAAGATCGATCCCGGCATTGGGGGCGCGTTCGTGACCCTGGGAATCATGTTCTCGATCTGGGCGAACGATGCATTCGCGTACTTTGTTGGATCGGCAGTGGGCTCGCACAAGCTCGCCCCGAAGATCTCCCCGAACAAGAGCGTCGAGGGCTTCGTCGGAGGTCTCGTTGGGTCGGTGCTCATCTGGGTCCTTCTCGCCGCCTTCGTGATCACCAAGTTGCCCCTGCCGCTGGCGGCCGTCTTTGGCATCGTCGTGGGCATCGTCTCCGTCATCGGTGACCTCTTCGAGTCGCGGCTCAAGCGAGGCGTCGGCGTCAAGGACTCGGGCAACGTCATTCCCGGCCATGGCGGCCTTCTCGACCGATCCGACTCCATGATCTTTGGAAGCACCGCCGCCCTGCTGCTTCTGTTCGTGGGGGGTTACCTATGATCGATCCGTCCACCGGTGCGGATGGCGAGGATGCCCGAATCCGCGTTGCGGTTCTCGGGTGCTCTGGCTCCATCGGCAGGCAGACGCTCGACGTCTGCAGGAGGCATCGTGACCGCGTGAGCGTCGTTGCGCTTTCTGTGAACTCGTCGACGGGCGAGCTCGTGGCGGCGGCGCGTGAGTTTGGCGTAAGTCACCTCGCCGTCGCCGACGTCACTCGCAGCAACGACCCGATCCTTGCGGAGGCCCCCGAGGGGTCGCTCGTCGACTTTGGCCCCGAAGCCGTCGTGAGGCTCGCCTCGCTTCCCGAGGTGGATGTCGTCGTGAATGCTCTCGTGGGCTTTGCGGGGATGCACTCGGGCTACGAGGCTCTTCGAGCCGGCAAGACGCTCGCCTATGCGAACAAGGAGTCCATCGTCTGCGGGGGCGACCTCCTGATGCCGCTCGTGCGCGACGGGAAGCTCATTCCCGTGGACTCCGAGCACAGCGCCATCTTCCAGTGCTTGGTGGGGGAGAGGCACAAGGATCTCAGCCGAATCTGGCTCACGTGCTCCGGCGGTCCTTTCTTCGGGCGATCGCGCGACGAGCTCTCGAGCGTGACTGCGGCAGAGGCCCTTGCGCACCCCACATGGAAGATGGGCGCCAAGATCACCATCGACTGCGCCTCGCTCATGAACAAGGGCCTCGAGGTCATCGAGGCGCACCACCTCTTCGACGTGCCCGTCGACCGCATCAGCGTCCTCGTCCACCGCCAGAGCATGATTCACTCGATGGTCGAGTTCACTGACGGTGTGGTGAAGGCACAGCTCGGTTCTTCGGACATGAGGGCTCCCATCCAGTACGCTCTGAGCTATCCCCAGAGGTGGGAGGCGTCGGTGGAGTCCGTGGACTGGTGGAGCGCCGGCCCGCTCACGTTTGCCGAGCCCGACGAGTCCACGTTTGGCTGCCTCGCCCTCGCCAAGGAAGCGGGGCGCACGGGCGGCACGCTACCTTGCGCGATGAACGCGGCAAACGAGGTCGCCAACCAGGCGTTCAGGGACGGTGTCTGCTCCTTTGTTGACATCGAGCGCATTGTCTCCCGCGTCATGGATGGGACCGCCGTCGAGCGGGTAGAGACTCTTTCACAGCTTGATGACGTCGATGCGCGAGCGAGGGAACTTGCCCGCGGCATCCTTTCGGAGGTTTGTTCGTGACCGGTTTTCTCAACGTCTTGTGGACCGTCTTCTGGGGGGTCCTCGTCCTTTCCGTCCTCGTGTTCGTCCATGAGGGCGGCCACTATCTCTCCGCGCGCGCCTTCCGTGTGCGAGCCACGGAGTTCTTCCTCGGCATGCCGTGCCGCTTCAAGCTCTCGCGCAAGAGCAGGAGCGTGGGCACCGAGTTCGGCGTGACGCCGATTCTCCTTGGCGGCTACACGCGCATCTGCGGCATGGAGGGTGCCTCTGACGAGCTTCTCGCCCCCGCGCTCGACCTCGTGACGCGTCGTGGCCGCATCAGCGCCCAGGAGGTCGCTAACGAGCTCCACGTAGACCTCGACCGCGCCTACGAGCTTCTCGTCACGCTGAGTGACTGGGCCTCCGTCCAGCCTTATTACGACCCCGCGAAGGGCGAGACCCCCAACCAGAAGACCTATCCGGCGGCCTTCGAGGCTCCCGCACGAGACGCCAACCTCCTCACCGAGTACGACCGCGGGCACGACTTTTCGCTCGAGGGATCCACGAAGGCCGGCGAGGGGCGCGAGACGGGCATGAGTGCCGAGGAGTTCCTCGATCATGAGCGTGGACGCACCTACCTTGGTGTTGGCTTCCTCAAGCGCTGCGCGATGCTCGTTGCCGGTCCGCTCGTGAACATCGTGCTGGCGTTCCTGATCGTCACCTTCGCCTTCATGGTGCGGGGCGTGGACTACGTTGCCAACGTCAGCACCATCTCAGGTGTTACGGAGGGCACCCCCGCCGCCGCTGCCGGACTCCAGGCAGGCGACGTCATTACGGAGGTTAACGGCGAGCCCGTCTCCACCTGGGACGACCTCGTCTCCACCTTCGAGCCGCTCCTCGAGAGCGGGACGGACTTCGAGCTGACCTTCGAGCGCGACGGTTCCGAGCGGACCGTCCTTGTCGACCTCCCCGATGGCGAGGCGTCGGAGCAGGTTGGCGTGCTCGCGACCGTGGACACCTACCACCCCGACTTCATCCAGGCGGCCTCGGCAACGCTTGACTACACGGGGCAGGTTGCGAGCTACGTTGTCAAGCTCATCATCCCGTCGCACACGATGGAGGTCCTCGACCAGTCGTCCTCCGTGGTGGGCATTGCCGTCATGACCTCAGAGGCGGCCTCCTCAGGACTCTTCGACCTCGCGGCCATCGTCGCCGCAATCTCTATGTCGCTCGGCTTCATGAACCTGCTCCCGATTCCGCCCTTCGACGGTGGCAAGATCCTCATAGAGATCATCCAGCTCATCCGCCGCAAGCCCCTTTCCGCGCAGGCGGTCAACTTCCTCAGCTATCTCGGCATCGCCTTCATCCTCTTCGTCTTTGTCGTCGTGCTCAAAAACGACATCGGCCGCTTCATCATCGGATAGGAGACTGGGACCATGGACGAGAAGAGCGTTCTTCCGCGTGAGATGACAAGACCCGTGCGCGTGGGTGACGTCGTTGTTGGCGGAGGGGCGCCCGTCTCCGTGCAGTCCATGTGCACGACGGACACCGCTGACGCCGCCGCCACGCTCGAGCAGATCCGGGGGCTTGCGGACGCTGGCTGCGAGATCATCCGCGTGGCGATTCCGAGTGCCGCTACGCTGGACGGGTTCTCCGAGATCTGCGCCCAGTCGCCGTTGCCCGTGGTCGCAGACATCCACTTCGACCACAACCTCGCCATCGAGGCATGCCGCCGCGGCGCCTCCGCGCTGCGCGTGAACCCTGGCAACATCGGCAGCTGGGAGCGCGTGGACGCTGTCATAGACGAGGCCGGCGCGGCGGGCATCCCCATCCGCATCGGCGTCAACGCCGGCTCGCTGGATCCCTCCTTCGCCGAGCGCGAGGACCTCACGCACGTCGAGAAGCTCGTGGGCTCGGCAACGTCCTTCGTCGAACACTTCCGTGAGCGCGGCTTTGCCGACATCGTCCTCTCCGCGAAGGCCCACGGGGTCCCCACGACCGTGGAGGTGAACCGAGCCCTCTCGCGCGAGCTGCCGGACGTCCCGCTGCACATCGGCGTGACGGAGGCGGGCACCCTGCGACAGGGCACCGTCAAGAACGCCGCCGCCATCGGGGCGCTTCTCATGGAGGGCATCGGCGACACGATCCGTCTCTCCCTCACGGCAGACCCGGTCGAGGAGGTCAACGTCGCCTGGGACCTGCTCTCTGCCGTGGGTCTCAGGCGTCTGCGCCCCGAACTCGTGAGCTGCCCCACCTGTGGCCGCTGCCAGTGGGACCTCATGGGCGTGGCCTCCGAGGTCGAGCGGCGCCTTGCCGCCGTGCGCGCCCCCATTACCGTTGCCGTCATGGGCTGCGTGGTGAACGGCCCCGGCGAGGCCAAGGGCGCCGACATCGGACTCGCGGGAGGCCGCGGCAAGGCCGTGCTCTTCGCCTCTGGCGAGAAGATCCGCACCGTTGACGAGGCAGACGCCGTCGACGAGCTCTTCTCCGAGATCGAACGACGCTTCTCCTAGACCGCCCGGCCCTCCGACCGCCGCATATGCCCCGGCGCTCAGACAGCTTGCCGAGAAGGACGCTCGGCAAGAACTCGCGGCGGGGCATATGCGGCCGTCGCGAGGCCTACGTTAACTATGCAGCACCCATCGACGACGTGACGTCGTTGCCGCCTCCTCGGCGGGGTCAACCTCCGCCGCGAGTTCTTGGCGCGTCCTCTGCGCCAAGCTGTCTGAGCGCCGGAGGTTGACCCCGCCGGGGAGGCGGAGGCTGAGTTTCCACCTCGACCGTTCTTCTCGCCCGTATGTCGTAGAATCAAGGGCGTTGCACGTTGAACAGAAGGGATACGCACGTGAAGCGTTATCAGAAGATGTCGTCGCTGTACGCGCCCACGCTCAAGGAGGATCCGGCGGAAGCGGAGCTCGCGAGCCACCGCCTCTTGCTGCGTGCCGGCATGATCCGCAAGACCGCGGCCGGTCTCTACAGCTACCTGCCGCTTGCCTGGCGCTCCATCCGCAAGATCGAGGCGGTCATCCGTGACGAGATGGAGGGCATCGGCGCCCAGGAGATGATGGTTCCCATCCTCACGCCCGCTGAGCTCTGGCACGAGTCCGGCCGCTGGGACGCATACGGCCCCGAGCTCATGCGCATCGCCGACCGTCACGGCCGCGAATTTGCCCTGGGCCCCACGCACGAGGAGACCTTCACCGACCTCGTGAAGAACGAGCTGCGCTCCTACAAGCAGCTCCCGTGCACCCTCTATCAGATCCAGGACAAGTTCCGCGACGAGATGCGCCCGCGCTTTGGCCTCATGCGCGGCCGCGAGTTCATCATGAAGGATGCCTACAGCTTCTCCGCTACGCAGGAGTCGCTGCAGGAGTGCTACGAGCAGGAGAAGGCCGCCTACGCGCGCATCGCCGAGCGCTGTGGCATCTACGCGCTGCCCGTTGTGGCCGACTCCGGCCAGATCGGCGGCGACACCTCCGTGGAGTTCATGGCGCTCGCCGACTCCGGCGAGGCCGAGCTCGTATACTGCGACTGCGGCTTCGCCGCCGACGTCGAGGCAGCCACCGCCAAGGTGCCCGTGACCGAGGGCCCCGGCGACGGAGCGCTCGAGAAGGTCCACACGCCGGGCCTCGGCTCCATCGAGGCCGTGGCGAACTTCTTCGGCTTCCCCGAGAACGGCACCCGCAAGTCGCTCGCACTCGTGGCCGAGGACGGCACGAACATCGTGGCCATCGTCCCCGGTGACCACGAGCTCAACGAGATCAAGGCAGGAAAGCTCTTCGGCGCCTATCACCTCATGACGGACGAGGAGCTCGAGCTGGCGGGCCTGCACAAGGGCTTCATCGGGCCCGTGGGGCTGCCGGAGGGCATCCGCCTGGTCTGCGATGAGTCCCTGCGCGAGAGCCAGAGCTGGACTTGCGGCGCCAACGAGGTGGACTACCACTTCACGGGTGCCAAGCCCGGCCGCGACTTCGAGGTCGACGAGTGGGCCGACCTCGTGAGCGTGAAGGAGGGCGACCCCTGCCCGCACTGCGGCGCCGCGCTCAAGAGCGCCCGCGGCATCGAGATCTCCCAGGTCTTCCAGCTCGGAACCAAGTACTCCGAGTCCATGGGCGCCACCTTCGCGGACGAGGACGGCGTGGAGCGCCCGTTCCTCATGGGCTGCTACGGCATCGGCGTCTCCCGCACGCTGGCCGCCGTCGTGGAGCAGCACAACGACGAGCACGGCATC
>CASFQX010000020.1 GCA_949296375.1 uncultured Olsenella sp.
ACGCCGTTCTCGATCATCACCGACGCCAACACCGGCACCAAGTGGCCGATCGCTGACTACCAGCTCCTGCCCAACATGGCCATCGTCGACACCGACAACATGATGACCCAGCCCAAGGGCCTGACCGCCGCCTCCGGCGTCGACGTCCTCACGCACGCCCTCGAGGCTTACGTCTCCATCATGGCGTCCGACTACACCGACGGCCTCGCGCTTCGCGCCATGAAGCTCGTCCTCAACTACCTCGAGCGCGCCTATGACGACGGCACCGACGTGGAGGCCCGTGACCACATGGCCAACGCCTCCTGCCTCGCCGGCATGGCCTTCGCCAACGCCTTCCTCGGCGTGAACCACTCCATGGCCCACAAGCTCGGCGCCTATCACCACATCGCCCACGGCCTGGCCAACGCCGTCATCCTCACCCGCGTCATGCGCTACAACGCCGCTGAGCGCCCGGTGAAGATGGGCACCTTCCCGCAGTACGATCACCCCAAGACCCTCGCTCGCTACGCCGAGGCCGGCCGCTTCTGCGGCATCCAGGGCAAGGATGACCGTGAGGTCTTCGAGAACTTCGTCAAGCGCATCGAGGAGCTCAAGGCTCACGTGGGCGTGCCCGAGACGATCGCCGGCTTTGGCGTCACCGAGGAGGACTTCCTCGCCACGCTCGACGAGATGTCCGAGAACGCGTTCAACGACCAGTGCACCGGCGCCAACCCGCGCTACCCGCTCGTGTCCGAGATCAAGGAGCTCTACCTCGACGCCTTCTACGGCCGTGAGCCCAGCTCCTACGAGGACTAGTCCGCAAACGTTCTTCTCGTTGCCCAGAAGGAGGCAGCAATGGAACTTTCTGACAGTAAGCAGGTCATCGTCGAGCGCCACAACAAGGCCGTCTACGTTGATGGCGACCGCATCGTCAAGGTCTTCAAGGCCACGAAGCCCGCGTCCGACGTCTTCAACGAGGCGCTCAACATCGCCCGCGTCATCGAGGCTGGCGTTCGCGTCCCCAAGATCCTCGAGGTCTCTCAGGTTGCCGACGGCTCCTGGGCCCTCTCCACGGAGTATGTCGAGGGCGTGACCATGCGCTCCCTGATGGATGCCGCCGAGGGCACCCCCGAGTACGATAAGCTCCTCGAGCAGTTCGTGGACTTCCAGATCGAGATCCAGAACACCGTCGCTCCTGAGCTTCTCAAGGACCAGAAGACCAAGATCGCCGGCATGGTGGGCAAGGTCAAGGAGCTCGACCCGTCTGTCCGCTACGACCTCCAGATGCGTGCCGATCGCATGGCTCCCGGCCGTGCCATCTGCCACTGCGACTTCAACCCCTCGAACGTCATCGTCACCGAGGACGGTACGCTCTACGCCTGCGACTGGACCCACGTCACCCGTGGCCTTCCCGAGGCTGACGCCGCGATGACCTACATCCTCTTCAAGATGTATCACGAGGCTCACGCTGAGGCCTACCTCGACCTCTTCTCCAAGAAGGCCGACGTTGCCAAGCAGAAGGTGCACTACTGGGTGCCCGTCATGGCAGCCGCCGAGCTCTCTCGCGGCCGCAAGGACTCCGAGGAGTTCCTCCGCGGTCAGGTCGACGCCGCCCTCGACATCGACTAGCGCTCGTCGCATCGCACGACTCGGGCCCGTCAGCCAATCGGCTGGCGGGCCTTTCTCGTTTAGCTCTGGTTTCCACTTCCTCGAAACAGAAATACTGCACAGAATGGCCCTCCGATTGACTCGATTCTGTGCAGTATTTCTGTTTCGAAGGTTCTTGGCGAACCTAGTCGGCAGTTGGCGTCAGTCTGCGCACGTAGGTCGAAAAGTCAAACCCCACTCCCTCGGGCGTGAAGCCACCTTCTCGAACCTCGTCGACCTCCCAGGCGGGATCGGCGTCGAGGTTGGGGAAGAAGGTGTCACTTTCGCGTAGGCAGTGGTTGCGCGTCACGACTGCCTTCTCGCAGTGGGGGAGAAGCAGCTCGTAGACTTGCCCTCCGCCGATTACCCAGGCCTCATCCTCACCCGCGACGGTGTTGAGCGCCTCATCAACGGAGTGAACCACCTCAACGCCCTCAGGCGAGAAGGACTCGTCTCTCGTAAGCACGACGTTGCGACGATTCTTGAGCGGACGCCCGCCCGGGAAGCTCTCGAGCGTCTTTCTGCCCATGATGACCGGGTGCCCTGTCGTGCAAGCAACAAAGTGCCGCATGTCCTCACGGTTCTCAACGACCATCCCGCCATCGAGACCGATGCCCCAGTCGTCGCACACCGCCACGATCGCACTCAACTTGCAGCTCATCATCTATACCTTTCTGTGGGTCATGGCCCGGTACAATGCTCCGTGTCCAAACAGCTTCGGCGCAAAGGACGCGCCTGCAGAACTGCGCGAGGGACAATGTGCCGGGCACGGTCTCGAGAAACGCATACGAGAGGGCGAGAAGGACATTGTCTCGCCGCGAGTTCTTGTCGCGTTTTCTGCGGCGAGCTGTCTGAGCACCGGGACATTGTCCTTCTTGTCCTTCTCGTCCTCTCGCCGGACGCTCAGACCGCGATCGGGATGTTCTTGACCTGCGGGCCGTGCTCGTAGTTCTCGACGATCAGGTCGTCGGTCGTGAAGTCGTAGAAGTCAGTGACCTCGGGGTTGAGGCGGACGGTGGGCGCCGGGTACGTGGGGCGCGAGATGAGCTCTCGCACGACGTCGACATGGCGGTCGTAGATGTGTGCGTCGGCGATCATGTGGACGAGCTCGCCGGCGTTCATGTTCGAGACCTGGGCCACCATCATGAGCAGGATCGCGTACTGGCAGACGTTCCAGTTGTTGGCCGCGAGTACGTCCTGGCTGCGCTGGACGAGCACCATGTTGAGGGTGGGAAGGTCCTCGTCCGGCTCCTGCGTCACGTTGTAGATCGCGTTGTAGGCGCAGGGGTAGAGGTTCATCTCGAAGAGGTCGGCAAAGGTGTAGAGGTTCGTCATGATGCGGCGCGAGTAGGGGTTCTCTCGCAGGTCCTTGAGGACGCGGTCCATCTGGTCGAAGTCGCCGTCGGGGTAGTGGCTCTTCACGCCCACCTGGTAGCCGTATGCCTTGCCGATTGAGCCCGTCTCATCCGCCCACTCGTCCCAGATGTGGGGCTTGAGGTCGTGAATGTTGTTGGACTTGCGCTGGTAGATCCAGAGCACCTCGTCCATGGCGGACTTGAGGGCTGTGCGACGCAGCGTGAGCGCGGGGAACTCCTCGCGAAGGTCGTAGCGGTTGCACACGCCGAAGCGCTTTATTGTGTAGGCGGGCGTGCCGTCCTCCCAGCGCGGGCGGACCTTCTGGCCCTCGGTGGTGGTGCCGTGCTCGATGATGTCCGAGCACATGGAGATGAAGATGTCGTCCGCCTTGCTCATGGCGTTCCTCTCTTGTCAGGCGGTGAGCTCGGACCTGTTCTCGATGAATCGTCTGAAATAGTCGTTGTCGAGAAGTTCGTCGAGGTCACGGAGGTCCTCGGGATCAAGGGCCGTGTTGTTCAGGGCGATGTCCGTCGAGACGTAGCTGCCGAGCGATCCGATGATTCCGGTGACTAGAAGCGCGAAGAGAAGCATCAGTGCGGCGACGATGCCGAAGGCGACGTACGCGAACGGTCCGGAGTTCGAGTTGTCGGGATCGGTTGTTGCGCTCGCCGTCTCAATGATGCTCTGCGCACAAATCGGTGCTTGCGTCGCAGCGTTGTTGTCTAGATCGTTCATGCTCGCCTCCCCTCAGACCATCATATCAGGACAAGGTCGGCGTCCCGCCCCTAGAGCAGCTGGTCGGAAAACGCCTCGTCCCAGTAGAAGCTGAGCTTGCGCATGAAGGCGAGGTCTGCGGGCAGCCACTCCACGTCGAAGAGCTCGTCTCGCGAGAGCCATCGAATCTCGTCGTGAATGCCCTCGGTGGCGGCGGGGGAGGCGTCTTTGGGGAGTGAACAGACGTAGCAGTCCATGGAGAGGTGGAAGGTCGGGTAGTCGTACTCAACCGTGTCGAGGAGCCACATCGATCCCGCGGAGCAGCCGAGCTCCTCCTCGAGCTCGCGCTTGAGGGTCTCCACGCCCGTCTCGCCTTCCTCGATCTTTCCCCCGGGGAGCTCCCAGAGCCCCTCGTTTGCCTCATCGGCTCTTCTCGCGGCAAGCAGCTTTCCGTCGCGGCAGATGAGGGCCGCGGATACGTGAACGGTCATCACTTCCCCTTACTGTGTTCTCAGACGGACGATGGCATACGTGAGCTCGCCCCCATCGGTGAGACAGACGTCATGGCCGTCCTCGCATTCGTAGACGAGTGGCACGACGGTGTCGCCGAGAAGCGCCATCCTCTTGTACTGTACGCTGATTCCAGCTATGGCGTCCTCGTTTCCGAGATCGCGGAGCGCCTCGACGGCGAACTTGATGTACTGGGCGTTGTTCGTGTGGTTGTTGGTGTCGAGGTGGTGCCGTCTCACGACACGTTTCGCGCAGCGCTTTGCCTCGCCGCTCGCTCGAAGCCTTCTGTCGAGCGGCGCCATGTCCGCGCGGGGTTCGTCGCTGAGGTAGATGCGCTGGTCATCGGGGACGTGTCCGACATGGCCCGTCGTACGGTCGAAGACGAACCACTGAGAGTCCGCGATGGCGAGCGTGCGCCCGTCCTCGTCCTCGAGGGCGAAGCACCTGAGGGCGTGAGAGCGCGTCATCTCGTAGCACCAGGTTCGAACGCGCACGCGCGTTCCGAGGGCGGGGAGCTCGGTGATGTCGATCCTCCAGTTAGCGAGGATCCACGCTATGCCGAGGGGCTCGAGCGTGGCAAACCCGTTGCCGAGGTCCTCGGACTGGAACGTCGAGCAGTCCTGGAGGTAGTTCACCATCGAGAAGATGGAGAGGCAACCGGTGTCGTCGCACTCGCTGTAGCGAATCCTTCCCTCGAACCCGTACATGGACCTCCCATCGATGTTTCTACCAGAAGAACCATAGCACCCATAGGGCCCATGTGCGTGTGACAATGGCTTCTGACCCCTCAGTCGCGGAGGGGTATCATCGTGGGTACGAGAGAGGGGGGCGGTGGGTATGGTGAGGTTTGCGACCATAGGCACGAGTGGGATAGCCGAGCAGTTCCTTCTTGCCCTGGCTGACGTTTGCGAGGCGGACTACGTTGCCTCCTATTCCAGGGACCTGGCACGGGCAAGGGATTTTGGGACGCCATTTGGCGCACGTCTCTTCTTTGATGACATCGATGACCTCGTTAGCTGCGAGGACGTTGATGCCGTCTACATCGCCAGTCCAAACGCCCTTCACGCCGAGCAGGCCCTCGCCGCGATTCGCCACGGCAAGCACGTGCTGGTGGAGAAGCCCTTTGCCTCAAACGAGGCCGAGGCCAGGCTTGTTTTCGACGAGGCGAGAAGGGCGGGCGTCGTTGCCCTGGAGGCAACGAGGAGCCTGCACGTCCCCGCTTTTTCCGCGATCGAGCGCATCGTTGCCGAAGACCTTGGACAGGTGAGGCTCGCGACGTTTCGGTTCTCTAAGGTGACCTCCCGCATCTCTCGCCTCAGGGCCGGAGAGCGGATCAACGTCTTCGACCCGCACCTCTCCGGTGGCGCCCTCATGGACATCGGCGTCTACTGCGTGGAGCCTGCTGTTGCGCTTTTTGGGCGCCCCGAGAGGGTCTGCGCGCTCGCGGTTACGTCGCCGGCTGTCGGGACATCGGGGGATGACCCCTGTTGCGTCATCGACCTCGCCGGCGAGGCCCTGCTCGGCTACGGTGACAAGGTCGTGAGCCTCTCCTACGGGAAGCTGAGCGACGACATCACTTCCTCGCAGGTTGAGGGGGAGAGCGGCACCCTCGCCTGGGACCAGGTGTCCTGCCCCGCGAACCTCAGGGTTCACGCGCACGAGGACCGCGGGATGGTCTTCAGGATGGAGGGCGCCTCAACGACCCCGGTCATGACCGAGCTCCCCGAACGTGACATGGCCTGCGAGATTCTCGACTTCGTCTCAGCGGTCCGGGGCGAGGGGGGCGCCCTCGCCGCAAGGGAGCGCTTTGAGACCGTCACCGTCGACTCGCTCGCCGTCATGGATGAGATACGCCGCCAGGTGGGCGTGAGCTTCCCCGCAGACGCGAGGTGAGGTATGTCCATCCGAACCAGCGTTGGGCCCGCCCTCTCGGCTGCTCTCCCCGTCATGCTCGGATACGTCACGATCGGCATCCCGTGCGGCGTCATGGAGGCGGAGGTGGGGCTGAGCCCGCTCATGGCCTTTCTTCTCTCCGCGAGCTTCTACTCGGGTGCGGGGCAGTTCATGATGTCCTCCCTCGCCCTGGTTGGGACTCCAATCCTCTCGATGGTCGCCAGCGTTTCCCTGGTGAGCACCCGTCAGTTGCTCTATTCCGCCGCGCTTTCGCCCTACTTGGCTGGCGCCTCAAGGCCCCTTGCCGCTCTCTTTGCCGCCACGGTCACCGACGAGAGCTTTGGGGTTAACCTCGAGCGCTTCTCGGCTGACGACTCGTGGACTGCCGCCAAGGCGACGGCCGTTAACCTGCTTAGTATGTTCAGCTGGGCGTTCGCTAATGCCTTGGGTGCGCTCGTGGGGCCCGCGCTCGCCATTCCCACGGCTGTCATGTCCTTTGCCATGACGTCGATCTTCGTCTGCCTTCTTGCGTGTCGGGAGTGGGCAAGAAGGACGATCGCCTGCGCCGCGGCGTCTGTTCTCGGGGTCCTCGTCCTCAAGGCTCTGGGCCTCGGCTCAGTTGCCGTCCTCCTGGGCGCCCTCGCCGGGGTGGTCGCGGGGATTCTCCTGGGTCCTCGGGCGGGAGAGGGGGTCGCGCATGACCACGAGTGAGTTTCTCGTCTTCTACGGGTGCGTCCTCGCGGTCATTCTCGCGTGCCGATGCGTTCCGCTCCTTGCGCTCAAGGGGAGGGAGCTCTCGCCGCGCGTGAGCGACGCGCTCGGGCTCATTCCACCGGCGGCGTTTGCCGCCCTCGTCGCGAACGACCTCTTCGACCCGTCCAAGCCCTTCTCGTGGGAGCCCCTCGCGGCGGCGGTCGTCGTCCTTCTGGTGGCGAGAAGGACTGGGTCGCTGATATGGTGCGCGCTGGCAGGGATGGGCTCCTACGCGCTTCTGACGCTCGCTCTCTAGCCCCTTTGGCGGACGGGTCGAAACGCGGCGTTACTTGGGATAGGCGATGACCTCGGATCCTCCGAAGCGGGACGTACCATCGTCCGCAGAGCCATAGGGGCTCATGGGATCAACGACGACACGCGCCGCGCCGGGAAGGACACGCGCCTCGTAGGAGCGCGTCAGACCGGGCATGACCTCTCCGTCGACCTCGATGGGGGCGGGCTCGGAGGACTCGATCCTTATGTGGGAGCCGCGGAAGGACTCGATGTGGGGCCGCCCGATGGACTTGCCGCTCCTGTCGACGAGGCCGAACGCGAGGGGCTTGAGGAGCTGCGCGGCGTCCGAGGTCTCGACGACGATGACGTCGAGCAGGCCGTCGTCCATCCTGCAGTCTGGGACGATCTGAATCTCACCCTGGATCATCGCGCTGTTGGCGACGAGGCAGGTGATTCCGTCACGCTCATGGCGCACGCCGTCGACGGTGATGGTGAAGTGCTCGACCTTGGGCCGGGGGTTCGAGAGCGCCGCGGCGAAGTACGCCGCCTGTCCCATGATCGCCTTGTTGGGCAGGGCGGCCTGCATCAGCTGGGCATCGAATCCCGTTCCCGACATGAGGGCAAACCCTCGCCTGTAGGTGGAGCCCAGCTCCGGCGTCCAAGAGATCTCCCCCAGGTCGAGCTTTGTGGTCTTTCCGATTCTGCATGCCCGCGCGAGCGCCGAGGGCTCGGGCGCGTTGCCGATGTTCGCGCAGAGGAGGTTTGCGGTCCCGGAGGGAAAGATGCAGCACGGCACGTTCTTGTCGCGAAGCTCATAGAGCAGGGAGGAGATGGTCCCGTCTCCGCCCGAGAGGACGACGCAATCGAATGCCTCGACGTCCGCGCACGCCACCTGAGGAATGAAGTCCGCATCGAGGACCCTCATGACGCACTCGTCTCCCTCATGAAGGAGGGAGCGCTCGAACTGGAAGACGGCGTCAGAGCCAAAGCCTGACCGCGGGTTGTGAATGACGAGAGTTCGCACGAATCTCCTCTCCGGCCCATGCCCACGATTGGGTATCATGGGATGGCTTTGCGTCGAAGTTTGACCTCTAGTGTAACCCCAAATCCAAAGCGGGGAGAATCGAGCGACTTGTACCTTTCCACTTCAAGCGAGCTCGCCGAGTTCTGCGAGCATGCCGCCTCCGCCAAAGTCATTGCGGTCGACACCGAGTTCCTGAGGGAGAGAACCTACTTTCCCAAGCTCTGCCTTGTTCAGGTTGCTGCTGCCGACAGGATCGCGGCGATAGACCCCATTCTCATCGACGACCTCACGCCGCTCGTCGAACTTCTCCGAGACGCCACGGTGACCAAGGTCTTCCATGCGTGCAGCCAGGATCTTGAGGTGCTTCTCGACGGCCTGGGCGTGAGCTGCGCCCCGGTCTTTGACACGCAGCTCGCCGCCGCCTTCCTTGGTCTGCGGCAGCAGATCAGCTATGCCTCCCTCGTCGAGTCGTACTGCGGGGTGCGCCTGCCCAAGGCGGAGTCGCTCACCGACTGGTCGCGCAGGCCTCTCGATCCGGAGCAGCTTACCTATGCCGAGGACGACGTGAGGTATCTGCCCGGCATCTACGATCGCATGATGCTCGAGCTCGTTGAGAAGGACCGACTCTCATGGGTGGCGCCCGAGATGGGGCGTCTCTGTGACCCGGAGCGCCTGAGGCGCAGCCCGAGGGACGCCTACCTTCGCCTGCGGAGGGCGGGTTCGCTCACGCGCAGGCAGCTTGCCGTCGCCCGGGAGGTCTGCGCCTGGAGGGAGGACGTTGCCGCTCGGCGAGACCTGCCTCGCAAGTGGGTCGCCTCCGACGAGGTCGTTGTGGAGATCTGCAAGCGGACCCCAACCTCGCTCGAGCGCCTGAGGAAGATTCGCGGCACCGACCAGATCTCTGAGCGCGATGCGCGCTCCCTGCTCGAGGCGGTCCGGGCAGGCGTGGTATGCGAGCCGGACGACTGCCCCAAGATCACGCGTCACGCCCGTCCGTCGGCAGACACGGAGAGCGTGATCGACCTCATGTACGCGGTGCTCCGCCTTGTGTCCGAACAGAGCGGCGTTGCCACTCAGCTCATCGCCACGCGAGACGACCTCCTTGAGTTCGTCCAGAACCGGGATGCGTCCCCGCTGGCTTGTGGGTGGAGATGGGAGCTCGCCGGGGCGACCCTCTCGAGGCTTCTCGAGGGGGAGGTTGGTCTGACCGTTCGCGAGGGAAGGCTCGAGCTCCTCTGACGCTCTCGGACGCGGTATTATCGTCCGCCCCCTCGGGTAGAATCGACTGAAAGTCGATTGGAGGATGAGATGCCGTTCTATTATGGGTATGGAATGGATCCGGCGTACCTGCTGGTAGTCTTGGTCGCCCTCGTTCTGGGATTTGGGGCACAGGCGTACATCAGGAGCACGTACCGCAAGTGGTCCAAGGTCGATGCGGGAATCCCCGGAACGGGGGCAGAGGTTGCCCGGCAGATGTTGCTCACTGGCGGAGCTCCCGGCGTGGGGATCACGCGGGTTCCAGGCTCGCTCACCGACCATTACGACCCTCGCGACAACATGCTGCACCTCTCGGATGACAACTACCGCGGAGCCTCCGTTGCGTCCGTTGCCGTTGCCTGCCACGAGGCGGGTCACGCCATTCAGGCGGCTCAGGGCTATGGGTTCTATCGGCTTCGCACCTCGCTTGTCCCCGTGGTCAACATAGCCCAGCAGGGCTGGCTGATCGTGCTGCTCCTGGGAGTCATGATGAACGCCTTCGGTCTGGTGCAGCTCGCCATCGTCCTCTTCGCGGTGTCCGTGGTGTTCCAGCTCGTCACCCTCCCAGTCGAGATAGACGCCTCTCGTAGGGCTGTTGCCTACCTCGGGTCTTTTGGCTCGGGGCTTGACGAGAAGGGCGCGCGTGCCGTTCTCACTGCCGCTGCCCTCACCTACGTTGCGGCTGCGCTCACCTCGCTCATCCAGCTTGTCTACCTGCTCGGGCGTTACGGCGGCAGAGGGGACGACTGATGTCCGGAACGCAGGCTGTCTCGGTCTCCGAGGCGGTCGCCCTCGCCAAGGGTGCCGTCTCCTCGTGGCCCACGCTCGTCGTCAACGGCGAGGTGTCGGGGTTCCGAGGGCCAAACGCGCGCTCCGGCCACTGTTACTTCGAGGTGAAGGACGACGGGGCCTCGATGAGCGTCATCGTCTGGCGCGGCACGGCAGCCAAGATGGGCTTTCAGCTCAGGGATGGCATTGCAGTGCAGCTCACGGGCAAGTTTGACGTCTACAAGGCCTCTGGAAAGCTCTCGTTCGTGGCCAGCAAGGTCGAGGCCGCTGGTGAGGGTCTGCTCAGGCAGCAGGTGGCTGAGCTTGCGCGCGCCCTCGAGCGCGAGGGGCTCATGGATCCGGCGAGAAAGCGCCACGTCCCGGCTTTCTGCTCGCGCGTCTGCGTGGTCACCTCGCTTTCCGGTAGCGTCATCGAGGACGTGAAGCGAACGCTCGCCAGAAGAAACCCACTCGTGGAGATTGACGTCGCGGGATGCTCCGTGCAGGGGGCCGATGCCCCCGCGACGATCATCAGGGCACTTGGGGTCGCTGTTGCCGCGCGGCCAGACGCCATCCTGCTCGTTCGCGGGGGAGGCTCATTCGAAGATCTCATGTGCTTCAATGACGAGGGGCTCGCGCGCGCCATCGCCGCCTGCACCGTCCCGGTGGTGACGGGAATCGGGCACGAACCTGACACCACGATCGCCGACATGGTGGCAGACCGTCGAGCCTCCACGCCCACCGCCGCCGCAGAGTCTGTCGCGCCGGCGATCGACGAGGTGGAGCGCCAGATGCTCCAGCGACAGGTGAGACTCGGCAGGGCCATGTCCTCTCTGCTCGAGTTCCGCCGCCAGCGCGTTGACGCCGCCTCCAGACTCATGGTGGGAGGCGTCGAGGCAGGTTTGTCTCGCCGCCGCGTTGCGCTCGATGCCCTCGGGGCGCGGCGCTGTCTCACTGACCCACTCGCCTCCGTGCGCGACCGTGCGACCGACCTCATGCAGACGGAGCAGCGGCTCCACGATGCGATTCCGCGCTCGCTCGCGCGCTCTGGCGAGCGCTGCGATCAGCTCGCCTCCCGCCTAGATGGCGCCGCGGGAAAGATGCTCCTGCCTGCGGAGGCAACGCTCTCTCGCCTCGCCGCCTCCCTCGATGCTCTTTCGCCGCTCTCGGTTCTGGCGCGTGGCTACGCGATCGCCCGCGATTCCAAGGGTGGCGTGCTGAAGGATGCCGCGGTCCTGGTGCCGGGTGACGAGGTCAGCGTGCTTCTCGGCGACGGGTCTTTCGGTGCGACGGTTACCAAGGTCAACTAAGGTCGGGCATGAGCCCGGAAAGGGGATGGAGATGGCAGACGAACCCAGGAGAATCGAGGACATGACGTTCAAGGAGGCCTCGATCGAGCTCGAGCAGATCGTGCGAGCCCTCGAGTCCGGAGACCTCGAGCTCGAGGAATCGCTTGATCGCTACAGCCGTGGCGTGGAGCTTCTGAAGAGCCTGCGCGAGCGACTCGCGAGCGCCGAGCAGAAGGTGCGCGTCCTTCTCGACGCCACCGACGAGAACGCTGCCACGACGGACACCTCATCGGCTCCGAGCACCGCCTACATCAACGAATAGAATGAGAGGGGTTGGCATCATGTCTGACTGCATTTTCTGCAAAATCGCAAATGGTGAGATTCCGAGCGAGTTCCTCTACGAGGACGATAACGTGGTAGCCTTCAACGACCTTAGCCCCCAGGCGCCGGTACACGTGCTCGTGGTGCCCAAGGCCCACCATGACAACTTCGTCGACGATGTCCCGGCAGAGACGCTTGCCTCGATGGAGCGCGCCGTCAAGGCGGTTGCCGAGAAGTGCGGCATCGCCGAGTCGGGCTTCCGCTGCATCATGAACACGGGTGCCGCGGCGGGTCAGACCGTCATGCACCTCCATATGCACGTCCTCGGCGGCAAGCCCCTCGGCGAGGGCCTCATTCCCGCCTAGGCCAGCTGTCCGGCGGTCGGGTCCTCCCACGGAAAGTGCGCTTAGCGAAACTTTCCTTCGGAAGACCCGACCGCCTGTCGTTGTCCAGGGCCGGGCGTTGTTCTCGGAGGGAAGTCTCGTGCCAGCGCACTTCCCGGAGAGAACCACGCCCGGCCCGTTCAGCGACGTGAGACGAACTTCGGCCTTCTTCGGGCGTATCATATGAGTGCTGTGTTGTATCGCCGAGTGGGGGAGACCCCGCGGGAGGAGAGTCATGAACGTCCTTGTCATCAACGCCGGTAGCTCGTCGCTCAAGTATCAGCTCCTGGACGTGGACACGCGTGAGGTCTACGCCAAGGGCAACTGTGAGCGCATCGGCATCGACGGCTCCTTCGTCGGACACGAGGAGATGGGTGGGGAGAAGCAGAAGCTCGAGGTCGCGCTCCCTGACCACAAGACAGCCATCAAGTACGTCTTTGACATCCTCAAGACCATCGACAAGACCATCGGCGGCATCGGTCACCGCGTGGTCCAGGGCGGCTGGTACTTCCCCGAGTCCGCGATCGTTACCGATGAGACGCTCGCCCAGGTCCGCGAGGTCGCTCCGCTGGCGCCACTGCACAACTACGCCGAGGCAGACGTCATCGAGATCTGCCGCGACATGTTCCCCGAGCTCGGGAACGTGATCGTGCCTGATACCGCCTTCCACTACCACATGCCCGAGCACGCCTGGCGCTACGCCCTCCCGCGTGACGTCGTGGACAAGTACCACGTTCGCAAGTACGGCGCCCACGGCACGAGCCACCGCTTCATCTGGCGCACCGTGCACGAGATGATGGGCGACAAGACCCACAAGCTCGTGAGCTGCCACCTCGGCTCCGGTGCCTCCCTCTGCGCCATCCAGGACGGCAAGTGCATGGACACCACGATGGGCCTCACCCCCCTCGACGGCCTCATCATGGGCACCCGTTGCGGCACGCTCGATCCCGCTACGGTCTTCTACCTCAGTCGCGAGGCGCACATGAGCGTCGACGAGATCGACACGATGATGAACAAGAAGTCCGGTCTTCTCGCCGTCTCCGAGGTCTCCTCGGACTCCCGCGACATCGAGGCTGGCGCCGCCAACGGCGACGAGAAGTGCCAGATGGCTCTCGACATGTTCAACTACCGCGTCTCCCAGCTCTTTGCTGAGATGGCGGCCTCCATGCAGGGCGTTGATACGATGGTCTTCACGGCGGGCATCGGCGAGAACGCGCCCGAGATTCGTGCTGGCATCTGCGAGCTGCTCGGCTGGATGGGCGTCAAGATCGACGCCGAGAAGAACGCGCCGCGCTCCGACGAGCCCCGTGTGATCTCCGCTCCGGACTCCGCGATCACCGTGATGGTGGTTCCCACCAACGAGGAGTACATGATCGCGCTCGACGTCGAGGAGCTGCTGGGGTAGCGTCACGGGCATTTCCCTCCGCACGTGCCTTCGAGAGGCCCGGCTCCTGGGGAGCCGGGCCTCTCTCAAGAAAAATGCCCCGAGAAGTGCCCGTGGCGCCGCAGGTCTTCTCGTGGCGAGGTTACGGGGAGGTGACGGCCGAGCTGATCCCGCGGTCTAATTCCTAGTAATTTGGGTACAATTAGTTGCTATGAATGGGAAACCCAGGGGAAAGGAACCCTCATGGCCCTCAGCAACATCACTGTCACTCGACGCTCCGCCCTCGGCCTTGGTGCCGCCACGCTTGCCCTTCTCGGTCTCGGCGCCTGTGGCGGCGAGGCTCCCGCTCCCGCCGGGGACGAGGCTACCGAGGAGACCAAGCTCGACTCCGCAGCCTACGACGAGCTCATTGCCTCCGGCTTCGTAGCCACCGACGACGAGGTCTCCGCCTCGCAGTGGGCGAGCAAGGTCAAGGAGGCTGGCACGCTTCGCGTGGGAGGCGTCCAGACATCGCTGCTCTTCTCGAGCCTGAACGAGCAGGACGGAAAGACCCGCGGCTTCGACGCCGGGCTCTCGCAGCTCCTCACGCGTTATATCCTCGGCGATGAGTCCAAGCAGGAGATCACTCAGGTGACCTCGGACACGCGCGAGTCGGTTCTTCAGAACGACCAGGTTGATGTTGTCTTTGCCACGTACTCCATCAACGACGACCGCAAGAAGGTCATCTCCTTCGCAGGCCCGTATTACACCACGCAGCAGTCCATTCTCGTGATGGCTGACAACGACAGCATCAACTCCCTCGATGACCTTGCAGGTAAGAACGTGGCCGCGCAGTCCGGTTCCACCGGCCCCGGAATCCTCGAGGAGTATGCGCCGGATGCCATCGTGCAGGAGTTCAAGACCGACGAGGAGGCGCGCACCGCGCTCTCCCAGGGTCGCGTCGACGCCTACGTGATCGACACCGCAATGCAGATGGGCAACATGACGCGCAACCCCGGCCGCTATCGCCTCGCCGGCGATGAGTTTGGCCCCGTTGATGCGTACGGCATCGGGCTTCCGCTCGACTCCGACGGCGTTGCCTTCGTGAACGCCTGGCTCCAGAGGCTGCAGGACGAGGGTCTCTGGACCGAGCTCTGGCAGCTCTGCATCGGTGACCGCGCCGGCATCGACGATGCCCCCGAGCCCCCTGCGATCGGCGCGTAGGCATCCTGTGGTGGGGGAGTCGCATGAGCTTCGCTGAGCTTCTCGGTACCTACGGACAGAACTATCTCGACGGGCTTCTCGCCACGTGGTCGATGACGGCGGTCTCCTTCGTCTTTGTCATGGTGCTTGCCGTGCTCGTCACGGTCGCCCGCGTGAGCCCCGTGGCCCCGCTGAGGGGCCTCGGGGAGCTCTACGTCCAGGTGTTTCGAAACATCCCTGGCGTGGCCCTTCTGATCCTCGTGGCATACGCGCTCCCGCAGCTTCGCGTCGTGCTACCATGGCGGACCTGCGTCATCGTGACCGTCGTCCTTCTCGGTTCCGCCTTTGGTTCGGAGAACTTCATGAGCGGCATCAACACGATCGGCGTGGGGCAGATCGAGGCGGCGCGCTCCATCGGGCTCACCTTCACGCAGATCCTGCGGCACATCGTGATTCCGCAGGCGCTTCGCACCACGGTGCTCCCCATGACCAACCTGCTTATCGCCGTCATGCTCACCACCGCGCTCGGCTCGCAGGTTCCTATGACGCCCCAGGAGCTCACGGGAGTGGTCTCCTACGTCAACACCCGAGCCACGGGAGGCATCCTCGCCTTCCTCGTCTCGGCACTCGGCTACGTTCTCACGGCGTTTGTCATCTCACTCATTGGCAACCGCCTTGACAAGAGGGTGAGGATTCTCCGATGAGCGCGCGCACCCAGTCCGCGCCGTCTGTGCGCACCGCCCTCTACGAGGCCCCTGGCCCCAAGACGAAGCGGCTCATCGCCGTGGGTACGGTCGTCTCGGCGCTTCTTGTGGCCGCCCTGGTTGCTGCCGTGGTCCGACAGTTCTACGTTACGGGTCAGCTCGCGCCGCGCTACTGGTCGTTCCTTCTCGAGTGGCCCACGTGGCGCTTCCTGCTGCAGGGGTTTGTCGGCACCGTTGAGGTCGCGCTCACGGCTGGCGCGATCGCGCTGGTTCTCGGTCTCGCGCTCATGCTCGGCAGGACGAGCGGGCCTCGCCCCGTCTCTGCCGCGTGCCGCCTGGTGACCGACTTCTTCCGTGGCGTCCCAAGCCTTCTGCTCATCTACTTCTTCTTTCTTGTGGTTCCTCAGTACGGCATCAGGATGCCCTCCTTCTGGATGCTTACGCTGCCGGTGACTCTCGCCGCCTCGGGCGTGCTCGCCGAGGTCTTCCGCGCCGGCGTGAACGCCGTGCCCAAGGGCCAGGTCGAGGCGGCGCTCTCGATCGGTCTCGGTCGCTGGAAGACGATGAGGCTGATAGTCCTTCCCCAGGCCGTCCGCTACGTCATCCCCTCGCTCATCGCCCAGCTCGTCGTTGTTGTCAAGGACACGACTGTCGCCTATGTGGTGAGCTATCCGGATCTCATGCAGAACGCGCGCGTGCTCATCACCAACTACGATGCGCTGCTCTCCATGTACCTCGTTGTCTCGGTCATTTACGTCCTCATCAACTTTGCCATCAACAAGGCGTCCGTATACGTTGCGCATCGCACGGGCGTCAAGATCATTCGCTAGGAGCGGGAGCAATGGCCCAGGAAAGTACAGCCGATAAGAACGTGCCGGTGATAGAGCTCCGCCACGTTGACAAGCACTTCGGGGACCTCCATGTCCTTCGCGACGTGAACCTCTCCGTTGCGCGGGGAGAGGTGCTCGTCGTCATCGGGCCCTCCGGCTCCGGCAAGTCAACGATGTGTCGCACCATAAACCGGCTCGAGACCATCGACTCCGGGGAGATCCTCATCGAGGGAGAGCCGCTTCCGCAGGAGGGCCGCGAGCTCGCACGCATGCGCGCCGAGCTCGGCATGGTTTTCCAGCAGTTCAACCTTTTCGCGCACAAGACGATCCTTGAGAACGTGACCCTCGGGCCCCGAGAGGTGCTTGGCCAGGGCAAGGAGGAGGCCGAGAGGTACGCCATGGAGCTCCTGGAGCGCGTCGGCGTTGCCTCGCAGGCTCACAAGGTTCCCGCGCAGCTCTCCGGTGGCCAGCAGCAGCGAGCCGCCATCGCACGCTCGCTCGCCATGCGCCCCAAGGCGATGATGTTCGACGAGCCCACGAGCGCTCTCGACCCAGAGATGATCAACGAGGTTCTCGATGTCATGGTCGAGCTCGCTCGCGGCGGAATGACGATGGTCGTGGTGACGCACGAGATGAACTTCGCGCGCCGCGTTGCAGACCGCGTGGTCTTCATGGCTGACGGCCAGATCGTCGAGGAGGGTGCCCCTGACGAGTTCTTCGACCACCCCAAGACGCAGCGCGCCCGTGACTTCCTCGACTCGATCAAGGGACACTAGCATGGCGAGAAGACCGGTCGTTCTTGTCGCTCCACGCTGGGAGGCTCCCGTCGTGGAGGGCTCGGAGACGATAGCTCCCCAGGAGGCTATCGCCGACTGCTTTGTTGATGCGATTCTTGCTGCCGGCGGTCTGCCGCTCATGATGGCACTCACCGAGGACGAGGGCGTCATCGCGGAGTACGTGGAGCGTGCGGATGGCATCGCCGTTCCCGGCGGGCCTGACGTCAACCCCGCAATCTGGGGGGACGAGGGTCCCTACGACCCAGCGCTGCTCTGCCCACAGCGCGACGCCTTTGAGCTTCCGATGCTGCGCGCCGCCGTTGCGGCTGACAAGCCCCTGCTCACCACCTGCCGGGGAACGCAGCTCCTGAACGTGGCTCTGGGCGGCACGCTCTGCATGGACGTCCCGAGCCTCGGTGCCAGAGAGGGCATGGTCCAGTGGCGCCACACTGGCATCCTAAACGGCGTCTGCCACCCCGTTGAGGTCGAGGAGGGGTCGCTGCTGTCTCGTGCGCTCGGCGGGGCCAAGCTCGTTCAGGCCAACTCGGCGCACCACTGCTGCGTCGACCGCCTCGGTGAGGGCGTGCGCCTCGTGGCGCGCGCGACCGATGGCGTGCCCGAGGGAATCGAGGTCCCTGACAGGCGCTTCTGCATTGGCGTCCAGTGGCACCCCGAGTATACGTGGCGCGAGGTGGAGACAGACTTCGCCCTGTGGAAGAGCCTCATCGAAGCGTGCCGCTAGAAGGTTGGCTCGAGCGCTCGTTCGCGGGTGGTGGCCCTTTGCGAGAAGAGGCTCGTCTCAGCTCTTTTTCGCATAAGCGTGACGAAACGAGGCTCGTCTCAGCCTGTCGGGCTTCTCGCTTGACGAAAGCCGGCTCGTCTCAGTCAAAACGTCGCTTTATCCTGAGACGAGGCACATATCGCCAAGCGAGAGACGCCCGTACCCTGAGACGAGCCCCTTCTGGTCAAGTGGACGAAGTATGAAGCTGAGACGAGCGCATTCTCGAGATGCGCTTGACGATATGCGGCGAGCTACTGATGACGCACGAAGTGATACGCGACTCTCGGAGTGCCGTCTTCGACCCAGATGGTGCCGCGGCGCAAGAATCCACACCTCTCGAGCGTTCGCTG
Organism: uncultured Olsenella sp.; assembly: GCA_949296375.1. Lineage (GTDB taxonomy): Bacteria > Actinomycetota > Coriobacteriia > Coriobacteriales > Atopobiaceae > Thermophilibacter. The sequence continues at coordinate 18,136 of CASFQX010000020.1, forward strand.
CATGGGGAGGTTGTCGGCATGGGTATCGGCGCGGACGTTGTCGTGCTGTGCGCAGAGCCACTCGAGCATGTGCGTTCCTGCGCCATGGCCACTCTCCGCCACGGCGAGGCGGTGCATGACCCAATAGGGGTCACTATTCAGCCATGGCTCGCCTTCGATTACGGCATAGGTTGGGTCAGGGCCAGGCAGAACGCTCATGACGGCGATGGGGCCAGCGCCCTCGTCAAGCACCCATAGGGCTCCAAGATCGAGGTCCTTCTCGGCGTCCTGGAGGCCGGGGTAGTCACCAGGCCACTGGGTGGGGTTGCCGTTGGCGTGCATGAAGCGTCGCGCGGCGTCGTAGATGGAACAGACGACCCCGAGGTCTTCCGCGCTTGCGGGACGAATCTGGCTCATGTCTAGAAGGGCCTTATCGAGAAGGACCTCTCGCAGGTCTCGCCCGGGACGAGCGTGATGGTCCCGCGCTTCTCCTCGAAGACGTCCGACTCGTCGTAGCATGTGGCGCAGCCCACCCAGGGCTCGATGGCGACGAACGGGGAATCGCTCGTAGCCGTCCAGACGCCGAGGAAGCCAAAGCCATCGAAGTCGAGCTCCACTCCGTGGTTGGCGGGGCCAACAAGCTTGACCGAGCTCCCGGGGACGTCGACAAAAACTACGGTGAGAAGCTCGTCGATGAGCTCGTGGCTCAGACGCATGCGGTCGGAGTCTCGGAACAGCTCGTGCATCGTCGAGAAGTCCTGGAGGCCCTTGGGGTCAATCGTGGGCACCTCGGCGGTCCAACGCTCGGGGAAGACGAGCTCGTAGTCGGAGAAGGACGCGCCCTCCTCGCCAGGTACGGGCACGTTGAAGGCGGGGTGCCCGCCAAGCGTGAAGGGGAGGTCCACGTCTCCCGTGTTGGTGACGGCAAAGGTCTGAGTGAGACACCCGTCGGCAACGGCGTACGTCATGTTGAGCCGGAAATCGAAGGGGTAGGCCGTCCGCGTCTCGTCCGTCGAGGCGAGCTCGTACGTGACACTCGAGGAGGTCTGATCAACGACGGCGTGGTCGTAGAGGCGTGCGATGCCATGGCGGCCGAGCGTGACGTCACCTTGCGCGGAGACGGCGTGTCCCTCGCGAAGGCAGCCGACGATGGGGAAGAGCACCGGCGCGCGACGTGCCCAGTAGCGCTCGTCACCCTGCCAGAGGTACTCGCCCTCGCCGAGTCTCACGCTCATGAGCTGGGCACCAGCCGAATCGATCGTAACGGAAAGATTGCCGTCGGTGATGGTGGTGAGCGTTGCCATGTCTACCTCCTGTTGTCCTATCACTCAAAACTCTATTCCCAAGATGTGCATATCGTTCGCCTGGATAGCTGAATGGGGCTTATGGGGCCGCGAGCGGGAAGATGTGCCATAATATCCAACCGGTGCCCTTGGAATTTGGACACCTTCGATGCGTCTACAGTCGGCGGCTTCGCCGCCCGCCATAAGGAGGCACGCATGATCATCGAGGAACTTCAGCGCTACGGAATCGCCCACACGGAGGAGAAGACCGTCATCGACGCCTCTCCCGCCGTGCTGATCGAGACCGCTGTCGAGCGCGGCGAGGGCGAGCTCACGAGCACCGGCTCCCTCTCCGTCATCACCGGGCAGTACACCGGTCGCTCACCCAAGGACCGCTTCATCGTTGACACGCCCGACGTTCACGACAAGATCGCCTGGGGCAACGTCAACGTGCCGTTCTCAGAGGAGAACTACCAGAAGATCAAGAGCGAGGTCATCGGCCACCTCTCCGAGCGCCGCCTCTTCGTCGTGCACGGCCTCGCGGGCGCGGAGCGCCGCTACTCTCGCAAGATTTGCGCCATCTGCGAGCTCGCGAGCCAGGCGCTCTTCGTGCACCAGATGCTCGTGCGTCCCACCGACGACGAGCTCCGCAACTTCGGCGAGGCTGACTTCGTCGTCATGGCCGCCCCCACCCTCAAGCTCGACCCCGAGGTTCACGGCACCCACTCCGAGGCCGCCGTCCTCATCAACTTCCAGGAGCGCATGATCCTCGTCGTGGGCACCCAGTACTCCGGCGAGATCAAGAAGTCCATCTTCTCGGTCATGAACTACCTGCTCCCCGTTGAGGACAACGTTCTTACCATGCACTGCTCCTGCAACATGAACCCGCGCTCCCACGGCACCACGGTCTTCTTCGGTCTCTCCGGCACCGGCAAGACCACCCTTTCTGCCGCCGAGGACCGTCTCCTCATCGGCGACGACGAGCACGGCTGGGCCGAGGACCGCGTCTTCAACATCGAGGGTGGCTGCTACGCCAAGACCATCGACATCACGCCTGAGACCGAGCCGCAGATCTGGAACGCCATTCGCTTCGGCTCCATGTGCGAGAACGTCGTGATCGACGACGAGACGCGCGTGGCCGACTACTTCGACACCTCCCTCACCGAGAACGGTCGCGTGGCCTATCCGGTCGAGTTCGTCCCTGGTGCCGTTGCCAAGGGCCGCGCCAAGCGTACCCCTGACGTCGTGATCTTCCTCACCGCTGACGCCTTCGGCGTCCTGCCCCCGATCGCCAAGCTTGACCGCAACGCCGCCATGTATCACTTCATGACCGGCTTCACCTCCAAGGTTGCCGGCACCGAGCGTGGCATCAAGGAGCCGCAGCCCACGTTCTCCTCGCTCTTTGGCGAGCCGTTCATGCCGCTCGACCCCAACGTCTACGCACAGATGCTCGGTGAGAAGATCGACAAGGGCGGTGTGCGCGTCTACCTGATCAACACTGGTTGGACCGGCGGCCCCTACGGCGTGGGCAAGCGCATGAAGCTCGCCTACACCCGCAAGATGGTCGAGGCCGCCCAGTCCGGCATCATCGACGACTCCGAGTTCGTCCACGACGAGCGCTTCAACCTCGACGTCCCCACGTCCTGCCCCGGCGTCCCCAGCGAGCTGCTCAACGCTCGCAACACCTGGGAGGATCGCAGCGCCTACGACGAGATGGCCGAGAAGCTCGCCCAGATGTTCGTCGACAACGCCGATAAGCGCCTCACCACGATGTCGCCCGAGGTCCGTGCCGCCGGCCCCAAGCCCATCGGTCGCTAGGCTCCTCTAGCACAGATTGTCTCCCTGCGGGGTCGAGGCTCTTCTCGGCCCCGCATTTCCTTTTTCGAGGTTGTGCGCACACTTCAATACCTAATGCACTTCTTGCCATTGCGTCTACCTGCGGATTTGTCGAGAAGAACCTAATATCAAACCTAAAAATGTGTACACAACATGTGCCATTACCCTTGTAATCAGCGGTTCTGTCTTGGTATGAGAAAGGCCCCGGCGCCATATGGCGTCGGGGCCAGGCGGTGGCAGTTCTCGATGCCCGCTGCTAGTTCATCTCCGCCATCTGGGCCTGGACCGCGGTGATGGCCACAACACCCACGATGTCGTCGGCCACGCAGCCGCGGGAGAGGTCGTTCACCGGCTTGGCGATGCCCTGAAGGATGGGGCCGTAGGCCTCTGCGTTGCCAAAGCGCTGGACGAGCTTGTAGCCGATGTTTCCGGTCTCGAGGTTGGGGAAGACGAGCACGTTGGCGTGGCCCGCGACCTTGCTCTCCGGAGCCTTGAGGGCGGCAACCTCGGGAACGATTGCGGCGTCGAGCTGGAGGTCGCCGTCGATGGCGAGCTCGGGGGCCTTCTCCTTGGCAAAGGTCGTGGCCTCCTGGACCTTCTTGGCGGTGTCTCCACCGGCGGAGCCCATCGTGGAGTAGGAGAGCATGGCAACCTTGGGCTCCACGTCGTCCATGAAGGTGGCGAAGGAGTTGGCGGAGGCGATGGCGATCTCGGAGAGCTCGTCGGAGGTGGGATCGATGTTCAGGCCGCAGTCTGCGAAGACGAGCGTGCCGTCGGCACCGTACTGCGGGGTCTTGGTGCACATGACCATGAAGGCGGAGACAAGCTTGGTGCCCGGGGCAGTCTTCAGGATCTGAAGCGCGGGGCGCAACGTGTTGGCCGTGGAGTGGCAGGCGCCGGAGACCAGGCCGTCGGCATCGCCCATCTTGACCATCATGGTTCCGTAGTAGGTGGCGTCCATCATCTGGGCACGTGCCTGCTCGATCGTGACGCCCTTCTTGGCGCGCAGCTCGGCGAACTTCTGGGCATAGGCCTCGTGCTTGGGTGCCGTAGGGGAGGTCGGGTCGATGACGGTCACGCCGTCGACGTCGATCTTCGCGGGGTCACCAAGGATGACGAGGTTGGCGAGGTCCTCTGCCACGATCTTGCGCGCAGCCTCCAGGGTGCGCGGGTCCTCGCCCTCAGGCAGGACGATCGTCTTCTTGTAGGCCTTGGCCGCGGCCTTCATGCGGGCGAGAAAATCGCTCATCAAAGCTCCTTCACTCACGTTTACATGCCGTTTGCGCACATGACTTTCGCACGTGGGGTGAGCGTAGACGTGTGCACGGGTCCATTATAGGTTTGAGGTGATAGAATCAGGCAGACGATTGGGTGAGCGTGCGCTTGTCGTTCGCTCTTCGCATTGTTCGCTCAGAGAGGATTTTCATGGCTATCTCAAAGGGTCTGCCCGTCGGTTTTTCTCCTGACTCCTATGACGCCGTCGTCGTTGGTGCCGGATACGCCGGTGCGGTTTGCGCCCGCAGGCTCGTTGAGTCCTGTGGCTTCAAGGTGTGCATTCTCGAGCGTCGCGACCACATCGCGGGCAACGCCTACGATTACGTTGACGATGCGGGAATCCTCGTCCACAAGTACGGTCCACACATCTACCACACCACCAACGAGCGCGTGAACGAGTTCCTCTCGCGTTTCACCGAGTGGACCAACTACCAGCACAAGGTCCTCGCGAACATCCACGGGACCCTCATGCCCGTGCCCTTCAACCATCGTTCCCTCAAGCTCGCCTTTGGCGAGGAGAAGGGCGAGCGTCTCTACCAGAAGCTCGTGGAGACCTTCGGCGAGAACAAGAAGGTCCCCATCATGGAGCTGAGGGAGAAGAACGACCCCGAGCTGGCTGAGGTTGCCGACTACGTCTTTGAGAACGTCTTCCTCTACTACACGATGAAGCAGTGGGGGCAGACCCCCGATCAGATTGACCCCTCGATCACCGGGCGCGTCCCCGTGTTCGTTGGTGACGACGACCGCTACTTCCCAGGCGCCCCCTTCCAGGGCATGCCTGCCGACGGCTACACCGTGCTCTTCGAGCACATGCTCGACCACGACTGCATCGACGTGTTCCTGGACGTTGACGCGCGCGACATCCTGAAGGTTGGGGAGGGCAGCGTGAGCGTGTGCGGCAGGCCCTATGGCGGCGAGGTCATCTACACCGGTCCTCTCGACGAGCTCTTTGACCTTGACCTCGGGGCGCTCCCGTATCGCACGCTGGACATGGACTTCGAGACCCTCGACATGGATCAGTTCCAGCCCGTTGGTACCGTCAACTACACCACGAGCGAGGACTTCACGCGCATCACCGAGTTCAAGAACATGACTGGTCAGGTCGTTCCCGGCAAGACCACCATCATGCGCGAGTTTTCCAAGGCCTACACGCCCGGCAGCGGCGAGACGCCCTACTACGCCATCCTCGAGGACGCCAACCTCGAGCTCTACCGGCGCTATCGCGCGCGCGTGGAGGACGTCGTCAACTTCCACTGCGTAGGCCGCCTCGCCGAGTACCGCTACTACGACATGGACGGGGTCGTTGCCTCCGCGCTCGACCTCTCGGATGAGATCATCTCGCAGCACAGCTAAGGAGACTCGGGGCGCCCGGGTGGAAGGGGAAACAATGGACAAGACCATCACCTTTGGCATTCCGTGCTACAACTCCTCCGCCTACATGGACCACTGTATCGAGTCAATTCTCGAGGGCACCGAGTACGCCGAGGACGTGGAGATCATCATCGTTGACGACGGCTCCGCGAAGGACGATACGCCCCAAAAGGCGGATGCGTGGGCGGAGCGCCACCCTTCGATCATCCGTGCCATCCACCAGGAGAACGGGGGACATGGCGCCGCTGTGATGAAGGCCGTCTCAAACGCGCGCGGCGTCTACTTCAAGAACATCGACTCCGACGACTGGGTTGACGGCGATGCCGTGATGGCGCTTCTCGGCCAGCTTCGCAACTTCATCAGGCTCGGCGAGCACGTGGACCTTGTCATCACCAACTTCGTCTACGAGCACGTGGAGGACGATACCCAGAACTTTGTGAACTATCGTCGCGTCCTCCCGGTTGGCAAGATCTTCTCGTGGAACGACATGGGACGCTTCAAGCCGTGGCAGTACCTGCTCATGCATGCGCTCACCTATCGCGTTGACGTTCTCCGTGAGGCGGGGCTCAAGCTTCCCCCGCACACCTTCTACGTTGACAACATCTACGCGTACGTGCCGTTCCCGGTCTGCAGGAGCATCTACTACCTTGACGTTGACGTCTATCGTTACTTCATCGGGCGCGACGACCAGTCTGTGAACGACACCGTGCTCACGAGTCGCGTAGACCACTACTGGCGCGTCGCGCGCGTCATGATGCATGCCTATCACGTGTATCGTGACGTGCCCTCCGTGAGGCTGCGCAGCTACATGATGAACTACTTTACGATCATCATGGCCATCTGCTCCGTGTTCACCAAGAAGAGCGACCGCGCGGATGCGAGCGACGAGCTCAAGGCCCTCTGGGACGAGCTCAAGGCCTACGACCGGAGGATGTATCGTCGAGCTCGCCACGGGATCATCGGCATGGCTACGAACCTTCCCGGCACCGTCGGGCGCGCGCTCACGCTTGCGGGCTACCGCGCCGCACAGAAGCTCGTGAAGTTCAATTAACGCACGGACTGCGGTGAGCCCCGCCGTCCTTCTCTCCAGAAGTGCACTTTGCGAAACTTCTTATGAGAAGGGCGGCGGGGCTCCCAGTCACGTACGGTGTCGCACGTTGGTAGTTTGGTAGCTAGAGGTCGCGGGCGGCGGGGTAGCCGTGTGCGGACGTTGCCTGTCGGGCGCCGTCGGCTATGGCCCGGCCGAGTGCGCGCGTTGCTAAGGCGCCCACTACGTCCACGGGGGCATCCACCTCGCCCGTTGCCATCACGAAGACAGTGTCGCCGTCATTGGTCGTGTGGGTGGGGGAGATGGCGTGCGCGTAGGCGTCTGCCGACATCTGGGCCACCTTCGTTGCCTGTGCCTTGGTGAGGCGGGCGTTGGTCACCACACAGGAGATGGTGGTGTTCGTCCGCGCGAGGGGCATGCGGGCAAATCCGCCGAGAAGGACATCGACGGTGTCTGCAAGCGCCGATCCGTCCTCGGTTCTCACGCCGGCGATCTTCTGACCCGTGTTTGGGTCTCGCACGTCCCCGCATGCGTTGACCGCAGCGATTGCCCCGCAGACGAGCTCGCCGGCCTGCTCGACATCCTCCCCGAGGCCGGACTTCATCGCGCGCTCAGGTCCCGCGAGCTTGCCGACGGTACAGCCCGCTCCGGCGCCGACGTTGCCGCGCTCGAGGGGCTGGGAGCCTGAGTCCAGGGCTGCCGCGCAGGCGGCCCGACCGTCGTCGACGGTTGGGCGGATGCTCGGATCTCCGCAGGCGAGGTCGAAGAGGCAGGCACCTGAGACGATGGGAACGCGCGACACGCCCACGTCAAGTCCGTATCCGCGCCTCTCGAGCTCCTCTGCGACGCCGCACGCCGCGGAGAGTCCAAAGGCGCTGCCCCCGGACAGGACAACGGCATGGAGGACGTCCACGGTCTCCTCGGGGCGCAGCAGGTCCGTCTCGCGGGTGGCCGGCGCGCCCCCTCGGACGTCCACGCCGCCGGTCGCGCCGCTCGGGCATACGATTGCCGTGCACCCCGTGGCTGCCGCCTCGTTGGAGACCTGTCCAACAAAGACGCCGGGAATCTGGGTGATGCTCTCGATGGTCTTCTCGCTAGGCATGGGGTCCTCCGATTCTGATCGCATCCGCGACGAGGTCACAGGTATTCGGGGTTAGGGACGCGAGCTCGCGTACGAGACGGGCTATGGGGAGGCCGACGACGTTCGAGTAGTCTCCAGCGATGCCCCTCACGAGGAGGCGACCGGCTCCCTGGATGCCATAGGCACCTGCCTTGTCCAGCGGCTCCCCGGTGGCGACATAGGCGTCGATCTCTGCCTGGGAGAGGTCCCAGAACGTCACCTCGGTGGTCTCAACGAATCGTGTCTGAGCTGCGCAGGAGCCGTCGACGTCGAGCTTCATCGCGCACACGCCGGTCGAGACGAAATGGGTCCTGCCAGAGAGCTCTTCAAGCATCCGGCGCGCATCATCGGCGTCCTCGGGCTTCCCGAGGGCCTCGCCGCCCATCCAGACGATCGTGTCTGCGGCAACGAGGAGGCCGTCATCGGGGCTCGTCATGAGTTGAGACCGAACCGCCTCGGCCTTCTCGGCGGCAAGGCGCGCCACGAGGTCTACGGGCCTCTCGTTGGGAAGGCGCATCTCGTCGATGTCTGCGGGGACGACCTCGAGTGAGAATCCGGAGTCGGAGAGCAGCTCGTATCGGCGCGGCGACTGTGAGGCGAGGATCATGCAGTGCCTTTCTGCGGGAAAGGGGTTAGACCCCCTCTTCGCGTTTAGATACAAAAATGCGGGGACCGACTTGCGGCCCCCGCGATACGTCTTGATGACGCGTGCCGAGTTACTCGACGACGATGGCGGAGACGGGGCAGTTGTCAGCAGCCTCCTGGGCGGCGTCCTCGGCCTCCTCGGGAACGTCCTCCTCGATGGCAACGGCGACGCCGTCGTCAGAGATGGAAAAGACGTCGGGGCAGGTGCCCTCGCAGAGTCCGCAGCCGATGCAATCCTCGTTGACCGTAGCCTTCATGTTTGGATCCTCTCTCTTGCCTGGGCCCCCTGCCCAGGTTCCCTCTTTTTGTACACGTTTCCGTCCGGCAGCGCAACCGAAATTCCCGTATAGGCGAAAATGACGGCCAACGGTTGTGAGCTGCTCTTTTATTCCTACCAATTTGGAGGGGATTAGCCATTTCGTGCCTAGGTACGCTCGAGGATGGTCACCGTCTCAACGTGGTAGGTCTGCGGGAAGAGGTCCACGGGGGTTATGCTCCTGGGCTTGAAGACGCCAGCAGACGCAAAGCGAGCGAGGTCGCGGGCGAGCGTGGCAGGGTCGCAGGACACGTAGGCAATGGCACGGGCGGGCTGCTCGGAGAGCTGCGCCACCACGTCCTCCGCGAGGCCGGCCCGGGGAGGGTCGACGACGATGACGTCCACGTCCGTGTCCGGGAACTCTCTGCCGGCGTCCCCTCCGATGGGATCGACGTTTCCGAGACCCGCCCTCTCGAGGTTTCTGCGTAGGTCGCGCACAGCGGGCCCGTATGACTCAACGGCGGAGACGAAGGCGCTCCTTCTCGCGAGAGGGAGCGTGAAGGTTCCGGCGCCGCAGTAGAGGTCCATCGCCTCCTCGTCCTCCCGGGGATCGAGGCCGTCGAGCACGAGCTCTACGAGCTTCTCGGCTCCTCTCGTGTTCACCTGGAAAAAAGATGGGGCAGAGATGCGCATGCGCTCAGAAGCCACGAGCTCCGTCCATGAGCCGGCCCCGGAGAGGCACTCGACCCCCGCGATGCGCCGTGCCTTTGCCGGACCCCTCTGCATGACGCGTACGACCGAGGTGGGGTGCAGCGCATCGGCGAGCACCTTGGCCACCTGGGGGCGCGGGAAGGGACCGGGACGTCCCCAGAGGGCGACCTCGACCTCCTTGGTCCTTCTCGAGACTCGAATGCCGACGCGCTCCAGGCCGAGCTCGTGCGAGCCGGCAAGATAGGAAAGCGCCCCAGAAACCGCCTTCACTGCCTTGGAGCCAAACTTGTCGAGGAGCCTGCACTCCTTGACGCGGACGACGTCACCCTCGCTGCGTCCGTGCATCCCGAGTGTCACGCGACCGCCGTCGCTCGCAACGGCGAGCTCGACCTTGTTGCGATAGCCCCAAGGCTCCCCGGGGGAGACGATCGGGGAGACGAGCGCGCCCGAACGCTCGTCGCCAAGCTTGCCGATGCGCGAGAGGGCGTCTACGACGCCGGACCGCTTTGCCTCGGCCTGTGCCTCGTAGGACAGACTCGCCCAAGGGCAGCCGCCGCAGACGAAGGCATAGGGGCAGAGGGGCGTCACGCGGTCTGGGGACGGCTCCAGAACCTCCGTCGCATTCGCATGTGCCCAGCGACGCTCCTCGCGGTCTATCACGGCGCGCACCCTGTCTCCGGCGACTGCGCCGGAAACGAACACGGTCCTGCCCTCGGCGTCATGCGCGAGGGCGTCGGGGCCATAGGTCATTTTCTCGCAGACGAGCTCGAGCTCCTGGCTTGCGCTCACTCGTCACCCCCGCCAAAGAGGGTCCCGAACGCCTGACCAAAGAGCGAGAGCGCGCGTGCGACTCGCCCCTTCCTCTGGGTGGCGGGTCGTGCTGCAGAGGGGACGGGTGCGGCGACTCGAGGCTTGCTCGCGACGGGAGCCGCGGGTGTGTTACTCTCGTCGGCCTCCGTCTGCGGCTCTGGGGGAAGCTTTCCGGCGTCGAGCTGGGGGCCGGCCTCGGGCTCGGGCGTCACGCGCTCGGCCTTTCGGGCGGCGTTGCGCTCAGCCACAGCCTTCTTCGCCTTGGCGTACGCCTCGCGGAGGAGCTCCTCCTGGCAGATGACGCGCGGAGCGTCCTCAGCGCTCTCCACGTGCTCCCAGGTACCCTCAGAGGTGAGCTGGCGTGCCTTCACGTTGTCTGCGAGCTGGAGCTCGATGAAGTGACGGACGATCTCCGCGCACTCGGGGTCACGCACGGGATAGGCGATCTCGACGCGACGCTCGGTGTTTCTCGTCATCATGTCCGCGCTGGAGAGATAGATCGTGTCCATGTACTCGCCAAAGGCGTAGATGCGCGCGTGCTCGAGGAAGCGCCCCGCGATCTGGCGCACGACGAGCCCGTCGGTCTTTCCGGGAATGCCCGCCTTGATGCAGCAGATGCCGCGCACGATCATGACTACGCTCACGCCGGCCTCGCAGGCCTCGGAGATCTTGTCGATGACGTCGCGGTCGGTGAGCGAGTTCATCTTGAGGAAGACCTTGGCAGGGGCACCCTCGCGGGCGCGGGAGATCTCGCGATCGAGCCCGCGCATGACGAGGGGCTTGAGGCCCACTGGCGCAACGCCGAGGTGCTTGTAGGAGCCGCGGAGGTTGCCGAGCGAGAGGTTGCGGAAGAAGGTGTTGCCGTCCGCGCCTATGCCCTCGTCGGCAGTGAGGAGCATGAAGTCCGAGTAGAGCGTCGCGGTCTTCTCGTTGAAGTTGCCGGTTCCGAGGCAGGTGATGCGACTGAGTCCGTCGCGGTCGTGATAGGTGATCTGGCAGATCTTGGAGTGGCACTTGAAGCCCTCGGAGCCGTAGATGACGGTGCACCCGGCGTCCTCGAGACGCTCCGCCCAGGCGATGTTGTTGGCCTCGTCAAAGCGGGCGCGCAGCTCCATGAGGACGGTGACGTCCTTTCCCGCCTCGGCGGCGCTGATCAGGCTCTCGCAGAGGTGACTCGACTTTGCCACGCGGTAGAGCGTGATCTTGATCGAGATGCAGGCGTCGTCGGCAGAAGCCTCGCGCACTAGGCGCAGCAGCGGTGTCATGGACTCGTAGGGGTAGGTGAGCAGGACGTCGTGGTCCTCTACCTGCCCGCGCATCGGCTTAGAGAGGTCGACCATGGGCGAGATCTGGGGCTCGAAGGGCCGGTAGACGCAGGCGGTGTGCTCGTGGTCGGGGATTCGCGACTCGAGCCCGTAGACGTAACCGAGGTCGATTGGGCGCTCGAGGCGGAAGACGCGGCGCGGCTCGAGGGAGAGCTCGCTCGCGATGAGGTCCTCGAGCTTCTTGCCGAGCTTGCCGCGGATCTCCAGGCGCACGGGCTGCAGACGCTGGCGGAGCTTCAGCACCTTCTTCATGTGCTGACGGTAGTCCTCCTCCTCCTCGACGCCCTCGCCATCAGGGTCGATGTCTGCGTTGCGGGTCACGCGGATGACGGCAGAGCGCTTGGGCACGTACTCACCGAAGCACTGGTCGAGACAGGTCTCGAGCACGTCCTCGAGCAGGGTGTAACGGTAGGCCTTCGGCGAGGAAGGCAGGGCGACGACGCGCGCCTCGGTGCGCGGCAGCTCGATGATGCCGAGCAGATCGGTCTCCTCTTCACCGTCGAGGGAGCAGGCCACGAAGAGGCGGCCGTTGCGGAGGTTGGGGAAGGGGTGGCGTGGGTCCACGATGAGGGGGGAGATGATGGGTGCGAGCCTTCGCTCGTAGTGGCGGACGACGGCGGCGCGGTCCTCCTCCGTGTACTTGGCGGGGGAGACGCGGACAAGACCCTTCTCAGCGAGAGCGTCCTCGACTATCACGAGGCCCTTCTCGTGGCGCTCGACGAGCGAGGGCAGCGCCTTGAAGATGGCGGCGAGCTGCTCGTCCGGCGTCATGTTGGACTTGTTGTCCTTGGGCTGGTTCTTGAGCGAGGCAAGGTCCGAGAGGCCGCCCACGCGGATCATGAACCACTCGTCGAGGTTGGACTCGACGATCTCACAGAACTTGAGGCGCTCGAAGGCAGGAACGGTCTCGTCGTATGCCTCGTCGAGGATGCGGTCGTCAAAGCGCAGCCAGCTCAGCTCGCGGTTCTGCGTATAGGAGAAGTCGCGCTCGTCATTCTCGTCCTCCGAGGCCCTCTTGCCCTTGTCGGCCCTCTTGCCCTTCTCAGCCTTCTCAGCCTTATCCGCCTTCTCGGGCTTCACGACCTTCTCAGCCTTCTCGGTTTTCTCCGCCTTCTCGGCCGCGTCCTTTGCCATCTCTGTCCTTCCGCATCGTGTAACGGGCCTGACATTTCCTTCCCCGATAATAGCTCCAAGTTGCGAGTTTGGTGACCCCTTGAACCGTTAGCGTTGTGCAAGGGGATGTTGAATGGCCTTGTCGCCTCGAAAGGAGAGCCCCATGTCCGCAAGTCTCACCGGACGTCACTTTCTCAAGCTTCTCGACTTCACTCCCGAGGAGATTCGCTACCTCATAGATCTCTCCGCCGACCTCAAAGCGAAGAAGCGCTCGGGCGAGCCCCATCGTTACCTTGAGGGAAAGAACGTCGCCCTCATCTTTGAGAAGACCTCCACGCGCACGCGCTGCGCGTTTGAAGTTGGCGCGGCTGACCTTGGCATGCATGCCGTCTACCTGGATCCGAGCGCGAGCCAGATCGGAAAGAAGGAGTCCATCGCAGACACGGCCCGCGTGCTCGGGCGCATGTTCGACGGCATCGAGTACCGCGGCTTTGGGCAGGAGCGCGTCGAGGAGCTCGCGGCGCATGCTGGCGTTCCCGTGTGGAACGGCCTCACCACGGAGTTCCATCCCACTCAGATGCTCGCTGACGTGCTCACGATGGAAGAGGAGTTCAGCAGGGACGGCATGCGTGGGCGCAAGGTGACCTTCATGGGAGACGCGGGCAACAACGTTGGCAACTCTCTCATGGTCGTCTGCGCCAAGCTCGGCATCGACTTCTGCGCCTGTGGTCCCGCCGAGCAGATGCCTCCGGCAGGTCTCGTTGAGACCTGTCGTTCGATTGCTGCCGAGACCGGTTCGGCGATCACGCTCACGGCTGATGTCGACGAGGGCGCGCGCGGCGCGAGCGTGATTTACACCGACATCTGGGTCTCCATGGGGGAGAGCGCAGACCTCTGGGGCGAGCGTATCCGCCTGCTGTCTCCGTATCAGGTGAACGCCGAGCTCATGGCCAAGGCGGCGCCCGACGCGATCTTCATGCACTGCCTGCCGAGCTTCCACGACCGCAAGACCACGATCGGCGAGGAGGTCTACCAGAAGTTTGGCCTGGCGGAGCTCGAGGTCACCGACGAGGTCTTCGAGGGCCCGCGCAGCCGCGTCTTCGACGAGGCCGAGAACCGCCTTCACTCGATCAAGGCGGTGATGCTGGCGACGCTCGGGTAAGACCCTCCAGTTGGGTCGTCAGGGGTCGGCGTCACTGCCGAGGCTCTTCCCGATGTTTGTCCTTATTTCGCCGAGCGCGCGCTCCAAAACGGAAAAGAGCGCGCACTCGGCGGCTTTCTAAGCAAGGGCGAGAAGAACGCGCGCCCTGGACATTAAACGTGAAGAACGGGTGGCTAGTACACCATGCCCATGGCCTCGCGCACCTCGTCGAGGGTTGCGGCGGCGATCTCGCGGGCGCGACGGTTGCCCTCGTGGAGGACGTCGGCCACGTAACCCATGTCCTGGGCGATCTTCTCGCGGCGCTCGCGGATGGGGGCGAAGTAGCCGTTCACGGCCTCGGTCACCACGCGCTTGAGCTGGCCCGCGCCGCCCATGCCGATCTCCTCGGCGATCTCGCGAGGGTCTCGACCGGTGCAGATCCCTGCCGTGGTGAGAAGACCGGAGATCTCCGGGCGGTTCTCGGGGTCAAAGGTGATGTTGCGCTCGGAGTCGCTCTTGGACTTCTTGATGAGCTTTGCCGTCTCCTCTGCCGTCATGGAGATGGAGATCGCGTTGCCGTAGGACTTGCTCATCTTGCGACCGTCGAGGCCCGGGAGCAGCGGCGTGGAGGTGAGGAGGCCCGTCACGTCGGGGAAGACCTTGCCGTAGCGCTCGTTGAAGCGGCGGGCGATCTTGGAGGTAATCTCGATGTGGGGGAGCTGGTCGCGGCCAACGGGCACGATGTTGCCCTTGCAGAAGAGGATGTCGCAGGCCTGGTGCACGGGATAGGTGAGGAGGAGCCCCGTGAGCGCGTGGCCGGAGGCCTCCTGCTCGGCCTTGACGGTGGGGTTGCGCTCCATCTCAGCCTCGGTCACGAGGGAGAGGAAGGGGAGCATGAGCTGGTTGAGCTCGGGTACTGCGGAGTGCGTGAAGATCATCGTCTTCTCAGGGTCGAGGCCGCAGGCGAGGTAGTCAATGACCATGTTGTAGACGTTGTCGCGGATGTGTTCGGTGGTGTCGCGGTCGGTGATGACCTGGTAGTCCGCGATGATGACGTTGGTGCGCACGCCCATGTCCTGCAGGCGCACGCGGTCGACGAGCGTACCGAAGTAGTGACCGAGGTGCAGGCGCCCCGTCGGGCGGTCGCCCGTGAGCATCGTGTACTTCTCGGGATGAACGAGAAGGTCGGCGTGGACCTCGTCGCTCCTGCGCTTTGCGGCTTCGTAGCTACCCTCGTTGGGCATGGTGTCTCCCGTCTGCTTCGGGCCGTGGCCCGTGGTTTTTCTCGACCACCCATGGTACGGCAAAGTAGTGAGATGTGCGAATTGGGGAGCGGCAAACACTGATAGAATGTCATTGTTTGAATTCGCGAGAGGGGAGCGTCTTGGCAAGCTCATACGGTACCGATGCCGACAAGAGCTCCCTTCGGAGCAATTACCTCGCAGTTAGGAAGAGCCTCCCCGAGAGAACCCTCATCGAGAGCGACTCGTCAATCGAGAGTGCCCTCTGGGCCTTCCCGCTGTTTGCTGAGGCGCCTCTCGTCCTCTCGTACGTCTCCTTCTCTGCCGAGGTGGGGACGCGCGACATCATCGGACGAGTGCTCGCCGAGGGCAGGCGCGTGGGCGTTCCGCGCGTGGATGCCGCGTCACGAACGATGGCCTTTCACGAGATCACGTCGCTTGACGAACTCGAGCCGAGGACGAAGGGTATCCTCGAGCCCGGCGCCGACGCCCCGCTGCTCTCCAGGCCGTCCCAGCTCGTCGGCTCCGTGTGCCTGGTTCCCGGGCTCGTCTTCGATGGCGCCGGTCATCGCGTTGGTTATGGCGGCGGGTACTACGACCGCTTCCTTGCCTTCTACCCTGGCGACAAGATCGGTCTGGCGCGAACGGGCATGATCTCCTCCAATCCGCTGCCCGTTGAGAGGGGCGACGTGCCGGTGGACTTCATCGCAACGGAGTTTGGGGTCTGGAGCTGCAGGGGGCGTTAGGCCCGATTAAACCTCATCTTGTTGAGGTGCCCGAGCTCGGGTCACATGCCCAGGTGTGCGGCAAGGTCGTGAATCGCCTTGCGGTATCCCTTAATGCCCATCCCCGTGATTGTCTCAAAGCACGCGGCGCGAATGTATGACACCTGGCGGAACTCCTCGCGCTCGTCGACCTTTGAGATGTGGACCTCAACCATAGGCAGCCCAACGGCCTTGGCGGCATCGAGAATCGCGATGGATGTGTGGGTGTACGCTCCGGGGTTGAAGACGATGCCATCGTAGCTACCGTAAGCGTCCTGAATCGCGTCGATGAGGTCGCCCTCATGGTTTGACTGGAAGCACGTGCACTCGGCAAAGCCCACCTCCTCCGCGGCGTCGTGACAGAGCTTCAAGAGGGAGCGATACGAGTCTGCCCCGTAGATGTCCGGTTCCCGGATGCCGAGAAGGTTGATGTTGGGTCCGTTGATGACGAGCACGCGTCCCGAGGGGGGACGGCCCTCGGCGCCGGGGGAGTCATCGGGTGCCTCGTCGTCGAAGTCAAGACGGTCCTCTGTCGTCTGGGCGTCTGAGATGGTCCCAAGCAGGCTCACCAGATCGTCAACGGATTCTTCGCCCTTGGATTCCTCCGCCTCGCGGTCGCTCTGGATCCTAGCGGCGTCAAACAAGGGGTTCTGCGAGATGTGGACGCGGATTCTCGTGGGCTCGGGATTGGCGCCGATCTCTGCGAAGGCCTCCTCATCGCCCTCCATGCCCGTGAGGCGGACGATCGCCTCGTGAACGGCCTCAACCTTTCCCGGGCTGAAGACGACCTCGATGCCGTTGTCGCCGCGCCTCACAAAGCCAAGGACTCCGCGAGCAGACGAGAGCTTCTCGGTGTCAACGAGGGATGGATCCCTGGTGAGGATTCTCAGGCGGGTCATGCAGATGTCATTTGCGACGACGTTCTCCTTGCCACCAATGGAGGCAAGAACCTCTCGCGCAATCTGCTCTCTGTCCACGTCGCGACCCTTCCCCTTTTGAATCGCGAGTATGGAGCCCCGTCTCCGCACTCATCGGTCAAAACAGTCTCAGTGAAGTATAGAGGGTGCTTTCGAGGTGGCGCCCCCATTCCGCCGAATGGTCTCGCAGACGGCAAAACACTAGGTTGACCGGCATCTTCTGGTGGGATGTTCCCATTCTCGCTCTCGGGAAACCACCGTGACACGGGTGTCAGGCGTCGCGGGAGGAGATCTTCGCGAGAATCTCCCGCGCGTCGCCGGCAGCCGATCCGGTGCAGGCCAGCCTGAGGTCGGCCCAGCTCTCATAGAGGCCCATCCGTTCCCGGGCAACCTCCTCGACCCCGCGGCTCTGGGAGATGGGGCGCCCGTTCGTGCAGAGCTCGTCGATGCTTCTATCGAGAAAGACGATGATGCCGTTCTGGTGGAGAAGATCGTAGTTCTCGGCTCTCGTGACGACGCCGCCGCCGCAGGCAATGACGATGCCCGATCTCGCCCCGTAGGCACCCGTGACCCTGGTCTCGATCTCACGGAAGGCCGCCTCGCCGTCTTCCCTGATGATTTGGGCGGCGGGCCTTCCCTCTTCGGTCTCAATGGTGCAGTCGATGTCCACGAAGGGCCTGCCCATGAGGCGGGAGAGGGCCCTGCCGCAACTTGACTTGCCAGCTCCCGGCATGCCGATGAGCACGACGTTTTGTGTCTGTAGGCGGATGTCCCTCTCGATTTGCCCGATTAGGTCTTCGTCGAGCCTCGTCTGTTGAAAGATCTCGCTCGCGTAGAACGCCTGGGCAACCAGCATGGCGAGTCCAGACTCCACAGGGATGGCGAGCTTCTCGGCGGCGAGACAGAGTCCGGTTCGCTCGGGGTTGTAGATGACGTCCAGGACGCCTCTGAGCTGTGTGAGAGAGGCGAGGACCCCCTTGGAGACCGGGGAGTCTGGGCAGTGGGGGAACATACCCACGGGCGTGGTGTTGACGAGCAGGACGGCGTCTGCATGACGGTCTGCGAGCGTCTCGTAGGTCTCGGTGCCCTGGCGAGAAATCGTGATTGGGCGAGCGTCGGCCTCGTTGGCGAGCACGTCGGTGACCGAACGGCTCGCGCCGCCGCTTCCGAGGACGAGGACCTTTCTGCCACCGAGGGCGGCTCGAGGGCTCTCCCCGAGGTTTTTCTCGCAGAAGCGCTCGAGCATCCATGCAAATCCGAGGACGTCCGTATTCTCGGCAAAGATGCGACCGTCACCACTCCTTACGAGGGTGTTTGCGACTCCCAACCGCTTTACGGCTGGGGAGCACGCGTCGGCCACCTGGGCGGCGAGTGGCTTGTGGGGGATTGTGACGTTGACCCCTCGCCAGGTCCCCTCGCGAAGAAAGAGTTCCGCCTCGTCGTGCGGCAGGTCGTACAGCTCGTAGGGGGTGGAGCCGAGCTTGGCGTGAATGGTGGGTGACCAGCTGTGACCGAGTGGGTGACCAAGAAGCCCGAAGGGAGCCTCCGGGGCGCCGCCCTTCTCGGAGGCCATCCTAGAGCACCTCCGCGTAGCTTCCGAGGTAACGGTACTCCTGGCAGAGGCTCTCAAGCGTGGACATGAGGGATAGGAACTCCGGAGCGGCAGCGGGGCACTCGATGTCGAAATAGAACATGAACTCGAAATCGCGCTCCGGGATGGGGCGGCTCTCGAGCTTGAGGAGGTTGATGTCTAGCGCGTAGAACTTTGCCAGAAGCTTGTAGAGGGCGCCGGGGACGTGCGGCAGCACGATCATGAGCGAGGCTCGGTTTGCTCCCGGGTATATCTCGAGCTTCTTGGATATGCATGCGAAGCGCGTGTAGTTGTTGTCGCGGTCCTGGACGGAGGAGGAGAGAACCTCGAGTCCGTAGAGGCTTGCGCACGGGAGCGATGAGAGCGCCGCCACGTCCGTGCGCCCGGACTCCGCCACGCGCTCGGCGGCGACTGCTGTGTTCTCGCACACGTGGACGCGCACGTCAGGGAGGCCAGAGAGGAACTCGGAGCACTGGTTGATAGCCTGCTCGTGGCTATAGACGTCTCGGATGCCCTCGAGGGTCGACCCAGGGTTGGCGAGGAGGTTGTGGTCCACCTTCACACGCGTCGACCGCACGATATAGAAGGAGTGCTCCATCATGAGGTCGAACATCTGGTTGACGGAGCCGGCCGTCGAATTCTCGAGCGGAAGGACGCCGTATTGTGCGAGTCCCTGCTCGACGGAGCGGAACACCCCGTCGAAGGTGGGCGAGTAGGAGATGAGGGGGCGCTTGAAGATCTTCTCGGCAGCGATCTGCGAATAGGCGCCTTCCACCCCCTGGCACGAGACGTGCGCGGAGGGAGGGAAGAGCTCCGGGGTATTCTTGCGCGCAGCCTCGATCTTTGCGAGCACGGGGTCATCAGAGGGGTCATCGAGAAGCTCGTGCTGTCGTGCGCGCGAGGCCTCCATGAGGAGTTCCATGAGCACTTGCGCGTAGGTGGAGAGGTCCTCGGGTACGCGGCCTGCAGCGTCTGCCACTTTGGCCCGCTCGCGGGAAGGGTCGAGGACCCTCATGCCGTTATCACGCTTGTAGGAGGCAACCTCCTCGGCCACCTTGGTGCGCTCCGAGAAGAGCTCGAAGATCCGTGCGTCAATCGCGTCTATCTGCTGCCTGAGGTCAGAGAGCTCTGCCATGTGCTGCCTTTCTTACGGGCGGTTGATGTGTCGCGCCGGGAGCCTACTCCGGCGGCCAGGTGAGGAGAGCGTCTGCGAGGCCCAGCGCGCAGACAGCCTCGACAACGGGGACCGCGCGCAGGACGGCCGTTGTGTCGTGACGCCCGTGAACCTTGAGGGTTGCGGGCTCCATCGTCGAAAGGTCGACGGAGGCCTGGTCCACCATGATGCTCGAGATGGGCTTGAAGGCGCAGCGCAGCAGCAGGGGCGCGCCGCTCGTTATGCCGCCGAGGATGCCGCCGGCGTTGTTGGTCGTCGGGACGCACGCGCCGTCGCGGATCTCGTAGGGGTCGTTGTTCTCGCTCCCGCGCAGACGGGCAGCGGCAAAGCCGCGCCCGAACTCGACGCCCTTGACCGATGGAATGCCAAAGAGGTCGCGTGCAAGGACGTTCTCGATGCCGTCGAACATGGGGGAGCCAACGCCTGCCGGAAGTCCCGTGGCAGCGCACTCGACGATCCCACCGAGCGTGTCCTTCTGTGAGCGAGCCTCGAGCACCGCCTCGACCATGCGTGCCCCTGCGTCGGTGTCTATCGTCGGAACGCGACGACCGTCGCTGAGAGAGCGCATCTCGGCTGCGAGCGCCTCGTTTGCGTCGGGGGAGTTGTCGAGCGCCGAGAAGGGTGCGTCCTCGATGCCGGCGAGCTCCGCCACGTGCGCGCGCACGAGAACTCCTCTGCTCTCGAGCCACTGCAAAGCTATGCCGCCCGCGACGCACAGGGGCGCCGTGAGCCTCCCGGAGAAGTGACCTCCGCCGGGGACGTCCTGGGCGCCGTGCCACTTTGCCCAGGCGGTGAAGTCGGCGTGTCCGGGGCGCGGAACCTGCTGGATGTTTGCGTAGTCACCGGAGCGCGTGTTGGTGTTCTCAATGATTGCAGCGAGGGGGGCGCCACACGTCTCGCCCCGCTGGTTGAGGCCGGAGACGATGCGAGGCGCGTCGGGCTCTTTGCGCGGCGTGTCCCAGGGGTCCGACCCTGGGGATCGACGCGCCACAAAGGCGGAAAGCGCCTCGAGGTTGATTGGGAACCCTGAGGGAAGTCCCTCGATGACGCAGCCAATCGCCGGGGAGTGCGACTGTCCAAACACGGTCACTCGAAGGGTGTTTCCGAGCGTCGAGGGCATCATGCCTCCATTCCCACGACCCCTCCGAGCTCGGAGAAGTCTCTGAAGAAGTTGGGGTAGGACTTGTTGACGCATTCGGCGCCAACAATGGTGGTGGGCTCGACGCAGCGCGTTGCCATTACGGCCGCCATCATGGCGATGCGGTGGTCGCCCGCGGCGTCTACGACACCTCCGGCCAGGGTCGAGGACCCGGTGATGAGCAGGTCGTCATCTGCTATCACACAGCTCCCTCCGAGGGCGTTGACGGCGGCGGCGACGGTCTCGAGACGGTCGGACTCCTTGAGGCGCAGACGGGAGGCGCCGGTGATGCGGGTCGTTCCCGAGGAGAATGAGGCTACCGCGGCGAGGGGAGGCACGAGGTCTGGACAGCTCGAGACATTGAGGGTGGTGGAGTGGAGGTCGGCGGGCCTCATGGCCGCACCCTCCGGGCTTCTCAGCACATGGGCGCCAAGGAGCGAGAGCGCCGCCAGGATCTGGCGGTCGCCTTGGGCGCTGGTCACGTCGAGCCCGCGTATCGCAACGCCACGTCTTCCGATTGCCCCCGCAGCGAGCCAGAACG
The DNA here is from genome assembly GCA_949296375.1 of uncultured Olsenella sp. GTDB lineage: Bacteria > Actinomycetota > Coriobacteriia > Coriobacteriales > Atopobiaceae > Thermophilibacter. The sequence continues at coordinate 39,415 of CASFQX010000020.1, forward strand.
CGGCGTTTGACCAGTCCCCTCCGATGGTGAGCGAGTCCGGGCTCCGGTACCCGCTCGCGCACACGTCAAATACCAGGGCGCGGGATCCGTCGGCGTACTGCTCGCGAGAGCTGGAGACGTCGACCCCAAAGGCCTTCATGACCTCAAGGGTGATGTCGAGGTAGGGTCGTGACTCAACGGGTTCGGAGACGACGATCTCCAGAGGTGCACCGAGCAGCGGGGCGGCGAGAAGGAGTCCGGTCACAAACTGGGACGAGACGTTTCCCGGAAGGTGGAACCTTCCTGCCCTCAGCCTTCCACCAACTGCGAGCGGAAGCTCACCCTGGCGTGAGAGGGTGGCCCCGTGTTCCAGGAGCTGCTCATAGAGGGGGGAGAGGGGCCGTTGCGGGAGGCGCCCCCGTCCCGTCATCGTTGCCTCGCACCCGAGCGCGCAGACGACGGGGAGAAGAAACCTGAGCGTGGAGCCGGACTCCCTGCAGTCGAGGGTCGCCCCTCGGTTGGGTGCGGGAACGTTGTCGCTCGCGGAGCTTCCGCTCACGGGCCTCACGCGAAAGCCACGTTCGGTTCGAGCTATTCTCGCCCCGAGCGCCTCGAGGCAGTCTGCCGTGGCGTCGATGTCGTCCGAGGTGGTCGTGCAGTCTATGTCCGTAGTCCCCGGGGCAAACGCCGCACAGATGAGGGCGCGGTGGGTCTCGGACTTGGACGACGGGGCGCAGATCTCCCCGGCGAGTGGCGTGGGCTGAACGACTGCGTTCAAGGGGTCTCCAACGTGTTCAGGGTGACAAATGCGTTCCTATGCTAGCGCGACTTGGCGAAAGGGCGCTCGCGAATCTACGTGGTGTCACAGGCGAGAAACCCATCGTGCCGATGGGGCGGCTGTGCCCACAATTTCCGGTTATGCGCAATCTTTACGGTTATGCGCGGCGCCGCGAGGGAAGGTTCTTCTCGCCACGTCTTCTACCTGCTGCTTTGTGTGGGCTCGGGTTGCGCACAACCGTAGCAAGTGCGCATAACCGTTACGAATGCGCATAACCAAACGAATTGCGCATAACCGTCGAAACCCGATTAGCAGTGAAGCAGCTCTTGGATTAGGTTGTGCTGCAGTTGGTCATACTCCGGATTCCCGGGGAGTTTTCTCCCAAAGCACTCCATTACCTTGGATACAAGATGCCTCCGCATTCCGTCGTTTGCGAGCATGCCTGCCGTCACGGACCGGACCATCCAACCCATATCGCGAAGACCCTCGTTTCTTGTGCTGTCGGAGTCGACAGCGAATGCCGTGGAGTGCCAGAGATAACTGTCGTACTCAAGAATGATGCGAACGTCTCTCCAACAGAGATCTACGACAACGTACGGCTTGCCCAGGGCATGTTGAAGATAGGGAGGTATCTGGATTCTCACGTTGACCTCGGGTGCAGGAAGGCTGCAACCTCCCATCTTGACGGGCAGGGTGAAGAGCAGGATGACGACCGTCTCCATGGGGGAGCGAGATCCCTCAATCGCGTGGTGCAGCGCAATTCTTGCCTGTTTGGCTCCATAGCTGTGGTTGTGGTCGAAATGCTCGCGAAGATCCGAAATCTTTGCCAAAGGGGGCCGCATGATAAAGCCGTCTTTTGCACGTGGGGTCCTCCCGTAACATCCGCAAATCTCCATTGCTGTGACGACGGCCTTTACGCTGGATTCTCGTGCGGAAATGCCTTGAAGGCAGAACTGCGGAGAGGCGAGAAGAACCTCCGGTGTCAGGCGATAGAGAGCTTCTTCGGGTAGCGGGGTGGACCAAACGTGGGATATGACCTCTTGTCTCCGCAGGCGACTTCCTGCGGAGGGAACGAGGACGTGTAGCGGCCTCTCGGGTGTTGCCTCGATCCTCGCCGCGCGAAGGACGCTCTGGTCAAGGACGCTTTCGGTCGTGGTTGTCCAGAGAATCGGCCCTTCGACGGGGGCAATTCGTGTCGCGAGGGCGGGGTCGGCCCAGCGCGCGAGAGCGGATATGTCGTCAACGGTAATCATGGTGTGACAACTATAGTGATGAGGGGCAGTTTGAACCTGACACGTGTCTGCACGAGGCTGTCAGGATCGCTGAATTTGCTGGTTGGGCTATTGCGAAGAACTATCGGCCGAATTCGCCTGATTTCGCAGACGGTGGGATGAGCGCGGCAAGCGGTTCTCTGGAGGCTGGGAGGGCAGTTTTGACCCAACTCCGGCGCCATTTTGGATGATTCGCGCCGCGAATGGAAATGCTTACTTGTGCTCCGTTCGGTTATGCGCAATCTTTACGGTTATGCGCAGCGCCGCGAGGGAAGGTTCTTCTCGCCACGTCTTCTACCTGCGGCTTTGTGTGGGCCCGGGCTGCGCATAACCGTTGCAAGCGCACATAACCGTTGCGAGTGCGCATAACCGCTGTCTTCTAGAGGTGGCGAGAAGAGCCCCTGGTTGCTACCGTCCTGCTTCGATAAGGTCGCGGAACTCCTCGAGGCTGACGCGTCGAACCTCGCATCGGCCCACCTCGACCGGAACCACGATGTTGACGTCGGTCCCGTGGCGCTTCTTGTCGTGCGTGGCGTAGCGCATGAGCGTCTCTGTGGGAAGATCCGTCCCAGTGGGCAGGCCATGGGCGGCGACGCAGCGCTCGATGCGCTCAGCCGTCTCGGAGGCGCACCAGCCGCGTGCCGCCGCAGCGCGAGCCATCATGCAGAGTCCGGCAGCGACGCAAGATCCGTGACCCAGCGAGAAATCGCTTGCGGCTTCGATGGCGTGGCCGACAGTGTGCCCCAGATTAAGGGTCTGGCGAAGTCCGCGCTCCCGCTCGTCGGCGCTTACCACGTCTCGTTTGATGGCAACGTTGCGAGCGACGACCTCGGTGAGTCTCTCGGTATCATCGCCCACGGTGAGCGGCAGCGACTCAAGGTCATCGAGGAGGGAGGCGTCTGCGAGGACGGCGTGCTTGATTACCTCACCGCAGGAGTCGAGAAAGAGCTCTGCCGGGACGGTCGAGAGCGTCCGGACGTCGGCGACAACGAGGCTCGGCTGCCAGAAGGCGCCAACGAGGTTCTTGCCCGCGGAAAGGTCAACGGCGGTCTTTCCGCCCACGGAGGAGTCCACCATTGCGAGAAGCGAGGTGGGAACCTGCACTACCTGAATGCCACGCAGGTAGAGCGCCGAAGCGAGGCCTCCCATGTCACCCGTCACGCCGCCGCCGAGCGCAATCACCACGTCGTCGCGTGTTAGCTCGCGCTCGGCCAGCCCCTCGAGGAGCGTCCCCAGGGTGGCAAGCGTCTTTGAAGGTTCCCCGGCGGGAAAGGTCAGGCGGGGGGCAACGCTGATTCCCTCAGCCGCGAGAGCCGCCTCGACGCCATCGGCGTAGAGCGGACCCACGGTCGTCTCGGTGATGACGCAGCAGCGCTCGCAGCCGGTCGCGGCACGCACGAGCTCGCCAAGGCGCTCGAGCAGTCCCGTTCCAACGAGAACCTCATAGGGCCGCGAGGCGGTGTCAACCTTGATCGTCTCCATGCTACCTGCCCTCGATCTCACGCTTGATGCGGTCGCCCTCGGCGAGAAGAGCCTCGAGCCGCCCTGCGTCGCCTTCGGCGAGGGCGTCGCGGTACGCCGTGAGGCTCTCGATGATGACGTCGAGTTCATGGCCCAGGTGGTCCGCGTTGTCAAGGAAGAGCTCCGTCCACATGGGGGCGTTGAGACGAGCCACGCGCGTGAGGTCCTTGTAGCTACCCGCCGAGAAGCCCCGGTGGTCGCGGGCTGTGGGGCTCTTGACGTAGGCGTTGGAGACGACGTGCGCGAGCTGCGAGGTGAAGGCAATGTTGCGGTCATGCTCGTCTGCGGTTGCGAGCGTGAAGCTTCCAAACTGACAGGGTTTGAGGAGCTCCTTCAGGCGCTCGAGCACGGTCGCGCGCTCGAGGTCGTCCATGGCCGGGGGCACCACCACCATGGGGGCACCCTTGAACATCGTGGCGCGGGCGCGGGCGAAGCCGGAGTACTGCGTGCCGGCCATGGGGTGGCACCCCACGAAGGTGAAGGGGTAGGGCTCGCAGATCCTTTCGCAGCGCTCGCAGATGACGCGCTTGACACCAACGGTGTCGATCACGATGGCTCCAGGCGAGACAAGATGCGCGTAGCGCTCGAGCCACTCCACCGTTGAGGCGGGGTATCCCGCGAGCACGATGAGCTCGCAGGTGGGAATCGTCGTCTCGTCGAGCTCGCCAGCCACGGTCTCGATCATGGCGAGCTCGAGCGTTGAGCGCGTTCGGTTCCAGGCGAAGACCTCGACGCCTGCCGCCGCGAACGCCTTCGCGAAGGAGCCCCCCATGAGGCCGAGGCTCACCACGCCGCAGCGGCCGGGGACAAAGGTCTGAGCGGTTGCGTCGTTCATCTCGCCTTCCACTTAGGCCTCCTCGACCGATGCGACGACTGCCTCGCGGATGAGTGCGATGCGGCGCATGGCGTCGGTGAACTGAGCGGGCGTGAGTGCCTGGGCGCCGTCGGACCACGCCTTGGCGGGACAGTCGTGAACCTCGATCTCGAGGGCGTCGGCGCCGGCGGCAACTGCGGCGTAGGCCGCGCTGCGCACATAGCGCGTGTAGCCCGTGGCGTGGCTTGGGTCGCCGATGACGGGCAGGTGGGTGAGGTGGTGCAGGACGGGGATCGCGTTCACGTCAAAGGTGTTTCTCGTACGCGTCTCAAAGGTGCGGATGCCGCGCTCGCAGAGCATGACGTTGGCATTGCCCTCGCTCATCACGTACTCGGCACCCATGAGCAGCTCGTCAATGGTCTCGGACATCCCACGCTTCAGCAGGACGGGCACATTGGTCTTGCCCACCTCACGAAGGAGCGAGAAGTTCTGGGCGTTGCGGGCGCCGATCTGCATGACGTTCACGCCCTTGTCGAGAAAGAGCTGGACGTCGCGTGGGTCCATTACCTCGGTGACAACTGGCATTCCGAGCTCCGCGCCCGCCTCCATGAGGAGGTCGAGGCCCTCGGCGCCCATGCCCTGAGAGGTGTAGGGCGAGGTGCGGGGCTTGAAGGCACCGCCGCGCAGCATCGTGGCGCCGGCCGCCTTCACGGCACGCGCGATTTCGATGAGGTTCTCCCCCTCGACAGAGCACGGTCCCGCGATTACCTGGAAGTTGCCGCCGCCGACGAGCACGCCGTGGCCGCAGTCGACGATCGTGTCCTCGGGGTGGAACTTACGGTTGGCAAGTTTGTAGGGCTCCGAGACGCGCTGAACGCGTTCGACAATGTCCATGCTCTCGAGGATGAAGGGGTCGATGCGCGTGGTGTCACCGATGATGCCGATGATAGTCTCGCTCGCACCCTGCGAAACGTTTGTCCTGAAGCCACGGTCCTCGATCCAGCTGACGAGGTGGTCGAGCTGCTCGTCCGTTGCGCTTTCCCTGACTACTGCGATCATGGGGTCTCCTCATGGGTTTGGGTGAGCTGCCGCGCGATGATACCACGGGGTTGTGACCGTGTGGTTACGAACGCGTTCCGTTGGTTCCGCGGAGGCGGGATGGCGCCTAGACCGTGAGGTCGCGGACGACGTTCGCGGGGTCCCTGCCAGCCGCCCCTCTTGCCGCGACGATTCCGGCGAGTGTGGTCACCAGGGCGCTCAGGATTACTGCCGCGGCCACACTGGCGGGGGCGATCATGATGAGGCCGTCACTGTGGGCAAACTGGAGGACGAGGGAGTCGAGGTAGGGGGAGAGGGCCCATGCCGACGCCCCGCCGACGAGGCCGCCCAGGGCGCCGATCAGGAGGTTTTCCACGCAGAAGAGGGCCGTCACATCCGCCTTGGTCGCGCCAAGGGCCCTGAGGACCGCGATCTCACCCGTGCGCTCGAGGGCAGATACGGAGGTGGTTGACGCAACGAGAAAGACCGAGAGTGCTCCGAGGACGATCGATGCGACCGCGAGAGCGAGGTCTATGGTGGCAACTGTCGCCTGCGCCTCGCTCAGCACCGCCTCGATGTCCGTCTGGCAGGAGATGTCACCGTCTTCGAGGCCGGCGAGACGAACGTAATCACGCACGGCCTCGAGGACCATCTCGCGCTGGCAGGCGCCCTCGACGTATATCCTGAGATTGGAGGGCGAGCTCTCCTGCGCCCCGCCGAGCCAGATCATGTTCTGGCGGTAGCTGGCAGAGAGGTCCGCCTGGACGTATCGGTCCACAAGGGTGGAGAACTCGGCGTCCGTCAGAGAGGTGAGTTGCTCGACAACGCCCTCATCAAGCTCGATTTCCCCTCCGACGTAGCCGAGGCGCCCGGCGAGCGTCGAGGCGTCGTCGTCGGTGAGCTCGCGAAGGCGCTCCAGCTTCTCATCTGAAAGGCCGATCCGCTCCGCAACGCCGACAAGCTCCTCTAAGGTGAGCGTGCCCTTCGTCATCCCGTCATCGAAGTCCCTGCCGGAGAATACGTCACGTTGCGGGTTCGCCGCCTGTTCCTTGACGATCTCGCTCTCCCAGGCGTCTGCAACGAGGCTGTCGATGAGGGTGGCGTCGTAGCCGATGGCGCCGGCAAAGGAGGCGTCGTCGAGGCGCTCATGAGGACAGACGATGCCAACGACGCTGAGCGTGCGGGCCCCATCGATAACCGTCGATAGATAGGGGGAGCTGTCGGTTCGCGAGTTGACCCAGGCACCAGTCGTCTCGTCTCGGTAGTAGTAGTCGGCCGTGGGGACGAGTCGATACGTCTTGCCGAGAAGGTCATCGTATGAGACGGTGACATCGCCGGGCTCTCCCGCCTCGACCATCTCGCGAATCTGTTCGTCATCGAGGAGGCCGAGCTCTGCGGCAACGAGGTCTGCCATCGTCTCGTCTCGTCTCACGATGATGACTACCTCGTCTGAAGACTTCGGCATTCGTCCGGCGAGAACGTCATAGGGGGACTCGCCGGTGACGTCGTTGACCACGAGCTCCCTCATGGGCTGGGAGGATTGGGCGTAGGTCTCGACCATCCATTGAAGCTCGGGATCGATCAGGCCCTCCCTCGAGAGGCGCTCTGCCAGAACTGGGCTTCCGGCGCTCAGGAGCGGCGTGCCGTCACCGCTGTAGAGATTGAGCTCAACCTCGTAGTCACGCTGAATGTCGAGCACGGAGGAGGCGATCTCGGGATGAGTGGAGGTTAGATACGCGTAAAGGCGCCCGAGGTCCTCTCCGCTTGCCCCGGGGCTCGCCAGTTGACTGAGGGCTCTCGCACCCGTGGGGGGCACCCGGATGCCGGACGTTTCCCCTGAGGGCGCCTCGCCGTCCCTTGCGAAGAGGTCGATCGAGGGGCTGGTGCCCGCGACGAGGGGATGGGACAGGGAGAGGCCAAGGGTGAGCCGTTCGAGGTAACCGTGGCTCCCGGCGGCAATCGAGAGCACGAGGACCGTTGCGAACGCCGCGAGGGTGACCGCAAGGGCGGAGAGCGCACTTCTCGCCTTCCGCCTGAGCAGATGATGCAGGGAGAGCCCCAGGATGCGAGCGCGCCGTCTGCCCGTGCGCGCCTCTGCAGGCTGCGCGCTCGGCGCGGCCCCTGCGCGGTCCCTGAGTCTCTCGTCTGTGGCGACATGCCCGTTACGTATGGTCACGATGCGTGACGAATAGACACGGGCGAGCCGCTCGTTGTGGGTGACGACGAGGACGAGCCGCTCGTGGGCGAGCTCTGTCAGCAGCTCCATGACGCGCTTCCCGCTTTGCTCGTCAAGCGATCCGGTGGGCTCGTCGGCGAGGATGATCGGCGGGTTCTTGGCGAGGGCGCGCGCCACGCAGGCGCGTTGAGCCTGCCCTCCTGAGAGCGTTGCCGGGAGCCTGTCCGCCAGCTCGGCTATCCCGCAGCGCTCAAGCGCTCGCAGTGCCGCGTTTCTCGCCTCTTGGGCGGGGACCTCTGCCAGGTCCTGCCCGAGCAGTACGTTCTCCAGGACGCTCAGGTGCCCGATGAGATTGGGAGACTGGAAGACGAGCCCAACGTGGCGAGCACGATAGCGATCCCAGTCGGCGGGGGAGAAATCGGCGGTGCTGCGCCCGTCAACGAGAAGCTGGCCCTCGAAGCTCCCGTCGAGACCGCCCAGAATGTTGAGCAGCGTCGTCTTGCCACAGCCGCTCTCGCCGAGAACGGAGACGAGGCCGGGTGCGCAAAGCTCGAGCGCCAGGTCGTCTAGAACGACCTGGCGCGTCTCGCCTCTTCCGAAGCTCTTGGTGACTCTTGCGACGAGGGTCGAGGGCATTGGCTACTCGGGCATCACGTTGATCTCGCCGCAGTAGGTTCCGTCATAGGAGAGCTCGTACTCGCCGTCGGAGCCGCGGAGTTCGATCTCGGGCGAGATCGTGGGAACGTAGATCTGTACTGATCCGTCTTCCTCGTCGACCCGCGCCCATACTCCGAAGCCCATGGAGCCCTCATAGGTGTAGTTGTTGAGGTTGTCCAGCTCGATCTCGATGCCCCACGTCCCGTCTAGCTTGCCCTCGGAGGCAGAGTTGGGAACGGTGATACGGCCCGAGAGCTTGAGGTCGGGATAGCTGGAGATCTGATAATAGAGGCTGTCGAGTACGCTCCCGGTGGCCTCCACGTCGTCCCAGGTGACGTTCTTGAAGGTGTAGACGGTCGTCTCGTCCCCCATGACAACCGACTCGATGTCGGCCTCCACGGTAAACGTTCCGGTTTCGTCACGGCTCGAGAGCAGCACCGAGATGGTGTCATCGGTGATGGACGCGCTCATGAGCGCGTTGGCATAGGAGTAGCCGACCTCGCCCCGGAAGGGGTGAGCCGAGAAGAAGATCCTGCTGATGGCAAAGACGGCTATCGCGATGACCGCCACCGCTGCCACGGCGATTCCGATGATGAGGGGGAGCCCGGAGCCCCGCGTGCCTCTCGGCTTAACGGCAGGGGGCACCATCTGGTTCAACATCTGCTGGGGGCTCTGTTTGGGGGAGAACGGGGCTCCGCATCCCGCGCAGAAGACAGCGTTCTCGGGGTTGTTGGTTCCGCACTTTGGACAGAACATGGTCCCTCCTAACGATATTTTGGTTCACTTTCAGATTGTAGGGATTATTGCGAGCGGAGGACAGCGGCAGCGACATGTTGAGGGGAGCTGGCATAAAAAAGCCCGGGTCCTCGTGGGACCCGGGCATCTTCGGCCTGGTGCGCCCAGGGGGATTCGAACCCACGACCTTCTGCTCCGGAGGCAGACGCTCTAATCCACTGAGCTATGGGCGCTTGCGTTGCAAAGTATAGCCAATCCGGAGCCGTCCTGCTCGGGGCATGGCGCTGGAGTGGGAATCAGTCTTGTCGGGACCAGATGGACCTCGGCAGGCTGCCTCCATATGTCCCCTCTGCTTTCTCTCTTTTTCGTAAGGTTTGGGTAACGCGCCGCCTCCCCGTGGCACAATGGACCCCCGCAACGAGAGGGGGAGATCGAGCTGGACGAGAAGAGCGCTCAGCTGACGGGGCTCACGGACGCCGAGGTCGCCGATCGAGTGGCGCGCGGCCTCACGAACGCGAACACCGACGTCAAGACCAAGAGCATTGGGCAGATTCTTGCAGAGCATGCCTTCACGCTGTTCAACGCCGTGAACCTTGCGCTCGCGGTGCTGATCTTCCTCACCGGGCAGTACCGCAACATGCTCTTCATGTGCGTTGTTGGAGCAAACCTCCTCATCGGCGTCACCCAGGAGGTCCGCGCCAAGCGCATGGTCGACAAGCTGACCATCCTCACCCAGAAGGAGGTCGTCGTCATCAGGGCCTCCGGCGAGCGGGAGATCTCCCCCTCGGAGCTCGTCACGGACGACCTTATGAGACTTTCCCACGGAGACCAGGTGCCGGCAGACGCGGTGATCGTCGACGGCTTTGTGTCCATGAACGAGAGCCTCCTCACCGGAGAGGCCAAGCCGGTCTCCAAGGGCCCCGGCGACGAGCTCCTCTCGGGTAGCTTCGTTGACGCCGGCAGCCTCGTGGCGCGCGTAACGCGCGTGGGTGCCGAGGGATATGCGGCGCGAATCAACGCCGAGGCAAAGTACGTCAAGGTCGTTCGCTCCGAGATCCAGGACACGCTGCGCGCCATCATCAAGCTCGGCACCGTCGTCCTCGTGCCCCTGGGGCTCGGGCTCTTCCTGCGCACGTGGCTCATGGACCATGGGACCCTCAACGACGCGATCCTCACGTCCGTCGCCGCGGTCATTGGAATGATCCCGCAGGGCCTGGTCCTGCTCACCTCATCCGTGCTTGCCATCGCAACCTTCCGTCTTGGCCGTCGCATGGTTCTCGTGCAGCAGGCCTACTGCGTCGAGACCCTTGCGCGCGTTGACACGCTCTGCCTCGACAAGACTGGGACCATCACGACCGGGGAGATGGAGGTGGCGACCGTCGTCGGAGCGGAGGGCGTCAGCTCATCCGAAGTCGCCCGTGCCCTTGCGACGATCGTCTCGGCCAACGAGGCGGATGCCAACGAGACCGCCCGCGCCATCCTCAAGTATGCCGCCGAGAAGAACCTCCCCTCGGAGCCCTCGTCACGTGTGGTGCCCTTCTCGTCCGCCCGTAAGTTCTCTGGCTGCGTCACTGCGTCGGGCCGCTCGCTCGTTATGGGTGCGGCGGCCTTCGTCCTCGGGGCCGGCCGCGTTGGGGAGACGGACGCGCTGGCGACGGCCTTCGACGCGACGGAGCGGGTTCTCGTGGTGGGGGAGGCGGGCGGCTTCTCCGACGACGACTCCATACGGGGCGAGGTGCGACTCCTCGGCTGCGTTGCCATCAGGGATGAGATTCGCCCCACTGCTGGTGACACCATGCGCTACTTCCTCGACCAGGGCGTGGAGCTCCGCGTGATCTCCGGGGACGACCCCAGGACGGTCTCGGCCATCGCCGAGCGCGCCGGGGTCCCCCATGCCGGCCGCTACGTCGACGCCACTACGCTCGACACGCCCGAGAAACTCGACGCCGCGGTAGACGACGCGCGCGTCTTCGGGCGCGTGACGCCGCAGCAGAAGCGCGAGCTCGTTCAGGCGCTGCACCGTCGCGGCCGCACCGTGGCCATGACGGGAGACGGCGTGAACGACGTGCTCGCACTCCGCGAGGCCGACTGCTCCGTGGCCATGGCCTCGGGCTCTGCCGCGGCACGCAACGTCTCTGAGATCGTCCTCGCTGACAACGATTTCTCGCACATGCCAGAGGTTGTCGCCGAGGGTCGGCGCTCCATCAACAACCTGCAGCGCTCCGCCTCTCTCTTCCTCGTGAAGACGGTGTTCACCGCGCTTCTCGCGCTCGTCTGCATCGTGATGCCCCCGTATCCCTTCATCCCGATCCAGATGTCGCTTCTCTCCACGGCAATCATCGGCATACCGTCGTTCGTTCTCGCCCTCGAGCCAAACCACGAGCTCGTGCGAGGAAACTTCCTCGCCAACGTCCTTGTGCGCTCGCTTCCGGCTTCCGTTGCGATCGTCTGCGCCCTTCTCGCCGAGCTGATCGTCGGCAGGGCCCTTGGCCACTCCTTTGACGAGATCTCCTCGGTCTGCACCATTCTCGTGGCAATCGTGGGTGTAGCCCTCATCTGGAAGATATCGCAGCCCATGACGCCTCTTCGCGTGACGCTCCTCGCGGTCATCATCGCCATTGTTGCGCTTGGGTGTACGGTCTTCGCTTCCTTCTTCGAGATCGTTGACCTTACGGGTAGCATGGGTGTAGTCATCGTTGTCGCCGGTGTGCTCTCTGCCGTCTTCTTCGACGTGCTGTACCGGCTCTCTACGACAAAACTGGACAAGAGCGAGCGCTTTGTTGCGCTCGTGAGAAGGGTGGAGGGCAAAAATGACTGAAATCGCTCAGTTTGACGAGGGCGTTCTCGAGGCCCGTCGTTCGACGAGGATCGCCTCTGGCGAGATCGAGCGCGAGGCATACGTCGTTGCGGGCATCCCTGGCGCCGAGCGTCTCCCTCGAGCACTCGTTGTCCTGCTCGAGAACGTCGTGAGGCGTGCGGCGAGCGACGACGACGCCCTTCGCATGGCGCGTGCGATCGTGAGTGCGGGCATTTCGGGATCCGCGGGCGACGAGATCGAGTTCATGCCGGCGCGCGTCCTCTTCCAGGACTTCACCGGCGTTCCCGTCTTCGTGGACTTTGCCGCCATGCGCGACGCCATGGTCGCGCGCGGGGGAGACCCGATGCTCGTTAACCCAAAGATTCCCTGTACGCTTGTCGTTGACCACTCGGTCATCGCCGACGAGTCCGAGTGTGCGTGCGCCGTCGAGAAGAACCAGGAGATCGAGGCCGCCCGCAACCGCGAGCGCTTCTCCTTCCTCAAGTGGGCGAGCCGCTCCTTTGACAACGTCGAGATCGTTCCTCCCGGAGAGGGCATCTGCCATCAGTTGAACATCGAGCGCTTCTGCAGCGTCGTGACGACCGATGCCCTTTCCGAGGGCGACGTGGCGTGCTTCGACACCCTCGTGGGCACGGATTCCCACACCACTACGGCAAACGGCGTGGGCGTGCTCGGCTGGGGAGTCGGTGGCATCGAGGCTGAGGCGGCGGCCCTCGGGCAGCCCGTCTCGATGCTCGTTCCCCCCGTCGTCGAGCTCAGGCTCTCGGGCTCGCTGCGTCCCGGCGTCTCCGGTATGGACGTTGCGCTCACGGTGGCGCAGCTTCTTCGCGGAGCCGGCGTTGTTGGCTCCATCGTCGAGGTGACGGGTGAGGGCGTCAGTGCGCTCAGTGCCACCCAGCGAGCCTGTGTGGCCAACATGACCCCGGAGTATGGTGCCACTGCGACGCTCTTCCCGGTGGACGATGCCACCCTGAGCTATCTGCGCCTTGCCGGACGCGATGAGAGGGATCTCGCGTTCGCTCGCGCATACCTCGAGGCACAGGGTATCTTTGGCGCGACCGTGGGTAGGGTCTACGCGCGCACCATCGAGCTCGACCTCTCGAGCGTCGAGACCTCGCTTGCTGGCCCCTCCCGTCCTCATGACCGTGTTTCGGTCTCCGGCCTCAAGGAGCGCTTCGAGTCTTCGGCCTCCTCCGCTGGCCGCAACCTTGGGGATGCGGTTGAGGTTGAGGGTGTGGGACCGCTCAAGCACGGTGCCATCGCCATCGCGGCCATCACGAGCTGCACCACGGCGACCGACCCCGCGATGATGGTCGCTGCTGGTCTGCTCGCCAAGCATGCCGTCGAGCGCGGTCTGACTCCCAAGCCCTGGGTCAAGAAGGTGCTCGCGCCGGGAAGCCACGCCACGGAGCTTCTCCTCGAGCGCTGCGGACTCACGGAGCCCCTGCGCCAGCTTGGGTTCTTCACCTGCGGCTTTGGCTGCATGAGCTGCATCGGCAACTCCGGCGAGATCAAGGCGTGCCTCAAGTCGCACGCCTCCGAGCTCGAGCTCACGAGCGTCCTGTCCGGCAACCGCAACTTCGAGGGTCGCATCTCTCCCGACGTGAGCCAGAACTACCTCTGCGCCCCCGCGCTCGTCGTCGCCTACTCGCTCGTGGGAACGATGGACGTCGACCTCACGAGTGAGCCCGTCGGCGTGACTGCTGACGGCTCTGCGGTGATGCTCTCCGACATCATGCCCACCGACGACGAGATCGCGGACGAGCTCGAGAAGAACCTCGACGCCACGCTCTTCGAAGAGGGTGGAATGGGTCTCATGGAGGGCTCCTCCGTCTGGCGTTCGATCGAGTCCTCCGAGTCCTCGACCTTCCCCTGGGACCCCGAGTCGACCTATGTGCGTCGCGCCCCGTATTTCGACATCGCGCGTGCCCGGGATGTAATCGAGGTTCGCGACGCGCGCGCACTCGCGCTCCTGGGTGACTTCGTTACCACGGATCACATCTCTCCCGCAGGCTCAATCGCCAAGGACTCTCCCGCCGCGCGCTATCTCCTGGAGCGTGGCGTGGAGCCCGGAGATTTCAACACCTACGGCGCGCGCCGCGGCAACCACGAAGTCATGGCACGTGGCACCTTCGCCAACGTCAAGCTCAGGAACGCCCTTGCCGATGGGCGCCAGGGCGGCTGGACGAGGAACCTGCTCACGGGCGAGCTGACGTCCATCTTCGATGCCTCCGAGAGCTATCGTGAGGCGGGGGTCCCCCTTGTTGTTGTTGCGGGCAAACTCTACGGCTCTGGGTCGAGCCGTGACTGGGCCGGCAAGGGCCCGCTGCTCCTTGGGGTTCGCGCGGTCATCGCCGAGAGCTTTGAGAGGATTCACCGCTCGAACCTCGTTCAGATGGGCGTCCTGCCGCTTCAGTTCAGGGAGGGGGAGAGCGCTGAGACTCTGGGGATCCGAGGAGACGAGACGTTCTCCGTCGATCCCGTCGACCTCTCCGCAGGGCTTCCCGCTCCCCGTGAGGTGACGGTTCGCGCAACGTCGTCGGATGGCTCCGCGGTCGAGTTCTCCTGCGTGGTCAGGGTTGACACCCCCATGGAGGGGGCCTTCCTCTCCAGGGGCGGCATCCTGCCCTTCGTCCTGGATTCTATTGCGTAGGCAACGGGGGTAAGCGATTGACCAGATCCTGTCCACATTGCGGCCGACTCCTCGAGGGGGATGCGCTCGTGTGCCCTCGCTGTGGCGAGGTCGTCGACTCTACCCAGAGGATTTCCATCCGAGATGCTGCTTGGTGCCCCGAGTGTGGTGCGCTCGTGCCCCCCGGGTCCGAGCACTGCCCCAAGTGCGGACGCGAGCTCGTCACCCGCAAGCAGGAGGAGCCGCGTCGGAGGATGAACCTTCCGGTGATAGACCCCGATGACGATGAGGGTGGCTTCGACCCGGACGACACGAACTTCATCACGCGCATCGAGAGCGCCATCCCCGGCACGGAGTCCGAGGACTCGCCGGGCGCCCAGCATGACAGGATGCCCCGCCCGTTCGCCTTTGCGTTTGCCGCGATTCTCGCCCTCGTTTTTGTGGGCGGCTCCACGCTGCTCATTACGCACCCCTGGGACCCCCAGGCAACCCAGACCAAGGCAACCGAGCCTGCCGATACGTCCATGTCGGGATTCCCCGGTGTCGTGGAGTCCCTGACCGGCCAGGACGATGCCGATAAGGGCACCGGACAGACGGCGGCGACAACCTATGAGACCCTTCACGGAGTCTATGAGGACCTCGGGACGCTCTCGGAGCGGCTCGATGCGAGCGAAGAGGAACTGAGGACCCTCGTCTCGGGCTCCGGTGACACCAGCGTTGACGAGGGTCTCGAGAGCGCTCGCTCCCTCTCGATCTCCGTCTCGAACGTCATCACCAAGCTCGATCGGCTCGGGTATGTCGGTGGCCCCTACGACGAGGACGTCGACAACCTCAGAACGCTCGGCAGCTGGCTGAGAAACCGATGTGACGCCCTCACGAGCGCCTGGGAGCTCGCCGCTGACGCTCAGGAGCCAACCGAGGTTTCTGAATCTGTTGTCTCGCTGCTCAACGGCTCGCGCGACTATGACAGGCACTTCTCGGAGAGCTATGAGGACTGGGAGCCCGCCAACAGGGAGTAGACGAATCAACAATTTGTTCAACGCTGTTTTGCACGTCGTCGACGCCGCACGCTCTTGTCTTGCCGCGTCGATGTCTTTTCGTCTGCCGAATATGTGAAACCGTGGACATCCTGATAGAATCAAGGAGTTGAATGGTGGCTATTTGCCATACGACCACGGAGGAAGCGATGGGATTCATCCAGGATCCGCTCTACACCCCAGCGTACCGGCTCTCCGGAGACGAGGTGGCGGTCTTTGACACCAGTCGCGGCATGATTCGCGTGCAGCTCGACACAGAGGGTGCGCCGATTCATGCGGCCAACTTCTGTGAGCTCGCCTCGAGCGGTTTTTACGATGAGCTGAAGTTTCACCGCTACGTCCCGGGCTTCGTCATCCAGGGCGGATGCCCCAACACTCGGGAGATGACTCCCGAGCAGGTTGCTCGCGGCGAGGTCGGGCCGACGGGCATGCCGGGGACGGGTGGTCCGGGCTATCGCATTCGCGAGGAGTTCACCACCAACCCGAGAAACTCTCACGAGGATCGGGCGCTGGCCATGGCGAGGTCCGCAGATCCCAACTCCGCTGGGTCGCAGTTCTACTTCTGCCTAGGAGCCCAGCACGGCCTTGATTCCGGCTATACGGTTTTCGGTAGGACGATCGAGGGCGAGGACGTCATTGGCGAGCTTCGCTCCGGTGACGTCATCAATTCCGTCCGCATCGAGCATCTCGACGCCTAAACGTCAAGTGCATACAGGAGGACAATCGTGAATAAGCAGGCATATGAGTCCGGAAAGCAGGCCTATCAGCAGGGTGACTGGCTTCGCGCTCTCACCCTCCTCGATGATGCAAAAGACTCCGGGGAGGCGGTTGGCGAGATCGACCACCTTCGTGGCAACGCCTATATGAAGCTCGGTCAGTTCGACCTCGCCGCGGCCGCATACGAGGGCGCGCTCTCCGATCCCGCCTACGGCAAGCGCGGGGCGCTTCAGTGCAACCTCGGCCGCGCCCTTCTTGCTGCCGGCCGTGCACAGGAGGCTGTTGGTGCGCTCACCGCTGCCGTCTCGGATTCCGGCTACGCCACGCCCTACAAGGCCTATCTCGCTCTCGGCAATGCGTATGAGCAGGTTGGCGACGTTCGCAACGCCGGCATTGCCTACCGCAGCGCCGCCATCGATGAGTCCAACCCGGCTCCAGCCGTCGCGCTTACGAGCCTCGGCGGCTGCTTCATGAGGCTCAACCGCGCCGTCGACGCCGTCGAGGCCTACCGTACCGCCCTCGACTTCACCAACCCGCTCGAGGACCAGAACAAGATCTGGTGCGACCTCGCCCTCGCGTACGTTGCTGCCAACCGCATGAGCGAGGCGGTCGATGCGTTTGGCCACGCCACTGCGGACGGAACCTACACTCTGAGCCCCGAGGCCCAGGCTTCCTATGATGCAGCCCGTAGGGCCGTTGCCTCTATCGGCTCCAGGAAGCCCTCTGAGACCGACGCCTTCCTCGCCGCCGCTGGTTATGCCAGCTCCTATGACCCGCTCGATCCTACCGGTGCCTCCGGCGAGCTCATGCCCTCTCCCGAGGACACCGGCTTCTTCTCCGTCTCTGAGGAGGACCTCGTCAGGCAGGACAAGATCGAGCGCAAGGTGAGGCGCAAGCACCGTCACACCGGTCTCAAGATCTTCATCGTGATTCTCGTCCTGCTCGCCCTGCTCGTTGGCGGTGGCGTCTTTGCCTACGTTAAGGGCTACGGCTGGCCCACTCAGCAGAGCGTTGCCGAGCAGCTGTTTGACGCCAAGACCCAGGGTACGGACATCTCCGGCCTCTTTGCCGACGGCATCTCCGAGTCTCAGCTCCAGGAGTATTCCGACATGATTCTCTCTGGCGCCTCCGTGGAGGTCACCGGGATCGATCGCTCCATGACCGAGTCCACGGTCACACTCACCGCAACCCTCGGTTCCGGGCTTGACCAGGATTACACGCTCATGATGGTCCGTGACGGTCTTGGCTGGAAGATCAGCGACGTCGAGGCTGACTATCGCTCCACCGTCGACGACTCCAGCTCTCTCGATGAGAGCGAGTTCGACGACTCCGACGCGCTCGACGAGGAGACCACCGATCAGGATGTGTCTCCTCAGGGCGAGACTGATTCCAGCCAGGACGGTCTCGACGGCGACTCCGCCGACGCCTCGGTTAACGATTCCACCAATGCGGATGTCTCCGACACCCCCGATCAAGGCTCCCAGGACACGACCCCCGCTGAGGGTACTAACGAGTAGGTGCACCGGATGTCTATCTTTGACTCGCTGTTTGGGGAATACGGCGGCGACCTTGCCATCGATCTCGGTACCGCCAACACGCTCGTTGCCGTTCGTGGTCAGGGTATCGTCATCAACGAGCCCTCGGTCGTTGCCATCGACAAGAGCGAGAGTCGCGTCCTTGCCGTTGGCGCCGACGCAAAGCGAATGATTGGCCGCACCCCGGGCTCCATCATCGCCGAGCGCCCGCTCAAGGACGGTGTCATCGCTGATTTTGACGTCACTGAGGTGATGCTGCGCTACTTCATCGAGAAGGCTCGCGCTCGTCGCTACCCTTGGTCCCCGCGGCCTCGTGTCGTCGTGTGCGTTCCCTCGGGCGTGACCTCTGTCGAGAAGCGCGCCGTCTTCGAGGCCACGATTCAGGCCGGAGCGCGTCAGGCGTACCTCATCGAGGAGCCCATGGCCGCTGCCATCGGTGCCGACCTCCCGATTGAGGATCCCACTGGCTCTATGGTCGTCGACATCGGTGGTGGCACCACCGAGGTTGCCGTCATCTCGATGGGCGGTATCGTTGTCTCCCAGTCCATCCGTACGGCTGGCGACGAGTTTGACCAGACGATCCTCCAGCACGTTCGCGACGCGTACAACCTCTCCATCGGTGAGCGCACCGCAGAGGACATCAAGATCAAGGTCGGCTCCGCCGCCCCTCTTGCGGAGGAGCTTGACGTTGAGGTGAACGGCAGGGACGTTATGAGCGGCCTCCCCAAGACGGTTCGCATCGAGAGCGAGGAGATTCGTCGCGCCCTCGATCGTCCGCTCGACGAGGTTACAAAGGCCGTCAAGGACGCCCTTGACGTTACCCCTCCAGACCTTGCGTCCGACCTCATGTACTATGGCATTCTCCTCACCGGTGGCGGCGGCCTCCTGCGCGGCCTCGACCACAGGCTCAGGGAGGAGACGGGCGTCCCCGTCAACGTGAGCCCCACGGCTCTCGAGAACGTGGTGAACGGTTGCGCCAAGGTGCTCGAGGCCAATGCCCTGTCCGGTGGCTACGTCCAGAGTACGGGGCAGTAGGGTGCCTCTTACTCCCCGGGGCCGTCAGAATGCCCCGACCTTGGGAACATCGAGAAAGTCCAGCGGCGCGCGCAGGCTCATCGCCTGCGTCGTGGCTTCTCTCGTCCTGTTCACCTTGAGCTGTCAGTCTGGTGGCACGGGTCCGCTCGAGACTGTTCGCGGCTTCTTCCAGACCGCTACGATGCCGGTGAGGTACTTCGGCCTCGCAGTGACGGCTCCGATCAGGGGGCTTGGGAACATCTTCTCAAACCTTACCGCGGACCAGGCTACGCTCTCCGAGCTTCAGGAGGAGATCGACGCCCTCAGGGTCAGGAACTCCGAGCTCGAGGAGCAGGCCTCGTCCGCCGAGCGCCTTCAGAAGCTGCTCGACCTCAGGAACAGCTATGACCTCCAGTCCGTCACGGGGACCATCGTCTCCGGAGCGAGCGATTCCTGGAGCTCGACGGTCACCATCGACCGGGGCACGTCCTCGGGCGTCACCTCCGGCATGCCGGTAATGACCTCAGCAGGAGTCATCGGGCAGGTTGTCTCGAGCGGCCCCGGAAGCTCCACGGTCATGCTCCTCAGTGACGAGGGATCCTCGATCTCCGCCCTTGTGCAGTCGAGCAGGGCCCACGGCATGCTCACGGGTTCCGCAAACGGCGAGGTCAAGCTCGACCTCGTATCCTCCAACCAGGACGTGAAGGTTGGGGATGTGGTGGTCACGAGCGGCCTCGGCGGCGTCTTCCCTAAGGGTCTTCCCATCGGTGAGATCGTGAGCGTCACAAACAACCCCGGCGACCTCTATCTCGACATCGTCGTCGAGCTCTATGCCGACACGAGCTTCTCTGAGGAGGTTCTCGTCATCACCTCTCTAACCGAGGAGCAGCGCGCAACAGCCGAGGACATCGCCGAGGCTGACTCCCAGGAGTCCTCATCGTCCTCGGATGCGACGGGTGCTGATGGCGGCACTGACGAGAGCGCGGAGTAGGGGGACAGGCATGCTGGTTGCTGACAAGAACAGGATGGTTCGCACGATCGTAGTCCTCGCGATCGTCTGCTTTGTCTTGCAGATCGCCCTTGCCCCGAACATCGCCCTTGGCAACGGCCACGCCAACTTTGCGGTGATCTTCGTTATGTGCTCCACCACGTTTCTCAGTCCCGGGTCGTCTGCGGTTGCGGGCTTTGTCTCGGGCCTTCTCTTTGACCTCTCCTCCACGGCTCCCATTGGCCTCATGGCCTTCTGCCTTTCCGTCGCCGGGTACGCCCTGTCCTTTGAGAGCAGGGAGAGGGTTCCTGGTGAGTTTGGCGCCCTGCTGATTCGTGGGGGCATTGCCTCACTTGGTGTCTCTTTGGCGTATCACCTTGCCATGCTTCTCGTCGGACAGGGCGGGTCCTTCTTTGACGTCATCTTCCTGAGGACGCTCCCTACGGCGCTTCTCACCTTCCTCTTCCTTCTGCCCTTCCTCTTCTTTTTCTCTCGAATGAGGTCCTCTGGTCCCAGCCTGGGCTCTGGCATGGGCGGGGGAGGCCATCTCTCGAGAAGGGGGCTCTAGGGCTCCATGGACTTCTCGCTCCTGATAGTTGTCATATGCCTCGTCCTTGCCGTTGCGCTCGTCGTGATCTATCTCGTCTTTGGTAGGTCCGAGGGCAACTTCACCATGGACATCGGCGGCGCGGCGCCCAAGGCGGCCGGCGGATCGGACTCCTCTTCCGAGAAGACCACGTCCTCTCGCCTTATCGGTCTGCTCGTTGGTGTTGGCGCTGTGTTTGGCGTTCTCGTTGCACGCCTGTGGTCCATGCAGCTCGTGTCTACCGAGGAGTATGCCGAGCAGGCCGAGAGAAACCGTAGGAGCACGATATACACCCAGGCCCCGCGTGGCCGCATCCTCGATAGGAACGGTCGTGAGATCGTGTCCAACCGTGCGAGTCTGACCGTGGTCGCCGAGGGGGCTGTGGTTGACGACCAGATTGAGGTCCAGCTTCTCGGCAACCTCATCGGAATGCCCGCCCAGGCCGTCAGGAGGAGGATTCAGGATACAACGGAGGGGTATCAGAACTCGCGCATGGTATCCGTCGATGTGTCTCGTCGCGTCGTCGCGTTCATAGGCGAGCACCCTGACGTCTTTCCCGGGGTGAGCGTGCAGGAGAGGACGCAGCGCTCCTACCCGCACGGTTCTCTAGCGGCTCACGTCGTTGGCTACGTTGGCACCGTCACCCAGGAGCAGCTGGAGGGTAGCGAGACGGCCGAGGACGGGTCTCCCGAGTACCGCTCCGGTGACATCGTGGGCCAGTCGGGCGTGGAGCTGAGCTACGAGAGCGTGCTCGCTGGCGTCAGGGGCGAGCAGACCGTGTTCGTCGACGCTCATGGAGAGGTGCTCGGCTACTCTACGAACATCGAACCCGTTCCAGGTTCAGACGTCGTCCTCACGATTGACGTTGACATCCAGAAGGCCGCCGAGGAGTCGCTTGCCAAGATCGTGAGACAGAGGCAGTCTGCCGGTGCGGACTGCCCTGGCGGCAGCGTTGTGGCCCTTGACTGCACCAACGGCGAGATCCTTGCGATGGCGAGCTACCCGACCTTCTCGCCAAACGTCTTCACGGGCGGCATCGCCCAGTCCGACTGGGACCTCCTCTCCGCCGAGAGCTCGCACTACCCGCTCCTCAACCGAGCCATCTCCGGTCAGTACCCGGCTGGCTCCGTCATCAAGCCCCTGACCTCTTTCGCGGCGCTCAACTACGGAATCGCGACGCCCGAGTCCTCGTGGTACTGCTCCGGATGGTGGTCCTGGTCGGGCAACGCGCAGGGAGACACGATCATGAAGTGCTGGCAGGAGTCTGGTCACGGGGCGGTGAGCCTCACCTCCGGCATCACCTACTCCTGCGACGTCGTCTTCTATGAGATCGGCAAGGGCTTCTACAATTCCGATAACCCCGAGGGCATGCAGGAGACCTTCAGGGCCTATGGACTTGGGAATAAGACGGGCGTCGACCTCAACGGCGAGGAGGCGGGCATCATCCCGAACGCCAACTGGAAGCGCGAGCACTACAAGGCCCTTGGGTATTCCGACGAGGACAGCACCTGGAGAGGCGGAGACAACTGCAACATCTCGATCGGTCAGGGAGACATCCAGGTCACCTGTCTTCAGATGGCGCAGGCGTACTGCAGCATCGCGAATCGCGGGTCGGCATGGAGGCCGCATGTCCTCAAGGGCGTGCGTGCAAAGGTCGGGGAGTCCTTCGTGAGCGAGTATCGTCCGGAGGAGGTCTTCTCCGTCGAGGAGCAGGACAGCTACAGGGAGCTTGTCGAACGCGGAATGTGGGGCGTGACCTACGAGGAGTCCGAGTCCCAGGCGTCTCACTGGACCAACATGAGCGTCTCCGTCTCCTCCAAGACGGGTACGGGCGAGCAGATCGGGGCGGGCAGGAACATCTGCTGGTTTGGCTGCTTCGCTCCTTCTGAGAACCCCAAGTACGTCGTCTTTGCTAACGTCGACGGCGGCGACTGGGGCGCCTCGACCGCCATGCTCGTTGCCCGAGACACCCTCGGGGCTATCTATGGCGAGCCGGACACGTCGGATGCAGTTACCGCGGCGGGAGACTAGGGAGGCGAGATGGCTCGAGAGATGAAAGAGACGCTGACCCTCGGGACAAAGGGCTCGGCACGTCGTGCTGGGCCGTCCTCCCGCTCCTCGCGCATGGCGGGCCCGCTCTCCAACCTCTATCTGTCCCAGCTCATCCCCGCGCTCCTGCTCGTGGTCATCGGGGTCATCACCATCTGGTCCGCGTCCATCTCCATTCCCGAGGCAAACTTCGTGAGCCATCTTGCGGGAATCGCGATAGGCCTTGCCGCTGCCGTCGTCGTGTGGCGCTACGACACGAGGGCACTTTCCAGCATGACAACCACCCTGTTCGTGCTCGCTTGCGTTCTCATGGTGCTGCCGAGGATCCCTGGCCTGGGATACGAGGTAAACGGAATGATGGGCTGGGTGAGACTCGGCCCCGTGAGGTTCCAGCCCTCTGAGCCGTCTAAGATCGTCGTCATCTTCCTCATGGCTTCAGCTGCAGCCCAGTACAACGGGAAGATCGAGACCTTCAGGGACTATGCGCGCCTCTGCGGGACCCTACTCGTCCCACTTTTGCTCATCATGACGCTCGATCTTGGTACGGGCCTCGTGATCTTTTTCATCGGCGCCACCATCATCATCGTGAGCGGCGCGCCAAGGACGTGGGTGCTTCTCACAATCGCGCTCATCGTTGGAACTGCTGCGCTTGTTGTCGTTACGTCGATGATCGACGGTTTGCCCCACATCCTGAAGGAGTACCAGCTCAAGCGCCTCACTGTCTTCATCGATCCGAGCGTCGACCCCACCGGAGACGGATATAACCTTCAGCAGGCAATGATCGCCGTCGGCTCTGGCGGCTTCTTCGGAAAGGGCTTCGGAAACGCAACGCAGGCCCTCAACGGCTTTGTCCCCGAGGCTCAGACCGACTTCGTCTTCTCTCTCTTCGCCGAGCAGTTCGGGTTTGTTGGCTCGCTGGTGCTCCTCTCCCTGTTCACGTGGATGATCGTCTCCACGGTCCTTCTCGCAATGAGGACGGATTCGATGTACATGCGGCTCGTGCTCGTTGGGTGCGTCGGCATGTGGACGTTCCAGGTCTTGGAGAACGTGGGCATGTGCCTCGGCATCATGCCCATCACGGGAATCCCGCTGCCCTTCGTGAGCTATGGCTCGTCCTCGATGGTAGTGCAGCTCGTGTCCGTGGGTATAGTGCAGAGCGTGTGGAGGCATCGTCAGAAGGCGGCATGACGTCTTCGTGTTCTGATGGGGGACACCATGTCCGGTAGATCGTGGTCAGTTGGAAGAACTGCCGAGGTCGCGGGCTTTGCTCGCGCCGCGGCTCGCAGACGCGACGAGGCCCTGCGCCTGCTCGTGCTCGTGGACGGAACATGCCCGCGATGGGTTATCGACGCGACGAAGGGAGCCCTGCTTCCTGAGAGGCCGAATGCCGAGGTGGTCGTTAGCGACCTTCGTCAGCCGCTGCGGGATCCCGGTGAGGCCGATGCGGCGATTCTGCTGGTGAGCGAGAGCTCGCCTGCCGAGGTGGCCCTGTCCCTTGCGAGAAGGGGCATGCCGGTGGCGCTCGTTGCCGAGGATGCCCTAGATGCGCCCTTGTTCCCCGGTGAAGAGCCGGCGCTCGGGTTGGTCTCGGTCGTCGCTGGTTCGAGTGGGGATGCCCTTCTCGACAAGCTGGCACTTTGGCTCTGCTCTGTCACGGATAAGCAGATCGCACTCGGTGCGTGCTTCGCGTTCTGCAGACGCGCTGTTACCGATGGCCTCGTGAGGCGCTGCGCCCTCCAGAACGCTGGAGTCGGGGCCGTCCCCCTGATTGCGGGGTCCGACTTTCCCGTGATGACCGTCAATCAGATGAGGCTCGCCCTCGATGTCTCCGCCGTGTACGGCCAGGGGCTTGAGCCCATGCGAGTTGCCGAGCTTCTTGGCGTTCTGGGGGGCGCGCTCGCCTGGAGGGCCTTCGCGCGTCGAATCCTCTCCGCGGTCCCTGCCTTGGGGCTCGTCGCTCGGGCTGGCGTGGCCTTTGGGGGAACCATGCTCACGGGAGAGCTGCTCAAGCTACGCTTTGATGCCCCTGATGTGCCGCGACCCTCCAAATCCCGTGAGAAGGGCTCCCGCGCCGCCGCCACGTGCCTGTCCCTGGCATCGGCCGGCGCGGCGGATGCGGGCAACACTGGATATGTGACCATCGGGGAGGCATCATGAGGGTCCCGAGGGAGAATCTCTTTGATCGTCTTGAGCCCCTGCTCGCCGACGTTGAGCATCCCGCACGCTATCTCGACCATGAGTGGGGCGCGTGCGAGGAGCAGGACGGTCCGTTCCATCTCTGCATGGTCTACGCCGATGTCTACGAGGTCGGACAGCCCAACCTTGGCGTTGCCATCCTCTACAACACGATCAACGATCAGCCGGGTATGAGCTGCGAGCGCTGCTTCCTGCCGTGGAAGGACCTCTCGGCAAAGATGCGCGATGTCGGGCTGCCGCTTCTCTCTCTTGAAGGCGCGGCGCCCCTCGCGTCGTTCGACGCCATCGGGTTCACCCTCGCCCACGAGCTCATTGCCACAAACGTCCTCGAGACGCTCGACCTCGCCGGAATCGCGATCTCTTCGGCAGACCGCAACGAGGACGATCCCATCATCCTCGCCGGGGGTCCCTCTGCCTGGAACTGCGAGCCTCTTGCCGCCGTATTCGACGCCGTCCTTCTCGGTGACGGCGAGGAGTCGATTGTCGACGTCTGCGCCTGCATCCGAGATGCACGCTCCGAGGGGGTCTCCCGTGCGGATATCCTGAGAAGACTGGCAAGGGTCCCCGGGACCTACGTTCCATCGCTCTACGACGTCGTCATTGACGACACGTCCACCAGATGGGGCTACGCCGTCCCGCGTCCCGAGGAGGATGCTCCCGAGGTCGTGCTCAAGCGCGCGATAGGCGACCTCTCGAAGACCCCCGCAGTAGCACAGAAGATCGTGCCCTACATGGGAATAGTCCAGGACAGGCTCTCGCTCGAAGTCCTCAGGGGATGTGCGCGCGGGTGCAGGTTCTGTCAGGCTGGCATGACGTATCGGCCCGTTCGGGAGCGCCCCGCAGACCAGGTCGTCGGTTGTGGGGTCGAGGCCCTTCTCGCCAGTGGTCACAACGAGATCTCGCTCTCCTCACTCTCCACGACCGACCACTCTCAGTGCGAGGAGATCCTCACGGGGTTCAACGAGGCCATTGCCGACAAGGGTGTGCGCGTCTCCATCCCCTCGCAGCGCCTCGACTCCTTTGGGGTGGACATGGCCGCCGCCGTTGCCGGTGGGCGCAGGGGAGGGCTCACGTTTGCCCCGGAGGCGGGGACTCAGCGCCTGAGGGACGTGATCAACAAGAACGTCTCGGAGGAAGACCTCGAGCGTGCCGCGAGAAACGCGTACGAAGCCGGCTGGCGGCGGATGAAGCTCTATTTCATGATGGGTCTTCCCACGGAGACGGACGAGGATGTCATCGGGATCGCTCGCCTCGCTGAGCGGGTGCTCGAGATTGGTCGGGAGGTTGTGGGCAAGGGCCGCAAGAGCGGTGTCTCCGTCTCCATCTCCGTGGCGGTTCTCGTCCCTAAGGCATACACACCGTTTCAGTGGGCCGCCCAGCTCGACCCAGACGAGGTGCGCAGGCGTCAGCAGCTTTTGTTGCACGAGGTGGGGGATCGCGCGATTCGTGTCTCCTATCACGACGCGGA
>CASFQX010000021.1 GCA_949296375.1 uncultured Olsenella sp.
CCGCTACATCGCGCACCTCATCGCGAGCGCCAACTTCTCGCTCCAGGGCGTGAAGGTTGGCCTGGACTGCGCAAACGGCGCGGCCTCCTCCGTTGCCAAGCCGGTCTTTGACGCGCTCGGCGCCGACGTTCGCGTGATCAACAACGCCCCCAACGGCTTCAACATCAACGTTGACTGCGGCTCCACCCACATCGACCGTCTGCGCCGTCACGTGGTCGAGCAGGGCCTTGACGTGGGCTTTGCCTACGACGGAGACGCGGATCGCTGCATCGCCGTGGACGAGTGCGGCAACGTGGTGGACGGCGACCTCATCCTCTACATGTGCGGCGTCTACCTCAACAAGCACGGCCGCCTCACCGCCGGCACCGTGGTCCCCACCGTCATGAGCAACTACGGCCTGTTCAAGGCCCTCGACGAGGCCTCGCTCTCCTACGAGACCACCGCGGTGGGCGACAAGAACGTCTACGCCTGCATGCGCGAGAACGGCTACAGCCTGGGCGGCGAGCAGTCCGGCCACATCATCTTTGGCGACATCGAGTGCACCGGCGACGGCATCATGACCTCGCTGCGCGTGATGGAGGTCTTCCGCGCCGAGCGCGAGAAGCTCTCGCAGCTCTGCGCCCCGGTCAAGCTCTATCCGCAGGAGCTCGTGAACGTGCGCGTGACGGACAAGGACGGTGCCATGGGCGACGAGGCGGTTCTCGCCTCCGTCAAGAAGGCCGAGGAGTTCCTCGCGGGTCAGGGCCGCGTGCTCGTGCGCGCGTCCGGCACCGAGCCGCTCGTGCGCGTGCTCGCCGAGGCGCCCACGGACGAGCTCTGCAAGCAGGCCAACGCCATCGTGCTCGAGGCCCTCGAGCCCTTCAAGGCGTAAGCCTCCGCATTCAACCGATTGCACGAACCGATTGCGAGACGAGCGCATCGTCTGAGGGGGTCACATGTGCGGAATCGTTGGTTACACCGGTAGGAACCAGGCGGTGGGCTACCTGATCGAAGGGTTGCGCACGCTGGAGTATCGCGGGTATGACTCGGCGGGCGTCGAGGTCCTTGGCGCGGACGGGGAGCTGCACGGCGTCAAGTGTGCCGGCCGCGTGGCCACCCTCGCGGATCGCTGCGAGACGGCCAACCTCGTGGGCACCACGGGCATCGCGCATACGCGCTGGGCCACGCACGGTGCTCCCACCGATCGCAACTCGCACCCGCATCGTGACTGCACGGGCCGCATCGCGATCGTGCACAACGGCATCATCGAGAACTTCCGTGAGTTGCGCGGCCACCTCAAGCGGGCTGGCCACGAGTTCGCGAGTGAGACGGACTCCGAGGTCATCGCCCACCTGATCGAGGAGGCTTGGGCAGGGCCTGCCAAGGGCGACCTCGTGGCGGCGGTGCGCAACGCCTGCCGTCGCCTCAAGGGGTCCTGGGCGCTGGCCGTGGTCTGCGCCGACGCGCCCGGTCAAATCGTCTGCGCGCGCAACGGCTCCCCGCTCGTCGTGGCGGCCACCGACGACGGTGCCTATGCCGCCTCCGACGTGACGCCGCTCGCGATCGTGACCTCCCACGTGATCCAGCTCGAGAACGGCCAGATCGCCCGTCTCGAGGCGTCGGGACGCGTGAGCGTCTACGACGAGGACGGCGCGCCCGTGGAGCATCCCGCAACGCTCGACATCGACTGGGACGCCTCCGCTGCCACGCTCGGCGGCTACTCCGACTTCATGGCCAAGGAGATCGCCGAGCAGCCCGAGGCAATCGAGCGCCTGCTAGCGGGACGCCTGGGCGAGAAGGGCATCCACCTCGACGAGCTCTCCATGACGTCTGCGGATCTCGCGTCAATCGACCTCGTCTATCTCATCGCCTGCGGCACGTCCTACCACGTGAGCCTCATCGCGCGCACGCTGATCCAGACGTGGGCCAAGGTGCCCGTGATCTGCGACTACGCCTCGGAGTTCAACTACGAGCAGGACGTCATCGTGACGCCCAACACGCTCTGCGTGATCATCACCCAGTCAGGCGAGACTGCCGACACGCTCACCGCCGCTCGCCGCATGAGGGGCATGGGCTGCAAGGTCTTCGCGATCACCAACGTTCTCGGCTCCACCGCCGCACGTGAGTCCGACGGTGCGCTCTACGTGCAGGCGGGCCCCGAGGTGTGCGTGGCGTCCACCAAGGCGTACACGGCGCAGATGGTGGCGAGCGCGCTTCTCGCCCTGCGCCTCGCCCAGGCGCGCGGCGAGATGGACCGTGCAGAGGTGGAGCGTCACTACCGCGACCTCTGCTCCCTGCCCGACCTCATCCGCGAGGTCATCTCCCGCTCGTGGCAGGACAAGCGCGCGGCCCCGATCTTCCGCCGTGCCCACTCCGCGCTCTTCCTGGGGCGCGGCGTCAACTCCACGACGGCATACGAGGGCGCGCTCAAGCTCAAGGAGATCAGCTACCTCCACGCCGAGGCGTACCCGGCGGGCGAGATGAAGCACGGGCCGATCGCCCTTCTCGAGCCGGGCTTCCCCGTCGTGGCGATCGTTCCCGAGGATAGGGTGCACGACAAGACCGTCTCCAACATCCAGGAGGTCATCGCGCGCGGTGCGGTCTGCGTTGCGGTGGCGACCGACGGTGACGAGGCCGTGGCCTCGCTCGTGGAGCACGTCCTTTGGATCCCGCCCGTGGTCGACGAGCTTCTCGTCCCAATCGTCGCGGTCGTTCACCTGCAGATGCTCGCCCGCTACGTGGCGCGCGCCCGCGGCTGCGACGTGGACAAGCCGCGCAACCTGGCCAAGTCCGTCACGGTGGAGTAGGAGCTGCAATGGCAACAGCTGGCATCGGCGTGGACATGCTCGAGATCGACCGCATGGAGCGCGTGCTCAAGCGGCGGCCCAACTTCGCCCGGCGCGTCTTCACGGACGAGGAGCGCGCGTACTGCGAGAGGTGCGCTCGGCCCGCGGAGCACTATGCCGCGCGCTTCGCGGCGCGCGAGGCGGTGGTCAAGGCGCTGGGCACGGGTTTTGCTCAGGGTGTGAGCTTTCGCGACGTCTCTGTGGGGCGTGACGAGACGGGCAGGCCCAAGGTTCTTCTCAGCGGCAGGGCGGCCGAGGTCGCGAGGGAGCGCGGCATCCGTGAGATCGCGCTCTCCATCTCGCACACGCATGACGTTGCCGTGGCCAACGCCATCGCGGTGACCGACGACGTTCGTCCGGCGCCGGACGCCAAGCGCGACGCCGAGCGCGCGCTCGCCAACTCCTTCAAGGAGGCTCGTGCGGTTCTCGACGAGCTGGAGCGCGTGCAGGAGGCGGAGCTCGAGAAGCTCGACGCGTAGCCGACCCGCCCACTTGAGGGGCAACAAGGCCGGGGGAGACCCAACGCCATCATGCTATGCTAGTTCGAGGAAGCCACGGCTTCTCACACAGAATCACACCTCCAGGGGGAGTGGAACATATGCAGCCCGTTCTTAACATCGATGACGTGAAGCGCGTCGAGGTTGCCCTTACGCGCGCGGGCGTGAGTGTCTCCGAGCTCATGCACCGTGCCGGCTTTGCGGCGGCGCGCGAGGCAATAGAGCTCGGAGACGTGGACAACGTCGTGGTCCTCGTGGGCCTGGGCAACAACGGCGGCGACGGCTGGGTGGCTGCCGAGGCCCTTCACGGCCGCGGCGTCAACGTCAGGGTCGTCTCGCCGATAGACCCCGACTCCCTGACCGGAGACCTTGCTCACCAGGTGGCGCTGAGTGCCGTGCGCTCCGGCGTTCCCGTGACGGTGGGGCCGTCCCGCGACGAGCTGAGCGAGCTTCTCGCCACGACGGACGTGGTCCTTGACTGCATGCTCGGCACGGGCTTTCACGGCGAGGTCAGGCCGCCCTTTGACATCTGGATCGAGTGCGTAAACGCGTGTCCCGCGCGCGTGGTCTCCGTGGACGTTCCGAGCGGCCTCTCTGTTCAGACGGGACGAGCCGAGGGAGCCTGCGTCGTTGCCGACATGACGGTGACGATGCTCTCGCTCAAGCCCGGCCTGCTGGCCGACGATGGCCGTGACGTGTGCGGCGCCATCGTGGTGGCGCCGCTCGCCGAGCAGACCGAGCGGCTCGTCACCAACGAGGACCCCATCGCCTGGCGTACCGACCTCGTCGACTATCTCGATGCCGTACCCACGCGCACCGCGTCCGTCGACAAGTACTCGCGTGGCTCGGTGCTCGTGGTGGGAGGGTCGCGCCGCTATACCGGTGCCGCCATCATGGCAGCGCGCGCCGCGGCCCGGATGGGCGCGGGCTACGTGACCCTGGCGATGCCCGCCTCCGCGGCGGCCGTCGCCCAGACGCACCTCCTCGAGATTCCCGTGGTGCCGCTCTCCGAGGACTCCGAGGGAACGCTCACGGCGGATGCCTGCGAGGTCGTTCGCAAGCTCGCCGAGCGTGCCTCCGCGGTTCTCGTTGGTCCCGGCATGCGCGCGAGCGGCGGCTGCTCCGCCGTCGTCTCGGCGCTTCTTGAGACCTCTGTCCCGCTCGTGGTGGACGCCGACGGCCTCAACTGCATCTCTCGCCTCACCAATGGCGAGCTTCCCAAGTATCCCGAGGTCATCCGGCGCGACGCCCCGCTCGTGCTCACCCCGCACCGCGGTGAGCTGGGCAGGCTCGTTGGGCGCCCGGACGGCGTGTCCACCCTCGTTGGCCAGCTCGACGCCGCGCGAGAGATCGTGTGGGCAGACGGCGGGTCCGAGCTCGTGGTTGTTGCCAAGGGCACCGCGACCGCGTGCGTGAGCGTGGAGAAGGCCGTTCTCCCCAAGCCTGGCCCGGCCGCCCTTGCGACCGCCGGCTCCGGTGATGTGCTTGCTGGCATGATGGCGTCCGTCCTTGCCCAGCACGCCGGCGAGGACGCCGACTGGGTGCTTCTCGCCGCCTATGCCTGCGAGGTCCATGCCTATGCCGGCTCGCTCGCGGTGGAGCGCGTGGGTTCGCGTGCCGTCATGGCAGGGGATGTCATCGACGTCATCGGCATCGCCGCGGACGCGCTTGACGAGCATGTTGCGTTTCCCGACGGCTTTGGCTCCGAGTAGCGGGGCCGTCGACTGAGGGGAGGTCCTTCGTGGAGGGTGTTCGAGGGCCAGAGAGCCGCTGGTCGTGGGTCGAGGTAAACCTTGCCGCGCTGCGGAGAAACACCGCGGCGTTCAAGAAGAGGCTCGAGCGTGGCGTTCAGATGATGTGCGTGGTGAAGGCAGACGCCTACGGGCACGGCGCGGCGCCGTGTGCCAAGACCATGCATGCCGCGGGGGCGAGCCAGTTTGCCGTGGCGACCGTTGCCGAGGGCGTGGCGCTTCGCGAGGCGGGCATCGAGTGGCCGATCCTCATCCTCTCCGAGCCGCCCGTGGACTGCGTGCGCACGCTCGTGGAATACGACCTCATGCCGGCGGTCTACACTGCCGACTTCGCCTTGGCGCTCGGCGAGGCCGCGGCGTCCGTCGAGCGCGTGGCGCGCTACCACCTGGCGCTGGACACGGGCATGACGCGCATCGGCGTGCGTCGCGAGGACGCCGTTGAGCTGCGCCGCACGATCGACTTCCACCGCGGCTTGGAGTGCGCGGGCACCTTCACGCACTTCGCCACCGCAGACATGCTGGACGACTGGGACTTTGCCCTCCAGCTCAACCGCTTCACCGAGACGATAGAGGCGCTGTACGGTGCCGGATTGGACACCGGTCTCGTCCACTGCGACAACACGCCGGGAACCATCCTGCATCCCGAGTGCCACTTCGACATGTGCCGCGTGGGCGTGGGGCTCTACGGCCTGCACCCGGCGGAGACGACCTACGGCCAGATCGACCTCGAGCCGGTCATGAGCGTGCGCGGCCGCGTGGTGCGCGTCATCTACCCCAACGTGGGCGACGGCGTGGGCTATGGGCTCACCTGGCGCGTCCCGAAGAAGAACGTCCAGGTTGCCACTGTGCCGATCGGCTACGCCGACGGCCTCGCGCGCGAGCTCTCCAACCAGATGGACGTCCTGGTGGACGGCACGCGCTGCAGGCAGGTGGGCAACATCTGCATGGACCAGTTCATGTTTGCCGTGGACGTGAACACCACGCGTTCTTATCGCCCCACGAGGCCCGTGGAGTACGGCGACGTGGTCACGATCCTGGGTGCCGACGGCAAGGAGTGCATCACCGCCGAGGAGATGGCTGGTCTGCGCAACACCATCAACTACGAGGTCGTCTGCGACTTTGGGATGAGACTTGAGAAGATCTACACGTAAGGGGACGGCCACGGGCGGCACCGCCGCCGAGAGAAGGGGGCTCGACCTCATGTCCGTCATGCACATACCAGGCCACGAGCACCAGGGCCCGCGCGAGGTCTCGCTGCAGGAGATTCGCGACCTCATGGGCAACTGCCAGCTCTGCCCGCTGGGCGCCACGCGTACGAACCTCGTCTTTGGCGTGGGCAACCCGCACGCGCGCGTGATGTTCATCGGCGAGGGTCCCGGCCGCAACGAGGACCTGCAGGGAGAGCCGTTCGTGGGCGCCGCCGGTCACAAGCTGGACGCACTTCTCAGCTGCGCTGGCCTCACGCGTGACGAGATCTACATCGCCAACGTGGTGAAGTGCCGCCCGCCCGGAAACCGCAACCCCAAGCCGGAGGAGATCGAGGCCTGCGCGCCCTTCCTGCGCGAGCAGATCCGCTCCATCTGGCCCGACGTCATCGTGTGCCTGGGCAACTTCGCGTCCCAGTTTGTGCTGCGCACGAACGCGGGCGTGACGTCGCTGCGAGGTCAGCTCTATCAGACCGGGCACTTTACGGTGTGCCCGACCTTCCACCCGGCGGCATGCATCTACCACTCCGACTGGCAGCCGCTGCTTGAGGCGGACCTGCGCATGGTGGGGAAGTGGCTCGCGGAGCACCCCGCGGGCGGCGAGGCGTTCCAGGGAGGTGCGCAGTGAGCGAGAAGGTCTTCCGTACGGGCTCGCGCGAGGAGACGATCGCGCTGGGCGAGCGGCTGGGGCATGCGCTCGCCGCCGGGGACGTGCTCGTGCTGACGGGCGACCTCGGCGCGGGCAAGACCCAGCTCACCAAGGGCATCGCCGCGGGCATGGGCGTGACCGACGACGTCACGAGCCCCACGTTCACGATCGAGATGGTCTACGAGGGTGCCGAGATGCCGCTCTACCACTTTGACCTCTATCGCCTGGACGACCCCGACCAGCTGGAGGACACGGGCATCTTTGACGTGCTCGGCGTCGACGGCGTGTGCTCGATCGAGTGGGGCGAGCAGTTTGCGGATGAGATCGGCGAGGCGCGCGTGGATGTGTTCGTGACGCGGCTCGATGACGAGGCGGCGCCGGGTGAGGAGCCTCCGCGCGAGGTGCGCCTGGTCGCGCACGACGCGCGAGGCGAGGAACTTATCGCCACTCTCTAAATTGAGAATAAATCTCAGTTGATACTTAGTCTCAATATGCTATGATGTCTCCAGACCAAAAGGAGGTGGGACATGCCAGCGAGGAACACCGTGCAGCGCCAGATCATCGCCGATGCGCTGCGTACGCTTGCCAACCATCCCACCGCCGACGAGGTCTACGAGGCCGTTCACGCGGAGCATCCCAGCGTTGGCCGCGCGACCGTCTATCGTACGCTGGGGAGGCTTGCCGACGAGGGAGTCATCGGACGCGTGCGCATCAACAACGGCGCTGATCGCTTTGATCACCAGGCGTTCGCGCACTACCACGCCCGTTGCGTCCGCTGCGGTCGCGTTGACGACGTGATGGTCCCTGTGCTCGACGAGTGCGTGGAGCGCATGGCCGAGCATGCGTCCGGTTATGCGATCTGCGGTCACACGCTACAGTTTGACGGCGTGTGCCCCGCGTGCCAGGCGGCCGAGAAGAACGACGAGGCAACAACGGCCCGGGCGAGTGCCTGAGCCGCGTGCATAGGAGAGGGGTGGGGCGTGGCCCCGCCACCGACACAACAAGGAGGTTTCACGATGGACAAGTGGGTCTGCAAGGTCTGCGGTTACATCTACGAGGGCGCCGAGCCGCCGGCGGAGTGCCCGGTCTGCAAGGCTCCGGCCAGCATGTTCGAGAAGGTCGAGGGTGAGCTCAAGCTCGCCGCCGAGCACGAGTACGGCATCTACGGCAAGACCGTCAAGGACAACCCCGACATCTCCGACGAGGACAAGGCCTACATCCTCGAGCAGCTCAAGGCCAACTTCAACGGCGAGTGCTCCGAGGTCGGCATGTACCTCTGCATGGCGCGCATCGCCCACCGCGAGGGCTACCCCGAGATCGGCCTCTACTGGGAGAAGGCCGCCTACGAGGAGGCCGAGCACGCCTCCAAGTTCGCCGAGCTGCTCGGCGAGGAGCTCGAGCCCAACATGAAGGCCGACACCAAGGCCAACCTCGCCTGGCGCGTTGACTGCGAGTTCGGCGCCACCGCCGGCAAGGTTGAGCTGGCAACCTGCGCCAAGAAGAACAACCTCGACGCCATCCACGACACCGTCCACGAGATGGCTCGCGACGAGGCCCGTCACGGCAAGGCTCTCAAGGGCCTGCTCGAGCGCTACTTCGGCTAATGGCTGGCAGGCCTAGGAAGAAGGCCGCCGGATCCGCCGGATCGAAGAAGGTCAAGCCCTCGGGGCCCGTGCCATGCGCGGTGCTCTGGGGGCTTGACCCTTCTGGCGAGAAGGGTGCGGCGGTGCGCGGCGTGCTGCGCGAGATGGGAGTGGTGGCGCGCACTGCCGGGTACGAGCGCCTGGGCGACCCGGCGGGCGCGTTCGCGCGGATGCCGGGGTTCCGGCAGGCGGTGATGCCGTACGCGGGCCCGGAGCCGGCGGTGGAGGAGTTTGTGCTGCTCTGCGGTCTGAGCGACGCGCAGGTGAACGAGTTTCTCGCCCGCTCGCGCGAGGCCGGCTGCGTCGTGGGCGCGAAGGCGCTGCTCACGAAGGTCAACCGCGCTTGGCCGCTCGTGCAGCTGATTGACGCTGTCGCCGCCGAGCACGCCCAGATGAGCTCGTGACGCAGGGCCGTGGTGTTGGCCTCACAAAAGTCATGCGAGTTTTTCGCGCAACTGGGAAAACCCAAAAGCTCGGCAGAGATTTGCGGCCGCAAAGGTCGCGTAGGGAGAAGCGCGGCAGGCCCGCCTTGTCCGGGGTTTGACTACACTAGAAGGGTTGAACCTCCGAGCGAGAAGAGCTGTGAATGAGCGAGAAGACCATCCTTGCGCTGGACACGTCCACGGACATGCTGGCCTGCGCCGTCGGGCGCATGGGCGCGGACGGCTCCGTGACGGTGCTGGCCGCGCGCGACCACATGTGTCGCCGCCAGGCCAACGTGGAGCTGGTGAGCACGGCGCAGCAGGCGCTTGCCGACGCCGGCCTTGCGATGGGCGACCTCGACGCCGTGCTCGTGGGACGCGGCCCCGGCTCGTTCACGGGCGTGCGCATCGGCATCGCCACTGCCAAGGGCCTCGCGTGCGGCGCGGGGCTGCCCCTCTACGGCACCTCGGCGCTCGATGCGATGGCGTGGTCGGCGTGGGATGCCGGCGCTCGCGGC
>CASFQX010000022.1 GCA_949296375.1 uncultured Olsenella sp.
CGCTCCGGCCGCTGCGCCCAAAGCTCAATCTGCCGCTCAATCGCACGCTTCAATGACGGCCCTCCCTACGTCTCTGGTTTCTGCATTCATCATACAGATATTTCTCGATTTCATGTAATTCAAATACACGAAATCGAGAAATATCTGTATCTGCGAGACGCGTTTTGAGCGGAGCGACGTCTATCGACCTTCGCCTACCCCACCACGCGGTAGCCGGCGGACTCCACCGCGGCGGCGAGCGCAGCGCGATCGATCGGGTCTTTGGAGAGCACGCGCACGTGGTCGGGCAGGGTCGCGCGGGCCCAAACGCCGCCGATGTCGTCGAGTGCGGTCTCCACCGTGGCGAGGCAGTGCTCGCAGTGCATGCCCTCGACGGTGAGGTCTGCCGCGTAGGGGTAGTGCGCCTCGTTGGTGTCGGCAACCGTCGGGCGCGCGACGTGAGACCCAGCGTCCCCGCCCGAGCACCCGCAGCCGCAGCCGCCCCGGCGGAGCGTCCGCAGGTAGCGCTGGGCGGCGAGAAGGACGACCGCCACCACGGCCAGAACGATAATGACGTTGATCATGGCAACCTCCTTGCGAGCCCACGTTCTTCTCGCCCGCCGCTTACGCCTCCGCCAGCACTCGTCGGGTCTTCACGCCGAAGCAGAAGTACAGGATGTGGAACACCCACACGCACGCCAGCACGATCTGGCCCACGCGGACCTGGTGCATCATCACAAAGCCGATTGACATGAGGATGGTCACGGTGACCATCACGCGGATCTTGGTGGCCCAGTCCATGCCCTGGCCGGCCACGTAGCTCTCGAGGTTCTTCTTGTAGAGCTTGGTGCCCGTGAACCACGCGTGCAGCCGCTCCGAGCTCTTGGCAAAACAGAACGCCGCGAGCATCAAAAACGGAAACGCCGGCAGCAGCGGAACCACCGCGCCTACGGCCCCCAGTCCGAGCCCCACGCAGCCCAGCGCAACGAGCAGCGCCTTCTTCACCTTCATGCGTCTCCTCTCGATGTTACGAAGGGACAGTCCCTTCGTAACATTTCGACCTTGGTCTCTATGAGGTGGCGGACGGCCGCCACGGGGTGATGGAAGATCATGCGCTGGCCCGAAAAGCGCATGACCTCGCGGATCTTCTCGCGCATCTCCGGCTTGTAGCAGTGCACGCGGCAGTTGGAGCAGAAGGTCTTGGTCTCCATGAAGGGGCAGCGGTCGCTGCGCTGCCGCGCGTACTCCGCGAGCTCGGCGCACTCCGGGCAGAGCTCGCCGGCGCGCGTGCCGTGGCGCTTGCGGCAGTAGAGCGCGATCATCTCGGACACCATGCGCTTCTCGCGCTCGCGCTTGGCCGCCACGCGCGCGGTGTCGGGCCTGCGCGCCATCAGCTGACCCTCCCGTCCTCAACGCTGACCACGGTGTCGGCGATGCGCATCGTGGACGGCCTATGGGAGACGAGAAGAACCGTCCGCCCGGCGCGCTCCTCGGCAATGGAGCGCAGGATGACGGCCTCGTTCAGGCTGTCGAGGTTGCTCGTGGGCTCATCGAGCAGCATGAAGGGGGCGTCGTGCAGGAAGGCGCGCGCGAGCCCCAGGCGCTGCACCTCGCCGCCGGAGAGGGTGTCGCCGAGCTCGCCGATCGGCGTGTCGTAGCCCGCCGGCAGGCTCATCACGAAGTCGTGGACCGAGGCCTTGCGGCATGCCGCCTCGATCTCTTCGTCCGTGGCGTCGAGGCGCGCGATGCGCAGGTTGTTGCGAATGCTGTCGTGGAAGAGGTGGGTCTCCTGCGTGACGAGAGACTCCAGCTTGCGCAGGTTGGCCGTGTCCACGTGCCGCACGTCGCGCCCAGAGACGGAGACGCTCCCCTCGTCCGCGTCCCAGAACCGCATGAACAGGCGCAGCAGCGTTGACTTGCCGGAGCCGGAGCGGCCGGTGATGCCCACGATCTGGCTGGCAGGGGCCGCGAGCGAAACTTCCGTGAGCACGCGCTCGTCTCCGTAGGAGAAGCTCACGTGGCTGGCGGCGGCGCCGTCAAAGCCCACGTGCTTCTCGCCCGTAACCTCAGGCGTTACCGGCTCCTCGTCCAGGATGGCGAGCACGCGCTCCCCCGCCGCGAGGGTGGGCTGCAGCGTGGAGCCCAGGTTCGCGAGCGCCACCACCGGTCCAAATGAGCTCATGAGCGCGATCACGGGGATGAGCACGCCGTCAAAGCTCACGGCACCGGCGCGGTGAAGCGCCGCCGCCACGAGAAGCATGACCAGATCG
Organism: uncultured Olsenella sp.; assembly: GCA_949296375.1. Lineage (GTDB taxonomy): Bacteria > Actinomycetota > Coriobacteriia > Coriobacteriales > Atopobiaceae > Thermophilibacter. The sequence goes on from CASFQX010000022.1 coordinate 2,250, forward strand.
CAGGCGAGAATGACGGTGTTGGTGAGCGCCGTCGCGCGCCCGGCGGAGCGCTTCATGCGCTCCTCGTCCGCGGCGAGCGCGCGGGACCGCTCGTCCATCTGGGCCAGGCGCTCCGCGCCCGCGCCGTACTGCAGGATCTCGTCCAGGCCGCGCAGGCTCTCCAACACGAAGCTCGAGAGCTCGCCCGCACCGGCGCGGAAGCGCGCGCCGGCGTCCCCGGCGAGACGCGCCGCGACGAGCGGGCACGCCACGCCCACGGCGAGATACGACGCCGCAGCCACAACGGCAAGCGCAGGGTGGAAGCTCCCGATGAAGGCGCAGGCGCCCGCGCAGAAGAGCAGCGCGATCGCCGCCGGCGAGATGGTGTGCGCGTAGAAGACCTCGAGGAGCTCGATATCCGAGGTGATAAGCGAGATGAGGTCGCCGCGGTCGCGCCCCTCGAGCCTGGCCGGGGCCAGGCGGCGCAGCGCCTGGAACACGCGGTCGCGGACGAGCGCGAGCAGCTTGAACGCGATGAAGTGGTTGCACGCCTGCTCGCCGTAGCGGAGAAGCCCGCGCGCCACGGCGCAGACCGCCATCGCCACGACGAGGCCCGCGAGCGGGGCCGCCGCGCCGTCCGCGAGCACCGCGAGCACGCCGTATCCGCCGAGCACCGTGATCGCCGCCGCGCAGACGTGGCCGAGAAGCCCCATGAGGATGGCCAGCACCATGAATCCCATGAGCGGGCGCACCAGTCCCACGAGCCGAAGCATCACCTTCATGCGACCATCCCCTTCGCCGCGCCGTATTCCTCGAGCTCGCGCTGGGCGCGCCAGAGCGTTGCGTAGCGGCCGCCTGCAGTGACCAGCTCGTCGTGGCGCCCGTGCTCCACCACGCGTCCGCCGTCGAGCACGAAGATCTTGTCGGCCCCCACCACGTTTGCCAGGCGGTGCGAGATGAGGATTACCGTCGCGCGGCCGGCCAGGCTGCGGACGGCGTCCATGATGGCGTCCTCACTCTCCGCATCCACGTTGGAGGTGGCCTCGTCAAAGACATAGACCGGCGTCTCGTGCAAGAGCGCGCGGGCGATGGCTAGGCGCTGGCGCTGGCCGCCGGAGAGGTTGGAGCCACGCTCCGCGAGCGTCGTGTCCAGCCCGCCCTCGCTGCGCAGGAAGCCCGCCAGGCGCGTGGCCTCGAGTGCGACCCAGAGCGCATCGTCGCTCGCACCCGGGGCCGCGACCAGCAGGTTCTCGCGCACCGTTCCCTTGAAGAGGTAGCTCTCGTGACCCACGTACGTCACGTGGGCGAGCAGGTCGGTCGCGTCGAGCGAGCCAACCTCAACGCCGCCCACCGTGAGCGACCCCGCGTACCCGCGCAGCCTCCCCAGCAGGAGCGCCGCGAGCGTGGACTTGCCGCAGCCGGACTCGCCCACCACGGCCGCGAAGCCGCCAGCCGGCACGTCCAGGCTCACGCCGTCCAGCACCTCACGCTCGCCGTCGTAGGAGAAGCGCAGGTCGCAGGCGCGCACGTCGCAGCTCACGGGAAACGCGGCACCGCCCGCCGGCGGCTCCGGCAGACCCAGCAGCCTAAAGATCTTCTCGCTCGCCGCCATGCCGTTCATGGCCACGTGGAAGAACGACCCCAACTGTCGCATGGGGATGAAGTAGTCGGCCGCCAGCAGGATGATGGCCAGGCACCCGCCCAAGTCCACCGCGCCCGCCGCCATTTGCGTGAGCGCCACCGCCACGCCCGCTGCCGCCCCGCCGTACGCCACGAGGTCCATGATCGTGATGGAGTTGAGCTGCATTGTGAGCACGCGCATCGTGATGCGCCGGAACTTCTCGGCCTGCTCGTTCATCTCAACCTGTTTGAACTCATCGGCCTGGTAGACCTTGAGGGTGGTGAGGCCCTGCAGGTTCTCCAGGAACGTGTCGCCGAGCTCGGTGTACTGCCCCCAGTAGCGGCCGAGCAGCTTCTTTGCCCAGGTCTGCACCGCGGCGATGGCCACGGGAATGAGCGGCACGCACACGAGCAGCACCACGGCCGCCGGCACGTTCACAAAGGCCAGGGCCACGAAGAGCGTGAGCGGCGCGAGCATGGCGTAGAAGAACTGCGGCAGGTACGCGCCGAAGTAGGTCTCGAGCTGATCGCATCCCTCCACGGCCACCTGCACGACCTCTGAGGTGCGAACGTCCTCGCGGTAGCTCGGCCCCAAGCGCAGGAGCTTATCGTAGATGCGATGGCGCAGCGTGCGCTTGACCTCACGGCTGGCGAGAAACCCCATACGCGCGGAGCCCAAAGCGGCAAGCCCGCGCATGACTGCCGCCACGACCACGCAGACGGCGAGAAGCACGAGGTCCTTCTCGTCCGCCGCGCCCGCCCAGAGCGCGGAGAGCGTCCGACAGATGACGAGCACCATGCCCATGTTGGCCACGAGCGACGCCCATTGCAGGGCCACGCTCGCGCCCACGTACCTCATGCTCCCCGGCACGATTCCGATGAGCCGCTTGTCGATCATCACGTGTCGTCGCCCCTCACGTCCGTCTCCATCTGTTAGGCAGAGTAAACTATTTTGGAGCGACTGTTAACCGAGAATAACTTTCAGGCTTCAGCACACACGCGCCCCGATGACGGGCCGACGTCCTTCTCGCCCTGGTTTGCCCCTCTCTTCCGGGTACGTCGTCCGAGCATGCCCCCCCATTTCCGGGTATGTCGTCCGAGCATGCCCCCATTTCCGGGTACGTACGTAGTTGCATGACTTATACGGTACCGTGCAATCATAAAAGCGCAGGTCAAAGAGCTGGCGAGAAGAACGTCAGTCTTTCAACTTCGTACGTACCCGGAGGATGAAAGGTTGCCCGGGGGCAGGGCGGTTGTCGGAGGAAGAAAGGTTGCCGGGGGGCAGGGCGCTCACTCGGAAGCGAGAGGGCTGCGACGCCCGCAGCCAAGCGCAGCGAGCACGACGGCAAGCGCCGCGAGGACTGGCCAGGCGCCGGTGAGCGTGAGCGCCGCCACGGCCGGCCCGCTCGCCGCCGAGCCCGCGAGGCCGCCGGCGCGCAAGGCGATCGACTGCACGGACGCCATGCCGGAGCGCTCGCGCGAGGGGACGGCATTGTGGAGCACGGTCTGCTCGATAACGCTGCGCGCACCGAGCGTGAGGTAGAGCGCCACGTAGACGGCCACGAACACGGGCACGCTCGCAGCTGCCGAGAAGAGCGCGAGGCAGACGATCGCCGTCACCTGCAGCGCCAGGTAGAGCCCGCGCCGCCCGTGCATGCCAAACGCCACGCTCCCCCAGCGCATCGCCGCCGCACTGCCGAGCGCGGCCGCACCCATGCCTGCGCAGTTGACAAAGCCGAGCAGCCACGTGCCGCCCGCGCCCACGAGGCCCTCGAAGGCGAGCTGCCAGTACGTCTCCACGGCGACCATCACCACGCCAGCGGAGGCGGACGCGGCTAGCACCAGGCGGATTTCGCCCGGCCGGGCAAGCGTCGAGCGCATGTCTGCGAGGGTGGCGCGCAGTCGCTCGCGCGCCGGGGCGCTCGAGCGCGCGTCCGGCGGGAAGAGCGCCAGGCCGCCCGTCAGCGCGGCCGCCCCGGATGCGATGATGCAGCCAATGAGCAACACGTAGCTGGGGTCGAGCGCAGCCAGCACGCCACCGGCGATGGCACCCGCGCCCACACCCGCGGACTCCAGCAGCGCGAGCCTCCCGTTGAGCGCGTCGAGCGCGGCGAGACGCGCCGCGGCATCCGTGTGCCCCGCCACCACGCGATCCAGCTCGACCGCCTCGAGCGTCCCCGTGCGTGCCGCGAGCGCAAGCCCGCGCAGGGTGCCCGAGACCGCCACCACAGCGAGGCTCGGGGTCGCGAGCAGCACCACGTAGGTCGCCACCTGCAGCGCCATCGAGAGCGCGAAGACACGACGGCGCCCCAGCACATCCGCGACGACACCGCTCGGCACCTCGCAGAGGCACGTGACCACAGTCGTCACGCCCGTCACGAAAGGCAGCGTCGCCAACGTGGCCCCGCGAGCCAGCAGCATGAGCGAGAGCACGGGCGCCGCAAGGCCCGTCCCCAGATGAATCAGCAGGAACACGAGCGCGTGCGAGACGGGCAGAACGCGGTTCTTCTCCATGACGAACCCCTCCCCTGACGGGTCTTTGCAAACTGGGTTGTGTGGATGGTCGCGCGGAGGCGGCACTTACGCCGGGAGGCTCCGATGCGGGTAGCATGCCACGCTGAACTCCCAGGGCACCGCGCCCTCCTGCGGCTGGTCGTACTTCTCGACAAACGCGCGCACGACGTCCTGGAACTCCCGCGCCGCGTCCTCCGTGAGGTACATCACGCCGCTGAGCAGCTCGCCGTGAGCAAGGCCCAGCTCCTTCTCGCGCTCCACTGCGTCCGACGCGGTATAGGCGCGCAGCCCCGCAAAGACCTGCTGGTTGAGGTAGTCCACGAGGAACATCTTCTCTTCCTGGAGGTCCCCGGCCTCGTTGGCGCGCAGCGAGACGTCCGTGGGCACGGCCCGCCAGTAGCGCGCGGTGATGCCGCGGATGACCTCGGTGTGGTCGAGCTCCACCAGACCCAGCGACTCGAGCTTCTTCATGTGGTGAGTGACCGAGGAGGCGGAGATGCCCATGGCGTCGGCAAGCTGCTTGCACGTGGCCGGCCGCGCGAGGACCTGCATCTCGTGAAGCAGGCGCTGGCGCTGCGGGTTCATGTAGACGTCCAGCTGCTCGCGCGTCGTGATGTCCAGGGTCTTCTTGGTCATGGCGCCTCCTTCTCTTATCGTTGCACACTATAGTACGTTACGTATTATGTAACGTCAACACAAGGTCTTAGTTCCTCCCGCCACGGAATAAGGTTGTGCACACATTTCGAATCCTGATATGAGGTCCTTCTCGCCATTTCCGCAGCTCAGAGCATTGGCGAGAAGACCATCATGGTTTTATTCTCGCGCACACCCTAATTGAGCCATATGAAGATGGGGCCGCCCCCGATTTGCATGCCCTCACAACGAAGGGACGGGACAGACCAGGTCCGCCCCGTCCCTCTCGGGTAACGCAAAGTCCTTTGCCAAAGCGCTACATGTTAATCCAGAGGTACCAACCATCATCAAGGTGGATGATGTACATCCCGCTTTCATCCATCTCCTCGTTGTAGGACTGCCCCATCGCGGAGACCTCCACGGCCAGCGAGACGTGGTAGCCCTCGGAAGCGGAGGAGCTCACGTCGAAGTCCTCGAGGCGCGAGTCGATGCTGTCAAGCTCGCTGGATTCGAGCTTGTCTCCCAGCTTCACCTCAAGGTCAAAGTCGACCAAGCTGAGATATGCGGTGTACTGATCGATGGGCCCGAAAGCGCTCTGGATCTGGTCGCGAAGCTCTTCGCGGGAGATGCCACTCTCATCCATCATCGAGTTGACCGCCTCGGGCGGCATGAGGCCCATCAGCTGGTCAACTGCAGCCGTAATGGAATCAGAGGAGAAGTTTCCATCGAAGACCTTCGTATACGCTGCGTCAATGGAGTTCGCCACGCCCTGCGCAGACCCCTTGCTGCCGCCACCCACGCAGCGCGTGATGCCAAAGATGACCAGGGCCACGACCGCCACCACGGCAACCGCGGCAACGATGAGGGCGACGGGTGCCTTCTTGGGCCTGTTCTGAGGACCGCCAAACGAATTGCCGGGAACGCCCGTCATGGAGCCGGGCGCAAAGCCGCCACCCGGCTGCGGTCCCGCGCCGGGAACGTATCCGCCGCCGGGCGTCATCCCAGGCCCAGCCCCATATCCTCCGCCGGGCTGCGAACCTACCCCCGCCTGGCTACCGAAGCCCGCCGAAGTGCCGGAGTCGGGATTCAGCTGGGCACCGCATTTTCCGCAGAACCTGCTACCGTCGGGCAGTGTGTTGCCACAGTGGGGACAGAACATGGCAGCCTCCAATACGGGTCAAGATGGGCGATAGGCCTACCCTCACTCTACTCGTCGAGCTTTCAGCTAACGAGCAGATTCCGCCGAACGGCACTCCCCGGACAGGCGGCGCTTCTTTCTGGGTACGATGGGGCTACGCATCCCCGGTCCCACCCTGCGCCAAAAGGAGACACATGAGCGCCCACGAAGCCTCCGCACCCGCCGAGAGCCGCAAAATCTCGATACTCCTCAAGCTCTACGGCGTCTACTGCCTCGTCACCGCCGCAGCGGTGCTCGTGATCATGGCGCTCATCATGGTGCCGCTCATCCAATACGGCGCCAAGCTCTTCCGCGAGAGCCATGACGTCACGCTCACGATGACGCTCGCCATACTCCAGCTCGTGATGTTTGTCGTGGGCTCCGTCGGCTACGTCGCCTTTGGCGTCCTCATGCTCAAGAACCGGCGCAGACACGTCGCGCAGATCGCCTACGGCCTCATAGCCGTGAACATCGTGAGCGGCCTCCTCGAAATCATGCTCAACGGCTTTGGCGACAACCTCGTCTATGACGGCATCCGCCTGCTCATCCTCATTGTCATCGCCTCCACCATCGACCCCACGCTCATTTCGGAACGCCAGCTCCAGCGCAAGCTGCGGGACATGGAGACCGAGGAGGCTGCCGAGGCTGGCACGCTCGGACGCGCCAAGGGAGACCGCGGCTTCATCGAGCTGGACTTCTTCAACCTGTTCTGGGTCTTCGTGGTCTGCTGCGTGCTGGGCCTCGTCATCGAGACCGTCTATCACATGGTCGTGGTGGACCCGGGCGTCTACCAGGACCGCGCCGGCATGCTCTACGGGCCCTTCTCGCCCATCTACGGCTTTGGCGCCGTGCTCATGACCGTGGCGCTGAACCGCTTCTACAAGGCGAGCCCCGTGATCATCTTCCTGGTGTCCGCGGTGATCGGTGGCCTCTTCGAGGCGGCGACGGCATGGTTCATGCAGGTCGGCTTTGGCGCCGAGGCCTGGAGCTACTCGGGCTCCACCATCTTCGGGCTCTTCCCGGACCCCATCGCCGTGATCTTTGGCGGGCGCACCTCGACGCTCTTCATGTGCATGTGGGGCGTACTCGGCCTGGCGTGGATCAAGCTCTGCCTGCCCTGGCTGCTCAAGCTCATCAACCTCATCCCGTGGAAGATGCGCTACTCCGTGACCGCGCTCTGCGCCGCACTCATGCTGGTGAACGGCATCATGACGCTCCAAGCCCTCGAGTGCTGGTATCAGCGCGAGAGCGGCATCGCGCCCAGCTCCCCCATCGAGGAGTTCTACGCCGAGCACTACGACGACGCCTACATGGCGCACCGCTTCCAGTCGATGACCATCACGCCCGGCGACTCCGCCCGCGCGCCCGAGGAGGCGTGAGGGTCGAGAAGGACCTGAGCCCGACTGGCCGCCTCAGGAGACCGAGACGTCTTCCGGCATCTCTATTGCAACCCCATCGTCATCGACGGAGGTGCTCCAGAAGTACCAGCTACCATCAAGCTCGATTGCACAGTAGCCAATGACGTCGGTCTCCTCGCTCATCTCCTCGCCGCCAAAGGATCCCGTCGCCCGCATGCCAACCCATTTGCCGTCGGTGATCTCAGCATCAGCGCCAAAGGCCGCAAGGTCAAGTGAGACCAAGTCAAGATCGTCCTGTGACATGTCACCCGAGACATAGAACTCGAACCTGGCGTCAACGATCTCGAACATCTCCGCATAGGCCCCAATGTCCGCGCTGATAAAGGAACCGGCAAGGGCGTCCGCGATGTCGTCTTTGGTATATCCATAGAGCTCAAACGTATCCGTCACCGCAGGTGGCATGAGGTCGAGAACAACAAGGCCCCAGTCGCGAACCCTTTCGATGTCAAAGGAGTTCTCGGTCACCGGCACAAAGGAGTCCGTGAGCTCAGTGGCGATCTCGTCTGCGGAGGCAAGTCCACCGCTGGGGATCAAATCGTCCCTGTCGTCGGCGTCACCTTTGTCGTCAGCCCTGTCGGCGTCGTCCTTGTCGCCCGCGTCGTCCCTCTCGTCAGCCTCGTCCTTGTCACCCGCATCGTCCCCCTGTTCCAGCCGTTCTTCCTCAGCAGGGGTGCTCCCCTCGCTGACCTTAGGGACAACCACGAGAAGAACGACAAGCGCCACTGCCACAAGGGAGACGGCGAGAGAGACGATGGCGGCGACCAGAGGAGCTCGCCCCTTCCGATTCTGAGCGGGAGGGGGTGTCGCGCCCTGCGGAGCAGGTGAACCAACAAGCGTGGCGTCATAGGGGTTGCAGGGGCAGGGCATGCCGGAGTATGAGGTCCAAGAATCGTGAGGAGCTGGAGCGCCCTGCATGCCTCTGACCAGATCGGCTGGCTGACCTGGGTTCTGCGCCAGCGGGGTTCCGCAGAAAGGGCAGAAGGCAGAGTTATCGGGAATCTGCCCGCCGCAGCCTGAACATTTCATTCGGGGCTCCTTAGTTGAATCTGTAAAGTCGCGCCCTCTCGATTGCTATGCGGTCACCCTGAACCAGAGGAACCACGAGCCGTCGATCTCGACGGCGCAGTAATCGAGCCCGGACGAAACCATCCTCTGACCGTTTGAGAGCGGAGTCAGCACATAGCCGTCATCCACGGTATAGCCGAGGGATCTGAGCTGGGAGCTCGCGTCGTCCAGGTCGTCCTCGTCAAACGAGGAACCAACCTCAAAATCGTCGATAGTCGGCGTTGAGGTTCCCTGGATCTGCTGCCCTGAGAGCACGAGGTTGCTCTCAAAGTCATCGCGGGAGATGCCGTTGTCACTCAGGAACTGGTCAAAGGCCCCCGGAGGCATGAGATTGCTGACTCCGTCGGCGTAATCGGCAGCGTCGCTCTCAGTGAGGTCCGAGCTCCAGCACTCCTCCTCCAGCCTGCCGATCTCCCGAGCCACGCGGTCCGCGGAGCTCAGACCCCCGTCAATCGCGTCAGATCCGGTCTCGTCATCCTCTTCCCCGCGGCGCTCGTCGTCCTTTGACTCGGAGATCTCTTCGTTGTGGCCCTCGTCGGCGGAGCCTCCGCCGGTAACCGCCGGGATGACGAGAAAGACCACGACGAGCACTATCGCCGCCACGGCGACGATGCCGCCGACGATAGCCGCGATCAGCGGACCCTTGCTCTTCCTGGGCGGCTGGCCGCCATAGGGAGTCATTCCGTAGGGTTGTCCGGGGCCAAACTGTCCCGGCATGCCAGAACCCTGCCCCATGGGATGCTGTCCCATCGGATACTGGCCCGTGGGGTACTGGCCGTTAGCCTGCTGGTAGGGCTGCTGAGGAGCAGGACCGCCCTGCTGGGGGCCGGTGGGCCAGGAGGGGCTGGTGGCGGATCCGCAGACCGGGCAGTATGCCGTGCCCTCGGGAACCGTGCTTCCGCAGTTCGGGCAAATCATGGTGCTACCTCCAACGTTTACAGGTGAGGTTTCACATTAAAGCCAGCAGGCAAAGCAACGGGGCCGCCACGAGCATGTTGCCCGGGCTGCCCCGATGAAACGATTGTCTTAGCCCCAGAGATACCAGGAGCCGTCGATCTCGATGATGTAGAGATCGCTCTCGTCCTGGGTCTCGGACTGGGTCTCGCCCGCCTCGAACCCGTTCATGTCCTCGAGCAGCGTTGCGGTCATCTCCATGCTGACGTTGTAGCCAGACGTGGCCTCGGCGCTTGAGCCCGCATCGGCAAGCTCATCATTGATGTCGTCGAGCTCACTCGAGCTCAGCTCCTCGCCCTGGTCAAAGACGATCTCCATGTCCATGTAGTCGAGAAGCGCTCCGAGTTCCTCGATGCCGGTCTCGTCGCCGGCACCATCGATGAAGGCCTCCCTGGCATCCTTGGGCGCCAAGTCGCCGATGACGTCGATCCACTCGTCGTAGGCGTCGGTGCTGAACTTTCCGGCGATCAGCTTGTCGGTGCTGTCGTTCATCTCGTCGATGATGCCGTCGACCGAGTCATGGACGCCGTCGGCCTTCTGCTCGCTGGTAACGGGGGCACCGCCCTTCTCGCCCTCCGAGCCGCCGCTGAAGGCGGGAAGCACGACAAAGATGACTAGGAGCACGATCGCGATGAGCGCGACGACGCCCGCGACGATGCCGATGATAAGCGGCTTCTTGCTCTTCTTCTTGGGGGCGGGGTCGTTGAAGTAACCAGACCCCGAGGGCTGGTAGTAGGACTGGGAAGAGGGGTCGTTGGGACCACCGGGGTTGGACGGCTGGAAGCCAGAGGGGGCCTGCTGCTGGAAGGGAGACTGACCCTGGGACTGGAAAGAGGACGGTGACTGGGGCTGGAAGGGAGACTGTCCCTTCGATTGCTGCTGGAAGTCAGACGACGCCTGCCGCTGGAAGGGCGACTGAGACTGGCCCTGGGGCTGGAAGGGCGACTGGGACGCAGGCTGCTGGAAGGGGGATTGGGACTGGCCCTGGGGCTGGAAGGGAGACTGAGACTGGCTCGTGGACTGGAAGGGCGACTGGGACGCAGGCTGCTGGAAGCTGGACTGAGGTGCAGAAGCGTCGCCGAGCGTCGACCCGCAGCTGGGGCAGAACGCCGCGCCTTCAGGAAGGCTGTTGCCGCACTTAGGGCAAATCATGATGGATAACCTCGATTCCTATACAAACTCCGCTGATTGCCAACGCGTATGAAAGCGCCCCGGGCAGCTCGTCCGAGGCGCTCGAGATGCAGCTATCCCTAGCCCATCCACACGTACCAGGAGTCATCAATCTCGATGACGTAGATGCCGCTCTCATCCTGGGTCTGGGACTCGGTCTCGCCCGCCTCGGCGCCGCCCACGTCCTCGAGCACCGTCATGGTCATGTCCATGCTGAGGTGGTAGCCAGAGGTCGCCTCAATGTCGGCCTCAACGTCTTCGGAGAAGGTGGTGTTAATGTCGTCGAGCTCGCTGGAGCTCAGCTCGTCGCCGACCTCAAAGGTGATCTCCATGTCAATGTAGTCGAGCAGGGCGCCCAGCTGGTCAATGCCCGTGGAGCCAAACGTGTCGCCCAGCTTCTCGCTGAACTCCGATCGAGACATCCCGCTCTGCTCGAGAGCAGCGTCGATTGCCTCCTCGGGCATGAGGTCGATGAGACTATCTGTCCAGTCAACGATGGAGTCGGCGCTAAACCCGTTGTCAATGACATCCTCAAAGCTGCTGGAGACCTCGTCGGCGATGTTCTCAGCAGAGCTGTGGACACTTTCGACCTCAGACTCAACAGAGTCACCATCAGGAGCACTAGAACCACCTCCACCGCATCCCGGCAGAACAACGGCGGCGCAGAGGGCGAGCGAGGCAGCAACGACAAGTGCGGCCTTCTTGGGGGTGGTGAGTCTCATGTGACCTCCTGACAGATGGTGGTTTCGGGGGATAGTCCCCCGGCTCAGCACCATCACAGTATGCCACGAAGTCTCCACAAATCTTTGTAAAAGCTGCTTAACGGCAGTCTGGGCGCCGGAAACGCAGCCAAGCGGCATCAGCTGGAGCGATCTCCCACGTAGCCCGCCTGCGGCCTGTTTGCCCTATGGGCAAGCGCCAGCAGCACAACGCCCGCCACAACGAGCGGAAAGCTCAGGAGCTGGCCCATCGTGATGGGCCCAAAGAGGTAGCCGAGCTGGGCATCCGGCACGCGGACAAACTCAACCAGAAAGCGGAAGATGCCGTAGAGCGCGAGGAACGCCCCCGTGAAGGTGCCCTGCGGGCGCGGCGGCACGCGACGCGAGAGCGCATAGAGCACGGCGAAGATGACGATGCCCTCGAGCACAGCCTCATAGAGCTGGGAGGGGTGACGGTACACACCGCCACCGGTCTCGAACATGACGCCCCAGGGCAGGTCGGTCTCCTTGCCCCAGAGCTCGCCGTTCACGAAGTTGGCGCAGCGTCCAAAGAAGAGGCCGATTGGCGCGCCGATGACACCCATGTCACATACCGTGGGGATGGAGATGCCGAGGCGCCAGCAAACGAGCGAGCCACCCACGACGGCACCCACGAGCCCGCCGTGGAAGCTCATGCCGCCATGGTTGAGCATGAAGATCTCGAGCGGGTTCTCCAGGTAGTAACCCGCCCCATAGAACAGCACGTAGAACAGGCGAGCTCCGATGATAATGCCGAAGACGATACCAATCATGACCGAGAGCACGTCGTCGAGGGAGAGCCCCAACCCCCAGCGCCGCTGGGTGCGCCACAGCACCACGCCAGCACAGACGAAACCAGCAAGGTAAGCCAGCGCGTACCACCGCACGACGACCGGCCCTATCGAGAAGGCGACCGGGTCGAGGGCCTGGTAGATGTCGTTCAGGAACACGTTCTTCTCTCCGGCTCTAGAAGGCGGCGGGCTGGACGCGCGTCACTCCGGGGACGTGCTCCATGAGGATGCGCTCGATGCCCTCGGACATGTCGAGGGAGGAGAGCGGGCAGCCGGCGCAGGCGCCCTGCATCTCCAGGGTCACGACACCGTCGTCGGTGACGTCGATGAGGGCCACGTCGCCGCCGTCCGCCTGGAGGCTCTGGCGAATGACGTCGAGGGTGGCATCGAGAAGTGCGCGGTCAACGGCCATGGTAGTTCCTTTCGCTGAGCGCTCGGAGGGGGCACCGGGCGCGGCTCTTGTCCGAGAGACATCTTACCCAATGGGCGAGAAGAGATGACCTGACGTGGCGCCCTTCATGCGCGTCGCGGGACGCGCCCCGGTGCGGGCAGCTTCGAGGGCACGCGCCGCGCGGGTCACGGCTGCCGTCGTTTCGGCCGCATCCATGAGCTGAGCATCCACGAGCAGGCGCGTCACGCCCGCCGAAAGGAGGTCGGGTATCTGCGGGGTCGCATCGAGCGGGCGGGCATTCCAGATGCGCGAGCGACCGTTGAGGTCCGTGCGCACCGGCAGGAGGTTGCCGTCGATGTCGCGCAGGGAGAGGGAGCGGGCGCGCTCCGGGCAGCGCGCACAGTCGTGGCGGCAGCGACCGAGCGCCTGGAGGACGCAGTGCTCGCTCGTCATCACGCGCTCGCGGCCGAGAACGGAGAGACCCACCGGAACCGAAGAGGTGCGCGCGAGCGCGCAGACCTCCTCGAGCGAAAGCTCCGGCGAGAGCCAGACGCCTGCCGCGCCGGCATCAGCGAGCGCCGCCAGTGCAGCCTCGTTGTGAACGGGAATGCAGGAGCGCACCTCGGACAGAGCGCCGCGCTCCGCAGCGAGGGCCAGCTCAGAGACGTTACCCACGGCAACGGGCTCGCCGGTGCGCACCCACTGGTCCAGACGGGCGTGGTCGGCCTCGCGGCAGACCTCGTCAAGCCAGGGAATGACGCCGTCTGGCCACGAACCCTGCGCGAGATCGTCGGCAGCTGCGTAAACGCGCGTCGCCCCGGCCGACAGCGCCGCCTCGGCGCACTCAGGCGTTGTCACGAGTGCGCACAGCCGGACGTCTCGGGGGTCTCTCGGGGAGCAAATTGACGGCTGTGAACAGTCGTCCTCTCTATACGCAAGCGCGCGGCCGGCATACGGCGCAAGGAGCGCCTCCTCCAGACGGCGGCAAGCCTCGGCGCGGACCTTGTGCACGGCCGAGAAGGACATGCCGCAGCCGGCATCCAGCGCGACGTCCCACTCCACGGGGGCAAAGGCGCTCTGCCCCATCCTCCCCACGTGCTCCACGAGGTCCTCCTCGGAAACCGCGCGCGTGCGGGCGGCCTCCACGACAAAGCCCTCGGCGCGACCTGACGCCGAGCCGTCGATCGCCTCGAGCTCCACCGAGAACGGCTCCCCCAGGCGTGCCGTCACGCACACGCGCACCGGACGGCGGCGAACCACGTCCTTGTCTGCCACGCGCGCCGCCTCGTCGAGCGCCACCTGGGAGCGAATCACGCGGACGAGCGAGCCCTCCTCCATGGGACGCGACGTGCGACAGGTGATGGTCTCCCCCGCCGCTGCATCCGCCACGGCGTGCGAGGTCAGGAACTGCGAGGGATCGGAGACCGGGCGGATCTCCAGCAGGTCGCCGGCTCCCACCGGCTCGCTGAGAAGCACTTCGACGTCCGCCTGCGTCAGCCGGCGCATACGCTCGCGCCCGCCGTTGCCACCGCCACGTCGCACGACGGCATCCTCGAGCGCGCGAGACCCCACGACGCGTCCCACGAGCTCGCCGCGGTTGTTGGAGCGCTCGTAGCTCATCATGTCGTTATCGGAGCCACCCCAGAGGTAGCTCTCGGTGAAGTCTCGGTTGAACGCGCGACGAAGGCGCCGGTCGCGCACGGCGCGAGTCGCGTCCTCGTCGTACCCATCACGCAGCGCGTCCAATGCGTCTCGGTAGGCCGCGACAACCGAGAACACGTAGTCGGGCACCTTCATGCGCCCCTCGACTTTGAGCGAGCCCACGCCCGCGTCGCGCATCTCGCGCACGCGGTCGATCGTGCGGTAGTCTTTGGGACAGAGCAGGCGCGTCCCGCCCACGCCGCGGCTCGTCTCAGGGATGCCCTGCGTGGCAACGCCGGGAATCTCCAGCACGTTACCGTCCTCGTCGACGAGATCATAGGGCAGGCGACACGGCTGGGCGCACAGGCCGCGGTTGGCCGAGCGGCCACCGTTCATCGAGCTCATGAGGCACACGCCCGAGTAGCAGAAGCAGAGCGCGCCGTGCCCGAAGCACTCAAGCTCAACGCCCTCCTCGGCAATGCGAGCGATTTCCGCCAGCGAGAGCTCGCGCGAGAGGGTCACGCGGTCGACCCCCCAGACGTCGCAGCACCACGCCACACCGCGGGCGTCGTGCACGTTTGCCTGCGTGGAGACGTGGGTCTCCACCTCCGGCCACCGACGCCGGATCTCCGCCATGAGGCCCCAGTCCTGGATGATGAAGGCGTCCGCGCCCAGCTCCCAGGCACGGAGCACAAGCCCAAGCACGCGCGGAAGCTCCTTGGTGGAGACGGCCACGTTCACAGTCACGTAGACGCGGGCGCCAGCTAGATGCGCGCGACGGCACGCAGCGGCAAAGGACTCGTCGTCGAAGTTCTTGGCACCGCGGCGGGCATTGAAGTCGTTTCCCAGACCGCAGTAGATGGCGTCGGCACCGGCGGCAAGAGCGGCGTTGAACGGCTCCGGGCCGCCGGCGGGTGCCAGCAGCTCGGGCACGCCATGCTCCTCAAGAAACGTGGTCCTTCTCGCCATCTTGTCCCTCTCGCCGCAACCCCTGCCAGAAACCCTGTCACAAACTCTGACTTTTGCACGAGCGCACCGTTCTTCTCGCCAGGCGATAAGAACGGTGCAACTCGATTACCTGCACATATATGATAGGCAACAACTTTCTCGATCCGGGTGCTCGTGCAAAAGTCAGACTATCTTGCACGGCTTTCGCGCACGGCCGCCGCACGGCGACCGCAGCGGCCCTACACCAGGCGCGCCCAGCGCTTCTTGCCGGACTGGACCGTCGTGCCAGCCGAGAAGAGCGCGGCATCCACGTTGTAGCACTTGGGAGCAACAGCCTCGCCGTTGATCTTGACGCCGCCGCCGTCCACGAGGCGGCGCGCCTCGCCGGCGGACTTGGCGATGCCCACCTCCACGAGCAGCTTGCCCAGGTAGACCTTGCCCTCGTCGTTGACCTCGGCAACGCTCACGGGGAACTCCGGCATGTCCTCGGGGGCCTCGGCGCGCTTGAACTGCGCGTCGAAGGCGGCACTCGCCGCGGCGCCGGCGCCCTCGCCGTGGTAAAGGTCCACGATGTTGGCAGCCAGCTCGCGCTTGAGCGCGTACGGGTCGGCGGAGCCGTCCGCGAAGGCGGCATCGATGGCGTCGAGCTTGTCCATGTTGGCCGTGGAGCAGAGGCGCCAGTAGAGCGGCACCAGCTCGTCGGTGATGGACATGACCTTGCCGTACATGTCCGCCGGCTCGTCGGTGAGGCCCACGTAGTTGCCGTAGCTCTTGGACATCTTCTTGTGGCCGTCGGTGCCCACCAGAAGCGGCATCGTGAGGGCCACCTGCGGCTCCATGCCCATGGCGCGCATGAGGTCGCGCCCGGCGAGGAGGTTGAAAATCTGGTCGTTGCCGCCCATCTCCAGGTCCGCCTTGATGACCACCGAGTCGTAGGCCTGGAGCACCGGGTAGATGAACTCGTGGAGGCCGATGGACTTGCCCTCGGCGTAGCGGTTGTGGAAGTCCTCGCGCTCGAGGATGCGGGCCACGTTGAACTGGCTCATGATCTTGAGCATCTCGGCGAGGTTCAGGCCCTTCAGCCACTCGCCGTTGTGCAGCACCGTGGTCTTCTCGGGGTCGAGGACCTTCATGGCCTGCTCGACGTAGGTCTTGGCGTTGGCTTCGACCTGCTCCTCGGTGAGCGGCGGGCGGGTGGAGTCGCGGCCGGACGGGTCGCCGATGAGGGCGGTGCCGTTGCCGATGATGAGCGTCACTTTGTGGCCGAGGTCCTGGAACTGGCGCATCTTGCGCAGCGGCACGGCGTGGCCGAGGTGCAGGTCCGGCGAGGTGGGGTCCACGCCCAGCTTGATGTTCAGCGGCGTGCCCTTCTCGAGCTTCTTCTTGAGCTCCTCCAGCGGCACGATCTGCATCGTGCCGGACGTGATGACCTTGAGCTGTTCGTCAACTGGCAGCAACGATCTCTCCTCCATAAGCTCTCTATGAGTCCAAGCCGCCCCAAGACGGCGCATGACTTTCTAGCATACCAGCAAGCGTCCTCAAGAGCAGGCATCTTTCTAATTGCCCCGCAGCAGAGGCTCGCATGCTGCCCCCAATGTTCACGGACTCATCACGCACGGACGGCCTGGCGAGAAGAACCGGTACACAGCACGTATAATGTTGGATAACTGTGAACTGTCTCCCCGGAACAGGAGGGGTACATGGGCATACGAACCCGACGTGCGCGGGCGCATTCGAAGACCCACTTCGCTGGCTTTGGCCTTGCGGGCCTGATGGGCTTCATTGCGCTTCTCTGCGTGACTCTTGCGCTCTCTCTGGGCGCCGTCGTCTCCAGCTGGCTCGAGGACCTGCCCGACTACACGTCTGCAGACGCCTTCCTCGTAGCAGAGCCCACCCGTGTCTACGACGCAGACGGCAACGAGATCGTGGCCTACTACCTGCAGAACCGTCGCTCGGTAGACCTCGACCAGATCTCCGACTACGTGAAGAAGGGCTTCGTCGACACCGAGGACGTCCGCTTCTACCAGCACAACGGCATCGACCCCGAGGGCATCATGCGTGCCGTGGTGGTCCAGCTCACCGGCGGTTCCGAGGGCGGCTCCACCATCACCCAGCAGCTGGTGAGAAACACGGTCCTCTCCGATGAGCAGTTTGAGAACTCGCTGCGCCGCAAGGTCCGCGAGGCGTACATCGCCATCCAGATGGAGAAGACGTACACCAAGGACCAGATCCTGAACATGTACCTCAACACCATCTTCTTTGGCAACGGCGCCTACGGCATCGAGGCGGCCTCGATCACCTACTTCAACAAGAGCGCCGCGGACCTCACCCTGAACGAGGCTGCCACGCTCGTGGGCATCCCCAACTCCCCCACCTACTTCGACCCCTTCGTGAACTACGAGAACTGCAAGAACCGTCGCAACCTGGTCCTCTCCCGCATGCTCTCCGCGGGTCACATCACGCAGGAGGAGTATGACGCCACGGTTGCCGAGGAGATCCCGCTCAACCCCGGCAAGCTCACTGACTCCGAGAGCACCTACCCCTACTTCACCGACTACGTACGTAACCTCCTGCTTCAGGACTTCTCGTCCGATACCATCGCCCAGGGCGGCCTCAAGGTCTACACCACGATCGAGCCCGACAAGCAGGCGGCCGCCGAGAGCGCCGTCAACGAGCGCATCGCGGCCGCGAACAACCCCGACCTCGCCGGCGCCCTCGTGTCGATCGACAACACAAACGGCCACATCGTTGCCATGGTGGGTGGCCAGAACTATGGAAACGACACCGAGGCCGGGCAGAGCTCAGTGAACCTTGCCACGAGCGTCCGCCAGCCGGGATCGAGCTTCAAGGCAATCGTTCTTCTCGCCGCGCTCAACGAAGGCATGAGCCCGAGCGTGCGCATCAACTGCATGGCAACGTTGCAGGTCACGCCCACGTGGGCCCCGAGCAACATCGACTACCACAACTACGGGATCTGCACGCTCCAGCGCGCCACCGCCCTCTCCTCCAACACCGGCTACGTGCAGGTCGCGGAGGCCATCGGCATGGACAAGGTCATCGAGATGGCTCAGAAGGTGGGCATCGACTCCACGATCAACGAGGGCCTTGCCTCGAGCCTTGGCTCCTCGGAGGTGTCCCCGCTCGACATGTGCGAGGCATACTCCGTTATCGCGAGCGGCGGTGTCCACCGCAACCCGGTGGCGATCACCAAGATCGAGGACCGCAACGGCAACATCGTCTACGAGCACACCGACGAGCCCGAGCAGATCGTTGACTCCGCCGTTGCCCAGGACGCGACGGAGGTTCTCCAGACCGTCATCACCCAGGGCACGGCCACCTCGATGGGCGCCTACTTCCACGCCGACCAGCCTCTGGCAGGCAAGACCGGTACGTCCGACAACTACGCCGACCTCTGGTTCGTGGGCTTTAGCCCGCAGCTCACCACCGCTGTCTGGACCGGCTGCCCCGACTACGGACAGAAGCGCGTCTACTTCCAGGGCGGCACTGGCTCCACGGCCAACCTCCCGATTCCCATCTGGGGCACGTACATGAACTCCGTCCTCTCCGGCACGGAGCGCCAGGAGTTCCCCACCGCCGATCACGAGGCCGAGTACCAGGCCAACAGCTCCTGGACCTTCATCGGCACCAGCCAGGGGGTCAACAGCTGGGGGTCGGACAGCGGCAACTGGGACTCCGACTCCGAATCCGGGAGCGACTGGAACTCCGACGGAAACACGGGTGGCAACACCAGCGGTAACACCGGCGGCGGAACCACCACTGATCCGGGCGGGTCCGGCGGAGGGAGCACCACGCCCACCGAGCCCGTAACACCCACCGAGCCCTCGGAGGGGACCGATTCGGGCAACCAAGGCGATAACCAGGGTGGCAACCAGGGCGATAACCAGGGTGGCAACCAGGGTGGAAGCGGAGGCGAAACCACTCCACCCGGCGGCGGAGGCGGGAATGAGGGCGGCGGCACGCCCACGACCCCCGGCGAAGGCGG
Organism: uncultured Olsenella sp.; assembly: GCA_949296375.1. GTDB lineage: Bacteria > Actinomycetota > Coriobacteriia > Coriobacteriales > Atopobiaceae > Thermophilibacter. Next base: position 21,291 of record CASFQX010000022.1, read on the forward strand.
CGGGGGCGAGCAGGTCCCCACGACTCCCGTCACTCCCTAACATCCTTCAAATTGCATTTGAAAAGGCGCCACTCCCCGATTGTGGGAGGGCGCCCTTTTCTTGGTTGAAGTTTCTGTCCTATCATGCGAGAAGGGACTCGCTGCATCACCTTCTTCTCGGAGGACCTATGACATATAACGACAACGGCAGGCGCCCCCGGACGGGCGCGGGTTCGCTTGGCGGATCCTCACGCCCACATGCGCCCGGACAGCGCCTGCAGGTCCCCGGCCAGGGCACCTATCACGGGCCCCGCGGCACCCGGCAGCGCCCCAAGCCCGCAAGACGCTCCTCGGGGGCGGGGTATCCGCTCAGGGCGCGCACGATCAACTTCCAGAGCGGAAAGGCACGCCGCATCAGCAACAACCGCCGCGTTCTCATCCTCGGCGCGCTTGCGATAGTCCTTCTCGTCCTTGTGGTCGTGGGCATCTCCAGCTGTGTGAGCAGCTGCTCGAGCAAGCCGGAGAGCAACGAGAACCCCGTGGACGCCCGTGTTGCGGGAGGCATCCCCGAAGACCTCACCCAGGAGTTTGCGACTAAGCTCGATCAGGGCGAGAAGCTCGCGGAAATCGCAGCTAACGCGGATGCATACGAGAACCAGGCCCTTCTCGAGCTTGCGCTCTCCCAGCCCACGGCAATCGACTTTGTTGCCGCCTACCCAGAGGCCGAGAAGACCGCCCAGCCCTACGGAGAGGAAGCCACCAAGGGGACCGTTCCCGAGCTCTACTGCTGGGACGCTCGCTGGGGAAACGTTGACTATGCCGGCGAGCCGCTCGCTCTCACGGGCTCCGGACCCACTTCTCTGGCCATGGCCTACGTCTCGCTGACCGGCAACACCGACCGCACCGCGGCCGATATCGCCGCGCTCGTCGAGGGAGCGGAGCTGGCCACCGGGGACTTCCTGATGTCCGGCACCTTCCTCACCGACCACGTGGGTGAGCTTGGCCTCACATGCTCGACCTACACCTCGAACACAGACAACCTGCTCCAGATTCTTGACACTGGGACCTATCTGCTCATGGAGGCCCCCGCAGGTACCCTCACCGACGAGGCCCACTGGGTCATCGTCGTCACCGAGGGAGCGGACGGATCTGTCACGGTCTACGATCCCACCTCGCCTTCCGTGAGCGCGCACCCTTGGGACCCGTCCACGATCGCCGGCATGAGCGAGACGATCTATGCGCTCAGCGCCGTCGAATCTGACAGCGAATAAGGGCATCACCTCGCATCGTCGATAGCGAGCCACAAGAAAGGGCCCCGCCGGATGCTCTCCGACGGGGCCCACCTCGTTTGAGCGGCTCCCTTACGACAGAATCTCCTCGGCGGCAGCCTGGAGCTTGTCGCGCACGGCCTCGGAGTCCGCACGGGTGGCACCCTTGGAGAAGAGGTATGCCTTGACCTTGGGCTCGGTGCCGGACGGACGGAAGATGACCTTGTTGTCGTCCTCGAGGCGGAACTCGATGACGTTGGCCGGCGGCAGCGTCTGCGGCGCCTCCTTCTGCAGACCGGAGACGCGCGGCATCTCAGGGCCGGTGGCGTAGTCGGTCATGCCGGTGACCTTGTAGCCGGCGATCTCCGTGGGCGGGTTCTCGCGCAGGCCGGTCATGATGGCGGCCATCTTGTCGGCGCCCGCCGCCCCCGGGAAGGACGCATTGACCGTGCCGTTGAGATAGTAGCCGTACTTCTGGTAGAGGGCGTCCATGGCCTCGTAAAGGTCCATGCCCCTCTCGGCGTAGTAGGAGGCCATCTCGACGCAGAGCATCGTGGCGACGATGGCATCCTTGTCGCGGGCGTGCGTGCCCACGAGGTAGCCGTAGGACTCCTCGAAGCCCATGAGGAAGCGATCCTCCTCGCCCTCGCCCTTGAGCTGGTCGATCTGGTCGCCAATGTACTTGAAGCCGGTGAGCACGCGCCTCATCTCAAAGCCCCAGTCGCGGGCGAGCGCGTCCGGCATCGAGGAGGAGACGATGGTGGAGACAGCCACCTTGGCCGCGACGTCCTCGCCGCGGTCGCGCGCCATCGTGGCGAGCCAGTCCATAAGCAGGACGCCCATCTCGTTGCCGGAGAGCAGCACGTAGTCGCCGTCGTGCGGGATGGCGGTGCCCATGCGGTCGGCGTCGGGGTCGGTGGCAACCACGAGGTTGGGCTTGACCTCCTCGGCGAGCTTGAGTGCCAAATCGAGTGCCTCGCGGAACTCGGGGTTGGGATAGGTGCAGGTGGGGAAGTTGCCATCCGGCTCGGCCTGCTCGGGAACCACCGTCACGTTCTCGACGCCAATCTCCTTAAGAATGCGGGTCACGAGCTCCATGCCCGTGCCGTTGAGCGGCGTGTAGACCACGGAATAGTCATCAGAGGCCTTGAAGCCGGGGACGGAGACCTTCTTGATGTTCTCGATGAAGGCGTCCAGGACCTCCTCGGGCGTCCACTCGATGAGGCCCTTCTCGATACCCTCCTCAAAGTCCATGATATCGACGGCAAACGGGTCTACCTTGGCGATGTTTGCCGAGATCTCTGCCGCGGCCTCGTCGGTGATCTGGCCACCGTTGTCGTTGTAGACCTTGTAGCCGTTGTAGGGCGCCGGGTTGTGCGACGCCGTGAGCACGATACCCGCGGAGGTGCCGAGGTGGCGTACCGCAAAGGAGAGCGTGGGGACGGGCTCGATGCGCGGGTAGACGTAGACGTGGATGCCGTTGGCGGCAAGGACGCCCGCCGCCACGCGCTGGAAGTCCTCGCCCTTGTTGCGCGAGTCACGCGCGAGGGCGAGCGTGGGGTTCTCGTAGTGGGCGTTCAGGTAGTCCGCCACGCCCTGCGTTGCCTGAGCGACCACATAGACGTTCATGCGGTTGGTGCCGACGCCGAGCGTGCCGCGAAGACCCGCAGTGCCAAAGGCCAGGTCACGATAGAAGGCGTCAAAGAGCTTCTCCTCGTTGCCCTCACGGCAGAGATCGTCCAGCTCGATCACGAGGTCGGGCTCGGTGACGTTGTCCTGCCAGGCGCTGACCTTGGCCTCGATGCTTGCGTCCATGGTGACCCCCAATTTCTCTGGGCGCGCCGCGCGCGCCGGATCCACACGTATGGGATTGATTTTACCCGCATCACGCTCGTCGTTCTCGCTAGCTTTCGCAGGCGGGGCACACGCAACGGCAGACGGACGGCCAAAAAAGCGCCCCGCACGGCACAAATGCGCCCCGGAACAAGTCTGCGCTTAGAGAAACGGGCCGCTAGAGGGTCTGCTCGTGTTCACGCTTAGAGACCAAGGCCATTGGAGGGCCAGCGCGGGGAGGCGCTTACGCTTTGCCGCCGCTGGAGGCCCGCCCGCACTTCTCGCCCTCCAACCCAAAGGATTGTTAAGCGCCGCGACGTGCCCACCCTCTTTTGGCGAGAAACCCTAAGCGCACCACGGCGCATCGCCTCCAACGGAGCGCTTTCCTAAGCGCCCCACAGCACGCATCCTCCAACAGACCGTTTCTCTAATCGTCCCGAGCTCCGTGCCCTCCAACTGGGCCATTCCTTAAGCAAACCGCAAGCGCCGGCCTACGCTTCGGGCGCAACCCGCTCCACGAGGTAGGCATGGTGGATCTTGCGGTTGCGCGAGAAGTCCTCGGGAATCGTCTCCTCCGTTATGTCCGTGAGCCGCACGCCCGCACGCTCGAGCTTCTCCACGTCGGGCTTAAAAGTGCGCAGGTTGCACGAGAAGATCGCGCGTCCGCCACGCACGAGCAGGCGAGAGACGCCGATGATCAGCTCCGCGTGGTCGCGCTGCACGTCGAAGGACGACTTTCGCATGCGTGCCGAGTTGGAGAACGTGGGCACGTCACAGAAGATGAGGTCCCAACGGTTGCGCGTGTGGCGCTGCTCGGAGACCCACGCGAGCACGTCAGCCTGCACGAACTCGTGCTCGGGGCCCTCAAACCCGTTGCGGGCCATGTTGCGGCGCGCCCAGTCGAGCGAGGGCCGCGAGAGGTCCACCGTGGTGGTGTACTTGGCGCCGCCGTCCGCCGCATAGACCGTAGCCGTCCCGGTGTAGGCAAAGAGGTTGAGGAAGCGCTTGGACCCCTTGGTCTGCTTCATCATCTCCCTGATGCGCGAGCGTGTCTCACGATGGTCCAAGAAGATACCGCAGTCCAGGCGCTGGGAGAAGTTGACCTCAAAGGTGAGGCCGCCCTCGTCCACCAGGTGCGCCCCCGCCGGGAGCTCCACGCGCTTTTGCTGGCGAGAAGAACGCTCGCGCCGCCGCTCGCCCGCGGCCGCCGACCCCTCCTCGGCGTACTGCGAGCCGCCGCGCGCCCGCGTGCGCACGCGCAGGCTCACGTCCCCCGGCGCCACGCCGAGCACGCGCGGTGCAATCGCGAGCACGTCCAGCAGGCGGCGACGCGCGAGCTCGGGGTCAACCCCGCGTGGCGCGGCATACTCGGAGATCTGGAGCCAGCGGCCCGGGGTCTCCGAGCCCTCGTAGAGCTCGATGGACACGGCATAGTCGGGCAGGTCGGCGTCATAGACGCGGTAGCAGGTAACGTCCTCGCGACGAGCCCACTTGGCCCGCTGCTTTGCCACCTTGGCCAGGCGGCGGGCAAACTGATCCGAGGCCGCCACGAGCACGCTCACGCGCTCGCCGCCCGGAAGCTCCACCGCCGCAGGCTCGGGCACCTCGGCGCAGGGCTCGTAGACGCGGATCGTTGCCGGGTCGCGGCCGACGATGACCTCGGTCACCGAGGATGGCTTCACGCGCAGCGCCGCGTCCGGAATGGCGTTGCGAGAGAGCAGGGCGACGCGCCTCCCCGCAAGCGTGGCAAGCTCGGACAGGGCGGACGCCTCGACGGCAAGCTCACCCTCCCCTATCCACGAGAGGTCGCACACGGCGACCCCCGTCCCGATGCGTGAGACGGGGTCTGCCCCCTTTATCCACGACTCGATGTCGAGAGAGATCCCCGCGCCGCGCAGGGCCTGGCGGCAGGCGGAGAGTGCCCCCGGCCTGTCATCAAAAACCCTCAACGCGCAGTGGTTCTTCTCGCCTGCCGCCGCGCGTTCCTCCGCCTCGTCGAGAAGAGCCTGCCAGATAGCACCGTCATGCCCGGCCCACCCGGCAAAGCCCCAGCGAGAGCGCAGCAGGGCCGGAGCCCGGTCGAGCGCCATACCCGCCGCCTCCACGAGCACGCTTCCCTGCCCGGGCCAGAACGCCACGAGAGACGGATCCCCGCCGCGCACGAGTTCACTCCACCCTCCGTGGGCGAGAAGCGCCGCGGCGTAGTCCGGCCGCAGCGAGGAGAGGCGAGCGTCCCGCCGACCGGCATAGCCCCGGTGGAAGAGCGGCTCGCCCACAAGATCGATCGAAAGCGTGGCGTGGCTTCCGGAGAGGCGCACGGACACCGTTAGGTCGGGGCGGGACGTGTCCACCACCGGGCGCGCCCCTCGGGCGGAAAGCATGCGGTCAACGATGGCGTCCTTGGTGCGGAGCGCCACGAACTGCGTGTTGCGGAGTCGCGCGTTGGTGCCGTGCGCGTCCACGGCGAAGGTGGCGTTGGGAGCAAGATGGTCCTCCCAGGCAACAGTGGATGCCCCCGCGTAGAGCGCGTCTGCGTCGTGGGCGTCCACGCGCACAAGTACGAGAAGCACGCGCGAGGCGAGGCGCGACCACAGGCACGCCCGGTACGCGTCTGCCAGCTCGCCGCCAAACGAGACCTGGCCAGCCAGCGGCCTTACTTGCGGAACCTCCAGCGCAATCAGCTCGTTAGCCAGCAGCCGCTCAAAGCCCTTGGGGCACGTCGCCACAAACTCCATCGGGTCACCTCTCGCCCGTCGCAACCTACCCCGCCATTCTCGCACGAACGGCGAGTCGACGTTCTTCTCGTCCGTGCGGCTTTTGTGGCCTCAAATCTCGAGCGAAATTATGGGTTTTCCCAGTTGAGCCAAAATCCCACTCAACTTTTGTGGCCTCAAAATCGAAGTGGTTGACGCCGGGCGAGAAGGACCGTCACTTGGCGAGAAGAACGGCGTGGCACCCTGAGAAGCGATACACTTGTCGCGTCCATAAAGCCCCGAGTTTGGAGTTCCATGGCTACAAAGCTCGCGCCAGCCGCGCGCAAGGCCCGCTACACGGGCATCCCCCTCTCTGCGGCAATGATTCTCGTCACCCTGGGCGTCGTGTACGGAGACATCGGCACGAGCCCGATGTACACCCTCAAGGCGATCATCGCCGGCAACGGCGGCCTCACCACGATGTCCTCGGACGTGGTCCTGGGCGCCCTCTCGCTCATCATCTGGACGCTCACCCTCATCACCACCGTCAAGTACGTCCTGGTGGCCATGAAGGCAGACAACCACAACGAGGGCGGAATCTTCGCGCTCTACAGCCTCGTCAAGCGCTGCGGGCGCTGGCTCATCATCCCGGCAATGATCGGCGGCGCGGCACTTCTGGCAGACGGCATCCTCACCCCGGCGGTAACCGTCACGACCGCCATCGAGGGCCTGCGGACCGTTGACTTCATGTACGCGCTCATCGGCGACAACCAGGGCATCGTGGTGGCCATCGTCATCGTCATCCTATGCGTGCTGTTCTTCCTGCAGAAGGCCGGCACGTCCACGATCGGCAAGCTCTTTGGCCCGGTCATGACGCTGTGGTTCCTCTTCCTCGCCGGCGCCGGCCTCATGAACCTCGGCCTCGACCTCGGCGTCCTGCGCGCCTTCAACCCGCTGCGCGGCATCATGTTCCTCTTTGACGGGAACCTCAACGCCGCCGGCCTCATGGTCCTGGGCAACGTGTTCCTCTGCACCACCGGCGCCGAGGCCCTCTACTCGGACATGGGCCACGTGGGCAAGCCCAACATCTACGCCACCTGGCCGTTCGTGAAGGTCTGCCTCATCCTCAACTATCTCGGCCAGGGCGCCTGGATCATTGCCAACCAGGGCAACGTTGACCTCGCCACGGTCTCCGACCTCAACCCGTTCTTCCAGATGCTCCCCGAGCAGATCCGCGTCTTCGCCGTCCTGCTCTCCACCTTTGCCGCGATCATCGCCTCCCAGGCGCTCATCACCGGCTCCTACTCCATCGTCTCCGAGGCGGTGCGCCTGGACCTCATGCCGCACATGCGCATCAACTACCCCACCGAGACCAAGGGCCAGATCTACATCCCGCTGGTCAACAGCATCATGTGGATCGGCTGCATCTGCGTGGTCCTGCTGTTCCAGACCTCGGCGCACATGGAGGCCGCCTACGGCCTGGCCATCACGGTCACGATGCTCATGACCACGGTCCTTCTCACTATGTACCTCTCCAAGGTCCAGACGAAGACCGCCCTCGCGGTGCCGTTCGCGATCTTCTTTGGCGCCATCGAGTTCATGTTCTTCTTCTCGAGCCTCACGAAGTTCTTCCACGGCGGCTACGTCACCGTGATCATGAGCTTC
>CASFQX010000023.1 GCA_949296375.1 uncultured Olsenella sp.
CCAACTTTGGCTTCATGAACGGCTGCTCCGCCCGCCACACCCATGACCTGCATCAGGTCACCTCCTACGACTACGACGCTCCCCTCGACGAGGAGGGCAACCCCACCGAGAAGTGGTACAAGCTGCGCGACGTGGTGCGCGACCTCTTCCCGGACGCCTGGACGGCGGACCCGCTCGTCAAGTCTGCGGTCGACGTCCCGGCAGAGAAGATCGAGCTCACGGGTCGCGCCGGCCTCTTCGAGAACCTCGGCGCGCTCGACGCCGACCCGGTGGGCTCGCTCTACCCCCAGACGATGGAGGACATGGGCCAGTCCTACGGCTACGTCCTCTACCGCACTGAGGTCGAGCGCGACACGCTCGAGCCCGAGCGCATCCGCGTGGTGGACGGCCGCGACCGCGCCCAGGTCTTCGTCAACGAGAAGCTCGTGGCCACGCAGTACCAGGAGCACATCGGCGAGGACATCCGCTATGCGCTTCCCGAGAAGAACAACCAGCTCGACGTTCTTGTCGAGAACATGGGTCGCGTGAACTACGGTCACAAGTTCCTCGCCGACACGCAGCGCAAGGGCATCCGCACCGGCGTGTGCGTGGACCTTCACTTTGTCCTCGACTGGCAGGCCTACCGCCTCGGCCTCGAGGACGTCTCCGGCATCGACTACTCCGCCGGCTGGGCCGAGGGGACGCCGTCCTTCTCGCGCTTCGAGTTCACGCTCGACGAGCCGGCGGACACGTTCGTGGACACTACGGGCTTTGGCAAGGGCGTCGCTTTTGTCAACGGGGTCAACGTGGGCAGGTACTGGGAGATCGGTCCCATTGCCACGCTCTACGTCCCCCACGGCATCACGCGCGCCGGCGTCAACGAGCTCGTGCTGTTTGAGACCGAGGGTCGCGTGGGCGATACCATCTCCCTGCGCTCCACGCCCCTCATCAACCACCTCGAGAAAGAAGGAGTTGAGTAGCATGATCGTTGGAGCACGCGTCGACTTCCGCCTCATCCACGGCCAGGTCGGCAACCTCTGGGCCAACGCCCGCCAGGTCAGCCGCTTCATGGTCGTTGATGACCAGGTGTCCGGCGACGCCACGCAGAAGCAGGTCCTGCGCATGGCCACCCCCGCCACCTGCAAGCTCTCTGTTCTTCCGGTCGAGAAGGCCGCGGCGAACATCCTCGCCGGCAAGTACGACGACCAGCGTCTCTTCATCGTCGTCAAGAAGCCGGGCGTCTATCTGGAGATGGTCAAGGCCGGCGTCAAGTTCGACGAGATCATCCTCGGCAACATCACCTCTATGGACATCGTCAAGACCTACAACCGCAACATCAACTGCGGCCAGGACGACGTCGATGCCCTGGAGGAGCTCGACAAGCTGGGCGTGAAGATGGTCATCCAGCTCACCCCGCAGAACAGCCCCGAGCCGTTCAAGGCCTAACAGGCGCTACGCGGTGTAGGGAGATGCGCCGCAACCATATAGCGTATCCGTAAGTGTTCTATCGAGTTTGTTAGAAGGAGGAAAGAACCATGATTCAGTGGTGGCAGATTCTTCTGCTCACGCTCTATGCGGGCTTCCAGATCATGGACGAGCTGCACTGGTACTCCAGCGCCGGCTCCGCCGTGTTCTCTGGTTTCTTCACCGGCCTCGTCATGGGCGACCTGGCAACTGGTCTCTTTATCGGTGGTAGCATGCAGCTCACCATCCTCGGCGTTGGTACCTTCGGCGGTGCCTCCCGTATCGACGCTAACTCCGGTACCCTCATCGCTACGGCCTTCGCCGTCAGCTCCAACATGGATCCGGAGCAGGCTCTCGCAGCCCTCGGCGTGCCCGTGGCCGCCATCCTCGTCTACACCGACATCCTCGGTCGTATGGCCAACACCTTCTGGGGTCACGCCTGCGACGCCGACGTCGAGAAGATGAACTGGAACTCCTACAACGTCCACTACTGGATGGGTGCCGTCTCTTGGTGCCTCTCCCGTATGGTCCCGGTCTTCCTCGCCCTCGCCTTCGGCCAGGGTCTGGTTGACGCCATCACCACCGCCCTCAACGGCGATCTCGCCTGGCTCGGCACCGGCCTCACCGTCGCCGGTGGCATGCTGCCGGCCGTCGGCTTCGCCATCCTGCTCCGTTACCTGCCGGTCAAGAAGCACGTCGCTTACCTGATCCTCGGCTTCATCATCGCTGCCCTTCTCGGTACCGCGTTCTCCAGCATCGTCACCCTCGGTAGCGACGCCGCGAACCTTGCTGCTGGCCTCAACGGCCTGCTCGGCGAGGATGCCGCTGTTGCCGTCGGTGGCGGCTACAAGGGCCTGTCCATGCTTACGATCGCTCTGATCGGCTTCGCCCTTGCTTACATTTACTATAAGCAGAGCCAGGCCGCTCCTGCCGCGGTCGCCGCTGGCGCGGAGGGAGATGACGACGATGAGCTCTAAGGGATACAAGCTTACTAAGGCTGACTTCCAGCAGATCAACCGTCGCAACCTCGTTGGCTTCCAGGCTGGCTGGAACTACGAGCGTATGCAGCACTCCGGTTACCTCTGGATCATCCTTCCCCAGCTCCGTAAGATCTACGGGGATGGCACCGAGGAGCTGAAGACCGCTTGCCGCACCCACTGCGCGCCGTTCTTCAACACCTCCAACTTCCTCAACACCATCATCACCGGTATCGACCTCGCCCTCGAGGAGACCGACGGTGTTGAGAGCCTCGAGACCGTCGCTTCCCTGAAGACCGGCCTCATGGGCCCGCTCGCCTCCATCGGCGACTCCATCTTTGGTTCCCTCCTCCCGACCATCTTCGGCGCTCTTGCCGCCAACATGGCCATCGAGGGCAACCCGCTCGGTCTGTTCATCTGGATCGCCGTCAACATCGTCGTTGACTGGTTCCGCTGCAAGCAGACCTACATTGCCTACGATCAGGGCATGAAGCTCGTCACCACGATGTCCGACAAGCTCAACGCCATCACCGACGCTGCTACCGTCATGGGCGTCTTCATGGTCGGCGCGCTCGTCTCCACCAACGTGGGCATCGTCGTCTCCGCCGTGCCGGAGATCGGTGGCGTCGCCATCAACATCCAGGACATCCTGAACAACATCTGCCCGAAGCTCGTGCCCGCGGCCCTCGTTGGCTTCGTGTACTGGATTCTCGGCAGGAAGGGCATGACCTCGACCAAGGCGATCTTCATCGTCCTCGTCATCGGCATCGTCTTCGGTGCCCTCGGTTGGGTCGCCAAGGGCTAGGATTCTTTCCACGCGCTGCGGTGCCCGGGCAACCGGGCACCGCACACAGTCCCTTGTGACAACCCCTGGACGGGCGCACATCTCACGACTCCTACCTCGCGTTTGAGTCCAATCTCCCGAGATGTGCGCCCGTTCTCTATAGAAAGGTTTCTTTTCGTGCAACTCCCGGTTTGGGTCATCGTGGTCGTGGTCTTCATCGTCGTCTACATCCTTGCGAGGGAGGCTCTCAGGCGCTACTACAACGCAAGGTACGAAGGCTTCTTCGCTACGGCGCACTATCAGGAGGCGCTCGACACCCTCGATGCTCTTCCCGCTCGCGTTACCATGACCACCTATCAGCAGTACAGCCGTCGCTTCTTCTGCTACGAGGCGATGGAGAACAAAGAGATGGCAACGCGCATGATCGACCTCGTCGTTCGCATGCGCCACACCCCCAAGCGCCAGGCGGAGGTTCTCACCCTCGCCTTCAACTACTTCGTTCAGATTGGCGAGAAGGACCGTGCCAAGGAGACCCTCGCCCAGCTCAAGGCGGCCAAGGGCTCAAACCCCGCCGTCGTCACCGACTGCCAGCTCACCTATGAGATCGTCTTCAAGAAGCGCTATGACTACATCGACCAGATGGAGAAGATGCTCAAGAAGGCTGGCCCGGAGCTGCAGGGCAAGCTCTGCTACCTGCTCTCCAAGCAATATGCCAACAAGGGCGACAAGACGCACGCCAAGCAGTACAGGCGCCGCTACGAGGAGCTGGCTCGTGCCAACGCTCCCGAGCCTCGGCCCAATGCCGCAGAAAAGGCGGAATAGCCGAGCGCTTCTCGCGTCTTTCGCCGTACCATATGTGATACGCGCCGCGGATGGACCGCGGCACAGATGAAAGGGGAACAACATGATTGGCTTTATCCTCACCGGCCACGGCCACTTCTCCAACGGCCTCAAGAGCTCCGTCGACATGGTCGCCGGCCCGCAGGAGAAGTTCGAGATCGTCCCGTTCGAGGAGGAGGCTGCCGGCGCCTACGCCGACAAGCTCCGCGAGGCCGTCACCGCCATGCGCAACGACACCGACGGCGTCCTCGTCTTCGTTGACCTCATGGGCGGCACCCCGTTCAACCAGTCCATGCTGCTCACCAGCCAGCTTGACAACATCGCCGTCGTGGCCGGCACCAACCTGCCGATGCTCATCGACATCGTCATGGCCCGCACCGACACCTCCACCCTCGCCGAGCTCGTCGACGAGGCCGTGACCGTGGGCAAGGAGGGCGTCTGCACCATGTCGCTCGACTCCGCCGCCGCCGA
>CASFQX010000024.1 GCA_949296375.1 uncultured Olsenella sp.
GGTGGGGCCGCGCCCCGCCGCCCGTGGGCGGCCCCCCCGCGTGGGGCCGCCCCCAACCAAACCCCGCCCACCCGGCCACGACAGACGCCGCCTCCCTACACCAGAATCAGAACAGCAGGAACGGCTCCTGGGAGACGAGGTCGTCCTCGTCGATTCCGTCGAGGTCGTCGAAGCCGACCTCGTCGTCGTGAACGTGGTCGTCCTCCTCGTCGCCCCAGGCGTAGGCGTTGGCGAGGTCGTCGTCCTCGTCGGTGACGGGGAGCGCGCTCGTGATGCTACAGAGCCCGTTCATGGCCGGCACGATCTTCTGCCACTGGCAGATGACGGGCTCTTCCGGCGCGCCCTCGAGCTCGCAGAGGGAGTCGAGGTAGATCTCGTGCGCGCCGTCGAGCAGGTCGGAGCTGCGGCGCACCTGCTGGAAGTGCGCGGCGAACTTCTCCATGGCGTCGTCCGCGCTCTCCGCCTCCACGACGCAGGGCATGAGGCAGTAGTTGTCCTTGCTGTCGGAGTCGTCGTTGTAGCTGAAGCTTCCGATGTACAGCATGATGCCTCCTCGCACGCGGGCGCCTCCCGCTGCGGGCGCCTATGGCAAACTGGTACCCATGATCGAACGCACGCAAACACGCACGCCGCTCGCCCGCGCGCTCGCCGCGCTCGAGGCGCCCGCCCTCGTGGCGGTGCCCCTCGCCATGGTTGCGCTCTCGCTCGCCGACGTCCCCGCCAGCGCGGGGCTCTCGCTCTTCGTGGCCCTTCTCGCCATCGCGCTCCAGCTCGTGGGCTACGAGGCGTCGAGGCCAGCCCTTCGCCAGCTCATGCCCACCGCCGTGCTCGCCGCCGTGGCCGCGGCGGGCCGCGTCCTCTTTGCCCCGCTGCCTGACGTCAAGCCCGTCTCCGCCGTCGCCATCGTCGCCGGAGCGGCGCTCGGCCGGCGCAGCGGCTTTGCGGTGGGGGCGCTCGCGGCGCTCGTCTCCAACTTCTTCTTTGGACAGGGGCCGTGGACGCCCTGGCAGATGTACGCGTGGGGGCTCGTGGGCTACGTCGCGGGCCTTCTTGCCGAGAAGAGCCTGCTGGACCGTGCGCCCGTCCTCTACGGCTGGGGCTTTCTCTCGGCGATCGTCTACGGGCTCGTCCTGAACGGCTATCACGTGCTCGGCTACGTGCACCCGCTCACCTTGCCCGCCGTGGTCGCGACCTGCGTGGCGAGCCTGCCGCTCGACGTCACGCACGGGCTGGCGACCGTGGCGTTTCTCGCCGCGATCTGGCTTCCGTGGGGGAGGGCCATCCGCCGCGTGGTGGCCAAGTACGGCCTCTGAGCCGCTCGGCCGGCGCGCAGCCCTCCGGCCGGCGCCCCACCCTCGGCCCGTTGCCTCGGTTCCCAAATCGCCTCCGCCCTTTACAACCAAACGTCACTTGGATATCGTAGGCATGTTTCATGCCACGAGCCGTTAACCGAGGGCCCTGCGCGCGCTGGCACGTCGCGGGCGGGGCAAGAAGGAGATGCACATGTCCGGACACTCCAAGTGGGCAACCACCAAGCACAAGAAGGCGGCCATCGACGCCAAGCGCTCGTCGCTCTTCTCCAAGCTGTCGCGCAACATCACCGTCGCGGCCAAGCTCGGCGGCGACCCCAACCCGGACAACAACGCGACCCTCGCGGCCGCCGTCGCCCGCGCCCGCATGGTCTCCATGCCCAACGCCAAGATCAAGGCCGCCATCGACAAGGCCTTTGGCTCCGGCGCCGACGCCGCCAACTACGCCGAGATCACCTACGAGGGCTACGGTCCCGCCGGCGTTGCCGTCTACGTTGACTGCCTGACCGACAACAAGAACCGCACCGCCGCCGACGTGCGCTCCGCCTTCTCTCACTCCGGCGGCTCGCTCGGCACCTCCGGCTCCGTTGCGTTCCAGTTTGAGCGCAAGGGCTCCATCGCCGTCGACAAGATCATCAAGTCCGAGGACAAGAAGGTCGCCGACAAGGAGAACGCCGTCGACGAGGACGAGTTCATGATGGCCGTTGCCGAGGCAGGCGGCGAGGACTACGAGGACGCCGGCGAGGAGTGGATCGTCTGGACCGCCTATGACAAGATGCAGGACGTCCAGAAGGGTCTTGAGGCCCAGGGCATTGAGGTCAAGGGCTCCGAGCTCACCATGGTCCCCACCACGCCGACCGACGTCTCCGTGGCCGACGCCAAGAAGGTCCAGCGCCTCGTTGACCGTCTCGACGAGCTGGAGGACGTCCAGAACGTCTACCACACCATGAACATGACCGACGAGATCGTCGCTGCCCTGGAGGCCGACGAGTAAGAGGCGCTCGTCTCATACGCAGCTGGGGCCGCCCGGCCCTTCTCGCCTGCTCACTGAGCTTTGCTCAGAAATCGCTGGTGAGAAGGGCCGGGCGGCCTGCGTATGGGCCGAAGGTCGCCCACCGGTATGCCTGGGCTGGGGGAAAGGATCGGATGGCACGAGTCATTGGTCGAAGGTGACTAATGGGGCGGCTTTGGGCTCAAGAGAGGGACGATTCTGTAGAGAAATCCGTTTCTAGGTGTTTTTTCGAGGAGGCCTCGAGTAGCGGTTTGCAGAGCCGCAGGTAGAAGGCTCGTGGCTGTCATGGATACTGAGGGGGTCAGAGAAAAAACACCTAGAAACGGAACGGGTGTTACTCCACGGTGCCGTAGACGTTGCCCCAGCCGCGGGCCACGAGGCAGGAATTGAGCTGGTCGCAGAGGCGCTGGCGGGTGTAGGTGCGTGGTGGCAGCGCGGCCACGACCTCGAGCAGGTCGGAGGCGAGGTCCAGAATCTCCGCGCGCAGTTCAACGTCGAGACGACTTACCGTGGCATCCGAGGAGATTCCCGTCGCAAAGAGGGAGTCCACGAGTCTCTGCAGCTCACCGTAGTCATCTGAGCGCATTTCCATGGCTGCCTCCCTGTAAGCGTTCCTTTTCGTCCAAAACATGGTAGCAGCATCGACCCCGTTTGCCTCTATACTCAGACGGGACCAACCAAGAGGAGGACTCATGCCCAACGCCTACCAGAACATGACCGACGCCCAGCTCGATGCCGCCATCGCGGAGCTCGAGGCCCAGGCCGACGACCTGCGTGCCCTGAACCTCAAGCTCGACATGGCCCGCGGCAAGCCGAGCCCCGAGCAGACTGCGCTCTCCAAGCCCATGCTCGACCTGCTGACCAGCGAGAGCGACCTCACCGACCAGGGCGTCGACGCTGACAACTACGGTGCGCCCGACGGCCTGCCCTCCGCTCGAGCCCTCGCCGCGGAGCTCCTCGGCGTGGACGCGGCAAACGTCTCCGTCATGGGCTCCTCGAGCCTCAACATCATGTACGACTGCGTGGAGCACGGCTACGTTCACGGCATCGGCGGCGAGAAGCCCTGGTGCCAGCAGGGCGAGGTCAAGTTCCTCTGCCCGGCGCCCGGCTACGATCGCCACTTCACCGTGACGGAGAGCTTTGGCATCAAGAACGTGCCCGTCCCCATGCGCGAGGACGGCCCGGACATGGACGTGGTCCGCGAGTACGTGGAGAAGGACGCCACGGTCAAGGGCATCTGGTGCGTGCCCAAGTAC
>CASFQX010000025.1 GCA_949296375.1 uncultured Olsenella sp.
ACCGTCCAGGTGAAGGTCATGGAGATCGACCTCGACCGTCGTCGCATCTCCCTCTCCATGAAGGCCGCCGCCGAGACCCTCGGTACCGAGGTCGAGGTCAAGCCGCTCCCCGAGAGCGAGCAGGCCGCCGTCGAGGCCGAGAACGAGGCTGAGCCCGAGGTTGAGGCCGAGGTCGCGGAGACCGTCGAGGAGTAGCGCTTCTCGTCACGCGAACTGAGAGCGGGGTCGCCCAACGGCGGCCCCGCTTTTTCCATGTGGCGTTGGTCACAGCCACTAATTCCAATCCGGCAGGTCGCGTATCCGTGTCGTCGGTAAATTCCGGCGGTTTTTAAGGAACGTCGATAAGAACGCTCGTCTCGGCCGCCCAATAGGGTATGAGTGAAACGTCAAACCTGAGAGAAAGGCATCCCCATGGCAAAGGGTGACTGGCAGAGGAAGCTCGTCGACTGGCTTCAAGGGCGACAGGGTCCGGACGACCTCGCGGTCTTCTCGGTAAACCTCGCCATCGTAATCGTGCTCGTCAACCTCTTCCTCCATGTGAGCTGGCTTGGAATCGTGGCGCTGCTGCTCGTGGCGTACTCGTTGTTCCGCATCCAGTCAAAGAACCTTGGCGCCCGCGCCCGTGAGAACGAGACGTTTCTCAAGCTGCTCGGTCCCGCGCGTCCCTGGGTCCAAAACCCCAGCGCCGCCTGGGGCGAACTGCGCGCCTACAAGCATGTGCGCTGCACCTCCTGCAAGCAGAAGGTCCGCGTTCCCCGTGGCAAGGGCAAGCTTCGCGTGACCTGCCCCAAGTGCCGTACCAAGTTTGAGGTCAGGTCCTAGCGCCGCTCACAGAGTTATTCTTCGATGAGAACCTCCCCGTGCTATCGTTGTTCTATCTGAGCAACGTGCAGGGAGGTTCTCATCATGATCAGCAGAAGGTCTTTCCTTAAGATAGCCGGTGCCGGAGCGTCTGCGCTCGCACTCGCCGCCTGCTCCGGTTCGCCCGCCGAGACTCCGGCAGCCGACCAGGACTCCGAGCAGGAGCAGCCCACCGCCGACCCGGTGGTCGTGCGCACGACCGCCCTCAAGGGCCCCACTGCCATGGGTCTCGTGAAGTTCATGAGCGACGCCGAGGCCGGAAGCCTCGAGGACAACGACTACGAGTTTCAGATCGTTGCCTCACCCGATGAGGTGACCCCGCTCATTGCCAAGGGTGAGGTGGACATCGCCGCCGTCCCGGCAAACCTGGCATCGGTCCTCTACAACAAGACCGAGAAGGGCGTGCGCGTCATCGCCATCAACACGCTCGGCGTGCTCTACATCTGCGAGCTCGGTGACTCCATCAAGAGCGCGGCAGACCTCAAGGGCAAGACAATCTACGCCTCCGGCAAGGGCTCCACGCCCGAGTACGGCCTCCAGTACGTCCTGGAGAAGAACGGGCTCACCGTGGGCGAGGACGTGCAGATCGAGTGGAAGAGCGAGCACGCCGAATGCGTCTGGGCGCTCGCGACCGCATCGGGCGAGGCCGTTGCCATGCTTCCGCAGCCCTTCGTGACCACCGCCCAGACCCAGAACGACAGGATCCGCGTGGCGCTCGACCTCACGGAGGAGTGGGACAAGGTTCAGACCGGGGACGAGAAGAGCTCCATGATCACGGGCGTCGCCATCGTGCGCTCCGAGTTCGCCGACGAGAACCCCGCCGCCGTCGACGCCTTCCTCGGCCACTACGTCGAGTCCGTGGACTACGTGAACGATGACGTGGAGGCTGCCGCGCAGCTCGTGGGCGACTATGACATCGTCCCCGCCAAGGTGGCGCAGAAGGCCATCCCCGAGTGCAACATCGTCTGCGTGACCGGCGCGGACATGAAGGAGCGCCTCTCCGGCTACCTGGCGGTTCTCGCTGACCAGAACCCGCAGGCCGTGGGAGGCGCCGTTCCCGGGGACGACTTCTACTACGGCGCATAGGCTTGGCCGCCTCTCGCGACAGGGGTGCCGAGAAGGACGGGCGGCTCCGGACGTGGGCCGTCCGTCTCATCTGCGTGCTGTTCTGGCTCGTCGTCTGGGAGCTTGCCGCGCGGGCCATCGATGCCCGCATCATCCTCGTGGGTCCGCTCGAGGTGCTGGCGCGCCTCTACGAGCTCGCCGCGACGGGGGATTTCTGGGCGTCGATTGCCCTCTCGCTCGGGCGGGTCGCCATTGGTTACGTTGCCGCCGTCATCCTCGGGGTGGTTCTCGCCGCCCTCGCCTCGCGACTCTCGCTGGTGCGCGAGCTTCTCGCCCCGCTCATGGGCGCCCTCAAGGCAACGCCGGTCGCGTCTTTTGTGATCCTCGTGCTGCTGTGGGTCTCCTCGCGTCACCTCTCAATCGTGATTGCCCTGATCATGGCGCTGCCGATCGTCTACACCAACGTGCTCGAGGGCATCCGCCAGACCGACGCCGGGCTCCTCGAGATGTGCGACGTCTTTGACGTGCGCGGCTGGGATCGTGTGCGCCTGGTCTACGCGTCCGAGGTGCTCCCGTACTTCCGCGCGGCCGTGACGCTCGCGCTCGGGCTCTCCTGGAAGGCGGGCATCGCGGCGGAGGTGATTGGCCTTCCGGACCTCACGATCGGCGAGCACCTCTACGATGCCAAGGTCTACCTGGACACCCCGGACCTCTTTGCCTGGACGCTCGCCGTCATCGTGGTTTCCGTGGCGCTCGAGGCGCTCGTCACGCGCGTCATGGGATGGGCCATGGGCAGATGGGAGGCGAGGCCGTGAGCGCAGGATCTCATCAGGGCGCCGGCTACCTCACGCTCGCCCTTCAAGACGTTTGCATGGACTACGGCGAGCTGCACGTCCTCGAGGGCGTGACCGCATGCTTTGAGCCTCTGCGCGCACACGTGGTTATGGGGCCGTCCGGCGCTGGCAAGACCACCCTGCTGCGGCTGCTCGCGGGGCTCGAGCGTCCCGAGGCGGGCGAGGTTCTGCGCGGCTCTGACGTGCGGCTGGGCATGACGTTTCAGGAGGACCGCCTCTGCGAGAACCTCACTGCGACGGCGAACATCCGCCTCCCGCGCCCGCGCCTCTCCGGCGAGGCGCTCGAGCGCTTTCTCGCCTGCGAGAGGGAGGCGATGGCAGCCTGCGACCTGCCTGTCGACGCGCGTCCCGTTCGCGAGCTCTCGGGGGGCCAGCGCCGTCGTGTGGCGATACTTCGTTGCGTGCTGGCCGAGGCCAACACGCTCCTCTTTGACGAGCCGCTCAAGGGCATGGACGAGAAGACCGTGGAGGCCGTCATGGCCTTCGTGGCGCCGCTCGTTGCCGAGAGAACCGTCCTGTGGACCACCCACGATGAGCGCGACCTGCGCTTCTTTGAGAACCCCGTGCTCTGGCGCGTCGAGGGTGGGCGTCTTTCTGTCTGCTAGTCCTCCGGGCGCGTCCCGCGTCTGGGGATTCGCTCTTCTCGGCAGATTGTCCGATTCGTCGTCCGAGAATCCGTTCTTCTCGGCAAAGCGCTCGATTCGTTGTCCGAGAATCCGTTCTTCTCGGCGCTCCGACGTGAACGCCGGTCGTCCAGGGCGCTATGGAGGTGACGTTTTCCCAGTTGGCACTGACGGGCGCGTCGCCCTTCTCGTTCCAGTACGCTGAAAACGGGGCTTTCGACTGGCCGTTCTGCCGAGAAGTGACATTTCTGAGACGTCAACCTGCCTTCATTGCCGAGATGCCCAAGTAATTAGGCGCACCGACATACCTTCATCCGTGAGTTTTGCGAAGCAAACTGGTTGAGCGGGGAGTGAGGGCCGGCACGCTGACGTCGCATGTGCGAAGATGTCATATGAGATTCGAAGGAGGGTGTCTCTTGTACACGGTGTTTCTCGCAGGGGGGACGGCGTCGGGGAAGTCGACGGTTGCTCGTGAGCTCGAGCGGCTCGGTGCATGGCGGATCGACCTCGACGAGGTCTCGCGCACGGTGCTTGCCCCCGGAGAGCCGTGCCTCGACGAGGTGTGCGCCGCCTTTGGCGACGACCTCGTGGATCCGGAGTCCGGCGAGCTCGACCGCGCGCTTCTCGCCAGGCGGGCGTTTTCGGACGAAGCTTCGACGGCCCTGCTCGAGAGGATCGAGCTTCCCCACATCAGGGACATGCTCGTCCGCATGCTCACGTCGGGGATCTGCGGCCAGACGGAGCCTGTTGTCTGCGTGGTGGAGGTTCCGCTGCTCGATCGCATGGAGTCCATGCTCGACCTCGCCGACGAGGTCGTCGTGGTGACCTGCCCGCCCGAGGTGCGCCGCGTGCGAGCCGTGGGCAGGGGCATGGACGCCGCGGACTTCGATCGCCGCGTGGCGGGCCAGCCTTCTGATGACTATCTGCGCTCCCATGCCGATGCGGTCATAGAGAACCTTGGTGACGAGAAGGACCTCCTCTCGGCGGTCCACGATTGGTGGGATTCCCATGGCTGGTCGTAGGGGTTCCGCACACGCGCACATGCGCCAGCCCGTCCCTCGTCGCGGAGAGCGGCTGCTTCGCTGGTACCGTGTGGTGCCGGCGGTCCTTCTCGTCCTCACGCTCGCCGTGGTCGTGGTGGTTGGGTCCAATCCCACGAGCCTCGGGCGCTACCTCGTCTACCCCGTCCACCACGAGGAAGCGATCGAGGCCGCGAGCGAGCGACACTACGTGGATCCCCTGCTCGTGTGTGCGATCATCAAGTGCGAGTCCGACTGGGACGAGAACGCGCGGTCCGCCGCGGGGGCCATCGGCCTCATGCAGGTCATGCCCCTTACCGCCGAGACCATGGCGGCCCTGGGATACGTTGACGCGGACGTCTGGGATCCGGACGCCCTGACGGATCCCGAGGTCAACATTGAGTACGGCTGCGCCTATCTCGGGTACCTGCAGAGCCACCTCTCGAGCCTCGACGAGGTGATTGCGGCCTACAATGCCGGCATCGGAGCCGTGCAGGGATGGATCGCCGAGGGCGGAACGATTCCGGACGACGTGGAGTTTGCGGAGACGCGCGTCTACCTCGACCGAGTGCGGAACGCCTACGAGGGCTACCAGGGGTCATATCCAGACGGAATCGGGGAACTTTAGCCCCTGAGATCTTCGTACGAACACTTGTTTGTGTCCGGTGGGCTGAGGTACACTGGAGGCATCGAGTGAGAGGGGGCCTGCGATGGGGGAGAAAGACGGGCGCACGCCCGAGCGCGTGGGTGGTGAGCTGGTGCGCTTTGGCCGCGAGAGAGCGGGCGAGCCGCTCACCGTGGTCTCTCCCTATGAGCCGGCAGGAGATCAGCCTCAGGCTATAGAAAAGCTCGCGGACGGCGTGGAGCGGGGACTCCGCTACCAGACGCTCATGGGCGTCACCGGCTCGGGCAAGACCTACACGATGGCCAAGACCATCGAGCGCCTCAACCGCCCCACGCTCATCATGGAGCCCAACAAGACGCTCGCCGCACAGGTGGCGAGTGAGATGCGTGAGCTCTTCCCAAACAACGCCGTGGTCTACTTCGTCTCCTACTATGACTACTACCAGCCCGAGGCCTACGTCCCGCAGACCGATACGTACATCGAGAAGGACGCTTCGATCAACGAGGAGGTGGAGAAGCTCCGCCACCAGGCAACCTCGAGCCTGCTCTCTCGGCGAGACGTCATTGTGGTTGCGTCCGTGAGCTGCATCTACGGCATCGGCAGCCCGCAGGACTACGCCGGGCTCGCGCCCAACGTGAGCAAGGACGAGCCGCTCGAGCGTGACGACCTCATACGCGCCCTCATCGACATCCAGTACGACCGCAACGACTACGACCTCTCTCGCGGCACCTTCCGCGTGCGCGGTGACACCGTGGACGTCTACCCGCCCTACGCGGAGAACCCGCTGCGCATATCCTTCTTTGGTGACGAGGTGGAGCTCATCGCCGAGGTGGACAACGTCACCGGAGAGATCGTGCGCGAGTTTGACGCCATCCCCATCTGGCCGGCGTCTCACTACGTGACCGAGCGCCCCAAGGTGACGCACGCCCTCGAGACGATCAACGAGGAGCTGGAGGCGCGCGTGGCAGAGCTCAAGGCCAACGACATGCTGCTCGAGGCACAGCGTCTCGCCCAGCGCACGAGCTACGACCTCGAGATGCTCGAGACGATGGGCTACTGCAACGGTATCGAGAACTACTCTCGCCACCTCGACGGCCGCAGGGCAGGAGAGCCGCCCTACACGCTCATCGACTACTTCCCGAGCGACATGGTCTGCATCATCGACGAGTCTCACGTCACGGTGCCGCAGATCCGCGGCATGTACGAGGGCGACCGCTCGCGCAAGGTGACGCTCGTGGACCACGGCTTCCGCCTGCCCTCCGCGCTCGACAACCGCCCCTTGCGCTTCGACGAGTTCGAGGCGCGCGTGCCGCAGTTCATCTACGTGTCCGCCACGCCCGGAGACTACGAGGAGTCGGTCACCCAGCAGCAGGTGGAGCAGATCATCCGCCCCACCGGGCTTCTCGACCCCAAGGTGGACGTCCGCCCGGTCAACGGGCAGATCGACGACCTCATCGGCGAGATCAAGGAGCGCGTGGCCAAGAAGGAACGCGTGCTCGTGACCACGCTCACCAAGCGAATGGCCGAGGACCTCACCGACCACCTGCTCGACGAGGGGGTGCGCGTGAACTACATGCACTCCGACACCGCCACGCTCGACCGCGTGGACATCATCCGAGACCTTCGCGTGGGAAAGATCGACGTGCTGGTGGGCATCAACCTTCTGCGCGAGGGTCTGGACATCCCCGAGGTCTCGCTCGTGGCGATTCTGGACGCGGACAAGGAGGGGTTCCTGCGCAACCGGCGCTCGCTGATCCAGACGATGGGTCGCGCGGCGAGAAACGCCCAGGGCGAGGTAATCATGTACGCGGATACGATCACCGACTCCATGCGCGCGGCGATAGGGGAGACCAATCGCAGACGCGCTCTGCAGGAGGCCTTCAACGAGGAGCATGACATCGTGCCTCGTACGGTGAAGAAGTCCATCACGGACGTCTCGTCGTTCATCTCCGAGGCCGAGGCCACGCTCGAGGGTAAGACGCGCGATCGCCACGGTACGGGTAGCCATGGCGCGTTCGAGACGCTCTCGGCGCATGAGGAGAGCGAGGCGACGGCGCGCTCGGTTGCCGATGAGCTTGCGACTCTCTCCAAGGAGGAGCTCGCGGACGTGCTCGACGCGCTCGAGGAGGAGATGGCCGCGGCATCCGAGGCCATGGACTTCGAGACGGCGGCGCGCCTTCGCGACCAGATCGTCGAGATCCGCACGAGGATCGAGGGCGGCAGTGCTGATGAGGTGATCGAGCGCCTCAAGGCGGGCGCACGAAAGGGAAGTGCTCATGCCACGCGTCGCCGCTACCGTCCGCGTAGGAAGTAGGAGCCATGGGACTCGCCAACGACCGGGACGAGAAGAACCTCTTCGGGTACCTTGCGCGTGAGTTCGAGACCCTCGACGCCCGGCCGCTCGGAGAGGTGGACAGCCTCGTTCTGTCCTGCCTCTCGTATTTCCGCTGGCCGGGAGAGGGGGTCCGCGGATCCGAGGGGCTGCCGGTGCGCGAGCTCTTTCGCGCGGAGTGCTTTGACGACATGTCTCAGGGGCTTTGGGACTCCGAGGGACTCGTTCACCTGCTCGCGTCCGTCTCGGCGAGTCCGCGCTTTCGCGACGTGCGCGTCTGCGCATACGTCGACGACTTCGACGAGGCAGCCGAGAAGCAGTTCTCGGCCTGCACGCTGCGGCTCCCCTGTGGGGGAGCCTACGTCTCCTTCCGCGGCACCGACAACACGGTCGTGGGTTGGAAGGAGGACTTCAACATGGCGTTCGAGACGGGCGTGCCCTCCCAGTTTGCAGCAGTCTCCTACCTCGAGCGCGTGGCGCCCCTGATCGAGGGACCGATCTATCTGGGCGGGCACTCGAAGGGTGGCAACCTTGCCGTCTGTGCCACTGTGCGCTGCTCCCAGTCCGTTGCCGAGAGAATCGTCAGGTGCTTCTCGCACGACGGCCCCGGGTTCAGCGAGGAGGCGCTGGCGGACGAGCTGTGGAGGCAGCGTTCTGGGCTTGTGTCCAAGACCGTGCCGCGCTCGTCGGTCATCGGCATGCTCTTTGAGCGCCAGGAGGACTACGCCGTCGTGGACTCTTCCACGGTCGGCCTCACCCAGCACGACCCCTTCTCCTGGGTCGTAGAGGGGGAGGACTTTTCATACGAGAAGCGCATCGGACGGGGCGCGGGCTTTGTGGACAAGACGCTCAACGAGTGGATCGCGAGCATGACGCGCCCGGAGCGCGAGGGGTTTGTGGATGCGCTCTTCTCGGTCATCAACGCGGGTGGAAGGGATACCTTCGGCGAGCTCAGGGAGGGGTGGCAGGAGACGGCGCCCGCGATGCTCAGGGCCCTCGCCGCGTTGGAGCCCGAGCGGAGGGCTCAGATCACGCGAGCCCTGGGTCTTCTCGTCAGAACCGTCATGCCCGAAATGAGCCTGCCCAAGATGCCCGAGTTCGAGCTCCCACAGATTCCGGACCTCGCCGAGCTGCTGCCGGGAAAGAATGGCTTGGCGACGGACGAGGATAGCGCGGAGGGTTGAGGCGACATCAAAGAGCGCCGCGTCATACGCCCTGACGCTCTCTGATCGCGACTTCCTTCTCGCGGCTATCGCCGCGCGTAAGCTGCCACGATCTTCTCGGCGGCGAGGATGCCGTCGGTTGCGGCGCTCATGATGCCGCCCGCGTAGCCGGCACCCTCTCCCACGGGCCACAGGCCGTGTGCGGAGAGGCTCTGGCCGTCGTCGCCGCGCGTCACGCGGACCGGGGAGCTCGAGCGGGTCTCCACGCCGGTGAGCACCGCGTCGGAAACGTCAAAGCCACGGAGCCTGCGGCCAAGCAGGGGAATCGCCTCGCGCAGCGTCTCGGCAACGTACGGCGGCAGGCAGGGTGCAACGTCTCCCCAGCTCACGCCGCGCGGGTAGGTGGGGGTCACGCGGCCGCCTGCCGTACTTGGCACGCCCTGGAGAAAGTCTCCGACGAGCTGGGCGGGCGCCACGTAGGCGCCGCCACCCGTCGCAAAGGCCGCGCGCTCGCAGGCACGTTGGAGCTCCACGCCGGCGAGCACGTCGTCCCCGGGCAGGTCTTCGGGAAAGACGTTAGCAAGAAGCCCTGAGTTGGCGTTTGCTCCCGCACGGTCCGAGAGGCTCATGCCGTTGGTGCAGACGCCGCCCGGCTCGCTCGCGGCGGAGACCACGTAGCCGCCGGGGCACATGCAGAACGAGAAGGCGCTGCGGCCCGACGGGAGGTGGCAGGAGAGGCTGTAGGGAGCTGCCCCGAGGGCGGGATGGCCCGCGGCGGCGGCGTAGAGCGCGCGGTCGATGTCCGTCTGGAGGTGCTCGATGCGCACGCCCATCGCGAAGGTCTTGCGCTCCATGGTCACGTCGCGCTCGCGGAGCAGCGCAAAGACGTCACGCGCCGAGTGACCGCAGGCGAGAATCACGCAGTCCGTTCCGAAGCGCTCCTCGCGCTCCGTGCCGTCGTCGCCCGTGGACACGAGCGTGACGCCCCGGACGGCTCCGCTCACAATGTCGAGGTCGCTCATGCGGCAGCGTGTGCGAACCTCGCCGCCCGCCTCCTCGATCTCGCGCACGACCTGGGTGACCACGCGGGGGAGCACGTCGCTGCCGATGTGGGGCTTGGCGTCCCAGAGGATCTGGGGCTGCGCCCCCGCTGCGACGAAGGTCTCGAGGATGAGGCGGTGTGCAGGGCTCTTGGTGCCGGTCTGGAGCTTGCCGTCAGAGAAGGTGCCCGCCCCGCCAACGCCAAACTGGATGTTGCTCTCTACGTCGAGCTCGCCGGTCTCGTTATGGCGGCGCACGGTCTCCGCGCGCCGTGCGGCGTCCTCGCCGCGCTCGACGAGCAGCGGCTCCAGGCCGGCGCGGGCGAGCGAGAGCGCACAGAAGAGCCCGGCGCAACCTGCTCCCACGACGACGGGCCTGCTCCCGGCACGTGTAACGGGGACAGGGAAGGTGAAGGGCTTCTCATCCACGAGCTTGACGCCCTTGTCGGCACGCACGCGGACGCCGGGGGCGAGCTCGGCGCGCAGCGTGAACGTGATCTGGACGTTTCCGCGCTTGCGGGCGTCGATGGAACGACGTCGGCGCTCAACGCGCAGAAGGTCTCTTTCGCCGACGTGCAGCTTGCGCGCAAGTGCACGGCGGCATTCCGCCAGCTCGCGCTCATCGCTGCCGTCGAGGGCCTTGAGGGGGATGCGAATGCCGGAGACCTCGATCATGGGATTCCTATCTTCCTCGAGTGTGCACAGACGTCATTTTGCACCTTGGAATGAGGCATAAACGCCGTCTGTGCACAGTCTGTGGTTATAGCGCTGCCGCCCGTCCCGCCACGAGCCCGCTCTTCCATGCCCAGGCGAGGTTGAAGCCGCCACAGGCACCGTCCACGTCGAGCGCCTCGCCGCAGGCGAAGAGCCCGGGCAGCTCGTGCGCCTCCAGCGTGGCGGGATCGAACTGGCAGGCGAGCAGGCCGCCGCGCGTCACTTGAGCGCGCTGGGGCTCAGCTGGTCCGGAGACAACAAAACGAAGGTCACGCGCGGTATCGAGAGACCCTTCCAGCTCACTGGCGATCACGGGGTCAAGAAATCCGGCGCATCCTCCGGCCCGTTCGACGAGCTGCGCGGCACGCGCCTCGTCGAGTCCGCAGGTGAGGTCGAGCGCGATGACGTCGCCTGGGCGAGCATGTCGAGAGAGGTCGAAGATCGCGATGCCCGAGAGGCCGTAGCCGCGGAAGAGCACCTCTCCCGTCTCGCGGGCGACTTCGGCGCCGTCTCTCAGAAGCCGCGCCGCCACATGCGAGCGGCGGCCGTCGAGCGCGTCGAGCGAAACGCCCCTCGGCGCCTCGCAGGCAAGCGAACAGAGCACCGGCTCAAACGGGGCGCAGGTCAGACCCGTCGTGCGCAGCAGCTCCTCGCCGCCGCCCACCGAGAGCACCGCGGAGCACGCGGCGAGGCGACACGAGCTCGCACCCTCGTACGAGACACGCCAGCCGTTGCTGTCACGCTCGATGCCCGTGACCTCGCGCGCCGCAGCGAGCGCGACACCCGCCCTTAGGGCGCGCCCGAGAAGCACCTCGCGCACCGATGCCGCCTGACGAGAGAGGGGGTAGAGTCGACCGCCCTCCTCCTCGACCCAGGCGAGGCCGCATTCCTCGAAGAACGTGAGCACGTCCTCGCCAAAGTTCGTACCGCAGACGGCCTCGACGAACGCTGGGTCGTTGTAGCGCCCCCATGCGAGCCGCGAGTTGGAGAAGTTGCAGCGCCCGTTGCCCGTGGCAAGAATCGTCCGCCCGCACTCGGGAGCCCGCTCGAGTACCACCACGGACGCCCCGGTCTCGGCCGCGGCGATCGCGGCGGCAAGGCCCGCGGCGCCGCCGCCGAGGACTGCCACATCGCAGCGCTCGGGCACGCGCACAGCCGCCGCGGCGGCAAGGGCCGCCTCGCGTGCCTGCGACCTCGAGACTCTTCTCTGCCCGCGTGCCAAGCTACGCGTCCTGACCGCGCAGCGCGTCCATGAACTCCGCCGTGCGCACGACTGCCTCCACGGCATCGGGCAGGAGCCCCTCGGGGAGCTTGCCCTCAAAGGTGCCCTCGTCGCATGCGGCTGCCAGCGCGGCGTCCATCGGGAGCTGCCCCAGTGCCTCCACGTCGAAGGCCTTGGCGGTCTCCTCCAGTCGGCTTGGACCGTAGGGGTAGATCTTCTCGTCGCAGTGCGGGCACGTCACGTAGGCCATGTTCTCCACGAGGCCGAGCACCGGCACGTTCATCATGTTCGCCATGTTCACGGCCTTGCCGACGACCATCTGGACCAGGTCCTGCGGCGAGCTCACGATCACAACGCCGTCAACCGGCAGGGACTGGAACACGGTGAGCGCCACGTCGCTCGTTCCCGGGGGCATGTCAACAAGCAGGTAGTCCAGCTCGCCCCAGGCACAGTCCTCCCAGAACTGCTTGATCGCGCCGGCGATGACCGGGCCGCGCCAGAGCACCGGGTCGGTCTCCTTCTCGAGCACGAGGTTGGCGCTCATGACCTCGATGCCGCCGCGCGTGAGCACGGGGACGATAAGTTCGTCCACGCCGCGGGCACGCGCGTCGGCGAGGCCCATCATGCGCGGTATCGAGGGGCCGGTGATGTCGGCGTCGAGGATGCCCACGCGGGCGCCGCGCCGCGCCAGCTCAACGGCAAGGATGCCGCACACGAGCGACTTGCCCACGCCGCCCTTGCCGGACATCACGCCGATCACGTGGTGGATGTTGGAGTAGTCGTTCTGCGCAAAGCCCGTGGGCTCCTGAGGCTGCCTCTGACCGTGCAGCACCTCGTCGACCTCCTGGCGGAGCTTCTCCTGCTCGTTCTGGTCCATGATCTTCCTCTCGACGCGCCCTTGGGGCGGAGTTTGGCAACAGTGTTGATTCTACCCCGAGCGACACGCAGATAGTTCATACTGGCGAGAAGAACGGTGGTGCTCGGAAGGGGGTCTCACATGGACGAAGCGTCGAGGGGTGCGGACTGGGGCCAGAGCTGCGGCGACAACTGCTTCACGCTCGACGGTGACGGCTTCACCTGCAGCAGGGTGCTCGACGAGCCGGAGGTCTGGCGGGTCGAGCTGCTCATGCACGACACCTTCCTTCCGTCCGTAAACGCCTTCGTGGTGCGCGACGGCGGCGAGACGCTCGTCGTGGATGCCGGGACCTCGGATGACTTCAACGACACGCGCCTCATGCGGGCGCTGCTCGGCCTGGGCGTGGACCCCGAGCGCACCACGCTCTTCTGCACGCATGCCCACATGGACCACGCCGGCCTGGCGCGTGAGCTCTCCGAGGCGGGCGCCCGCGTGGTCATTTCCGAGGGGGTTCTCGGAGACATGCGCCTTCTTGCCGTGCCCGCTTGGCGTGACGAGATGGTTGCCCGCATGCGCGCGGAGGGCGTGGGCGAGGCGGAGTCCGTCGAGCTCGCGGACGTGATCTGGGACCATGCCGTCAACTTCGAGGCCGAGAAGATCGCGTTTGCGACAGTCTCATCCGGAGATGTGCTGCGCTGCGGGCGCTGGGAGCTCGGGGTCGTGCCCACGCCGGGCCACACGCCGGGGCACTGCGCCCTTTGGGAACCGCACAGCCGCACGGCGTTTCTCGGCGACGCGGTGCTCTTCCTGTGCTCCACGTGCATCGGCTTCTGGCGCGAGGGCGAAGACCCCATCGGCAAGCAGATCGCCACATTGAGCAACCTTGCCGAGATGGGCGTCGAGCATGCGTTTATGGGGCACGGCCTGCAGGAGGGGGGCGTGTCCGAGCGCTGCAGCGCCAACATCGCACATCACGAGCGTCGTAGCGCCCGAGCCCTGGCGGCGATCCGCGAGACGCCCGGTAGCACGGGCTACGAGCTCGTTCCGGCGATGGGGTGGCATGCGCCTTTCGACCGCTGGGCGGAGACGCCCGCGCTCACACGCTGGTTCCTCGTCTCCGAGAGCATCGCGCACCTCGATCACCTCGTGGCGACGGGCGCCGTCCGCCGCGAGCCCGACGCCGCCGGCGTGCATCGCTACTTCGCTGCGGAGTAGGCCTTCTGGGGGCCTTCCGGTGTTCCTTCAGGAAGTGCGCTGCGCGAAACTTCCTTCCGGAACACCGGAAGGCCCAGGCAATTCCTCCTCCGCAGCGAGCGGCGACGACGGGGACGCTGGGCTCTCGGCGCCCGGCGCGCCACCTCGATGTCGCGGTTTACCTATAGGTTGGGGTTCGATGGGCTGGGGGCATTCCGTAGGGAGGTTTCGCGCAGCGCACCTCCCGGAGGAATGCCCCCAGCCCACCACGGGCTACAATTACAAGGTTGGTCCGGACAGCACTTCCGAGGAGGGTCCCATGGCCCACGATTCCATCGTCATCCGCGGCGCGCGCGAGCACAACCTCGCGGACGTCAACGTTGACATTCCGCGCGACAGGCTCGTCGTCATCACGGGTCTCTCGGGCTCGGGAAAGTCCAGCCTCGCCTTCGACACGATCTACGCCGAGGGTCAGCGCCGCTACGTGGAGTCTCTCTCCAGCTACGCGCGCCAGTTCCTCGGCCAGATGGACAAGCCCGACCTCGACTCCATCGACGGCCTCTCGCCCGCGGTCTCGATTGACCAGAAGACCACGTCGAGAAACCCCCGCTCCACAGTGGGCACCGTCACCGAGATCTACGACTACCTGCGTCTGCTCTTCGCCCGTGTGGGCACGCCCCACTGTCCGGAGTGCGGCCGCGTGATCGAGCGCCAGACCACCGACCAGGTGGCCGACAAGGTCCTCGAGCGCGCGCAGGGCCGTCGCGCCCTGGTGCTGGCACCCGTGGTCCTGGACCGCAAGGGCGAGTACACCAAGCTCTTCGAGGATCTGCGCCGCGAGGGCTTCTCCCGCGTGCGCATCGACGGCGAGGTGCGCGAACTCGGCGACGAGGAGATTCGCCTCGAGAAGAAGAACCGCCACAACGTCGAGGTCGTAGTCGACCGCATCGTGGTGCGCGAGAGCAGCCTCGGACGCATCGCGGAGGCCGTGGAGCAGGCGACCAAGCTCGCTGCCGGCCGTGTGGGCTTCTACCTCCTGCCCGACCGCGACGACCCGGAGCGCCTCCCCGGTGAGCTGCTCAGCTACTCGCTCGCCCTGGCCTGCCCCGAGCACGGCCACTCGATGGACGACCTCCAGCCTCGCGACTTCTCGTTCAACGCCCCCTACGGCGCCTGCCCCGACTGCGACGGCCTGGGCTTTCGCAAGGTCGTGGACGCCGAGGCGCTGATCGAGGACCCCTCGCTCTCCGTAGCGGGCGGCGTGTTCGGCAGCCTCTTCGGTCACTCCAACTACTACCCGCAGGTGCTTGCCGCCGTCTGCCGCCACCTCGGCGTCTCGGAGGAGACGCCCTGGGCTGAGCTCCCCAAGAAGGTCCAGTCCGCGCTTCTCGACGGCCTGGGCACCACCAAGGTTCGCGTGGATTACCTCACGCGCGACGGCCGCAACACGCATTGGTTCACCACCTTCTCCGGCGTGCGAAAGATCCTCTTTGAGAAGTACCAGGAGACCACCTCGGAGACCATGCGCACGCACCTCGAGAAGTACATCCGCGAGGTGCCCTGCTCCACCTGCAACGGTGCGCGCCTCAAGCCCGAGATCCTCGCCGTCACCGTGGGCGATAAGAACATCTGGGAGGTCTGCGAGCTCTCCTGCCGCGAGGCGCTCGCGTTCTTCGAGGCGCTCGAGCTCACCGACCGCCAGCGCTTCATCGCCGGCGCCGTGGTGAAGGAGATCGTCGCCCGCCTGCGCTTCCTTGTGAACGTGGGCCTCGACTACCTCACGCTCAGCCGCGCCGCCGCCACGCTCTCCGGCGGCGAGGCACAGCGCATCCGCCTGGCAACGCAGATCGGCGCCGGCCTCATGGGCGTGCTCTACATCCTCGACGAGCCCTCGATCGGCCTGCACCAGCGCGACAACAACCGCCTAATCGAGACCTTGAAGCGCCTGCGCGACCAGGGCAACACCGTGATCGTCGTGGAGCACGACGAGGACACCATCCGTGCCGCGGACTACGTGATAGACATGGGTCCCGGCGCCGGCGAGCTGGGCGGGCGCGTGGTCGCCGCGGGCACGCCGGATGAGATCGCCGCCTGTCCGGACTCGATCACGGGCGCCTACCTCACCGGTGAGCGACAGATTCGTCTGCCCGAGAAGCGCCGCAACCCGCGCAAGGGGCAGATCAAGATCACCGGCGCCTCCGCCAACAACCTCAGGAACGTGACGGCCAAGATCGAGCTTGGCACGCTCACGGTGGTGACGGGCGTCTCCGGCTCGGGCAAGAGCTCGCTCGTCACCGACACGCTCGCGCCCGCGCTCACCAACTCCGTGCACCGCTCCAAGCGCGTCGTGGGCCCTTACAAGAAGCTCGAGGGAGTGGAGAAGATCGACAAGGTCATCGACATCGACCAGTCTCCGATCGGTCGCACCCCGCGCTCCAACCCCGCCACCTACATCGGCCTCTGGGATGACTTGCGTGCGCTCTTTGCCTCGCTTCCCGAGAGCCGCATGCGCGGCTACAGCCCGGGGCGCTTCTCGTTCAACGTCCCCGGCGGCCGCTGCGAGGCCTGCAAGGGCGACGGTCAGATCAAGATCGAGATGAACTTCCTGCCGGACGTCTACGTGCCCTGCGAGGTCTGCCACGGCAAGCGCTACAACCGCGAGACCCTGGAGGTTCTCTACCACGGCAAGTCCATCTCGGACGTGCTCGACATGACGGTCCACGAGGCGCTGGCCTTCTTCGCCAACATCCCGCGCATCAAGAACAAGCTCCAGACCCTCTATGACGTGGGCCTGGGCTACATCCACCTCGGCCAGCCCGCCACCACGCTCTCCGGCGGCGAGGCCCAGCGCGTGAAGCTCGCCAAGGAGCTCCACCGCCAGCAGACCGGCAAGACCTTCTACATCCTCGACGAGCCCACCACGGGCCTGCACTTCGAGGACGTGCGCCAGCTCGTGGACGTGCTCGAGAAGCTCGTTGACGCCGGAAACACCGTGCTCGTGATCGAGCACAACCTCGACGTCATCAAGATGGCCGACCGCGTGCTCGACATGGGTCCCGAAGGCGGCGACGGTGGCGGCACCGTTGTTGCCTACGGCACGCCGGAGCAGGTCGCGCGGGTGCCGGAGAGCTACACCGGTCAGTTCCTCCATGACGTCCTCGCGCGCGACCGAGACCGCGACCGCGCGAGAAACGAGCTGAGGTAGGATACCGTGGCGCGAAAGGACAAGTTCCAGAAGACCAACGCCATGCGCGAGCTCGAGGCCGCTGGCGTGCCCTTCTCGTACGAGACCTACGAGGTGGACGAGACAGACACGTCGAGCGAGCTCGGCCTGCACATCGCCCGGATGCTCGGGGAGGATCCCGCCTCGAGCTTCAAGACGCTCGTCTGTGTGACGCCGGCGGGGGAGCACGTGGTCTGCTGCATCCCCGTGGCGGACGAGCTCGACCTCAAGAAGGCGGCTGCGGCGGCGGGCGAGAAGAGCCTCTCGCTGATGCACGTGCGCGATCTCGAGCCCACCACCGGCTACGTGCGCGGCGGCTGCTCGCCCATCGGCATGAAGAAGCGCTTCCTCACGCTGGTCGACGAGACGGCGCAGCTCTTCGACGAGATTCACGTCTCGGGTGGTCGGCGCGGGCTCAGCCTCGTGCTCGCTCCCGACGATCTCGTGAGCTTCTGCGACGCCACTCTCGCCGACATCGTTCGATGAGGGGCATCGCGCACAGGATGACCAACGTCCGACGGGGTGGGGCATGGGGCGACCTTGTGGAGTCTGGTAGGTCTTCTCGTCCGCACGCGCCCGTGCCCACGCGTGGTGGCACTATAAGAAGCTGGGATTATTCGTGCATGGAAGGGTAGTCTGAGTTGAGTCGTGATTCTGCTGGCAAGCCAAGGCACATGAGGGGCGCCGCTCCCATCTCCTCTGACGCCGAGAAGAACGTGGCAGTCTCGACGGACATCGAGAGGAACGACCGGGATGGCCAGGTCACGTCCGAGTCGTCCAGCGCCGAGGAGGCGAGCACGCAGGAGCAGGTCGGCAGGAGCGCCGCGCTCATGAGCGTGCTTGTTGTGGTGAGCCGCCTCACGGGCTTCCTCCGTACCTGGGGACAGGCATACGCCATTGGCGTCACCGTGATGGCGAGCTGCTACTCGGTTGCCAACAACCTGCCCAACCAGCTCTACGAGCTCGTTGCCGCCGGCATGCTCACCACGGCTTTCCTACCCGTCTACATGACGGTCAAGAAGCGGGCTGGCACCGAGGGCGCGAGTGCCTACACGTCCAACCTCGTCTCGATCGTGCTGGTCTTCATGGGCGCGGTGGCCGTCCTCGGGTTTGTCTTCGCCGCCCAGATGGTCTACACCCAGTCCTTCACCGCCAGCGCCGACTTCGACTTTGACCTCACGGTCTACTTCTTCCGATTCTTTGTCATCGAGGTCGTGCTCTATGCGCTCTCCTCGATCTTCTCCGGTGTGCTCAACGCCGAGCGAGACTACTTCTGGGGACAGGCTGCCCCGATCTTCAACAACTTCGTGACCACTGCGTCTTTTCTCGCCTACGCCGCGCTCGCCGACGTCAACCCCCAGCTGGCCCTGCTCATCCTCGCCCTGGGCAACCCCCTCGGCGTTGCGGTCCAGGTCATCATGCAGCTGCCCCCGATGCTTCGCCACGGCATCCGCCTGCGCTTCCACATCGACCTCCACGACCCGCTCCTGAAGGAGACCCTCAAGATCGGCGTTCCATCCGTGGTCGTTGTGGTGGCGTCGTTCGTGACCACGTCGGTCCAGTCGACCTCCGCCCTCTCGGTCGAGGCGACGGGCGTCTCCATCACCTACTACTCGCGCCTGTGGTACACCCTCCCGTACTCGATCCTCACCGTCCCCATCACGACCGCCATGTTCACGGAGCTCTCGGACTATTGGGCAAAGGGGGATCGTGACTCCTTCGCGCGCGGAATCGTGTCTGGTTCCGGGCAGATCCTGTTTTTCTCGGTACCCTTCATGCTCTACCTCATCGTGTTCTCGATGCCGCTCATCTCCATCCTCGCGGCGGGAAGCTTCTCGGATGAGGCGCTTTCGATGACGGCCTCCTACCTCTCTGTCTACGCCCTGTCGCTGCCCACCTATGCGGTGTACATGTACCTGCAGAAGGTCGCGTCGGCGATGCGGCGCATGATGCTGTGTGCCGCGGCAAACGCCATCGCGGCCGTCGTCCAGGTCGTGACGCTGTTCGTCTTCACGCCCGTCTTTGGGCTCAACTTCGTTGCGTTCTCGTCGCTTCTGTTCTTCGTCACCCTCTGTGTGGTCATGTTCATGAGCCTGCACCGCGCGCTCGGGCACATCGGTCTTGGTGGCGTGTTCGCCTCGGCCCTGCGCTCCGCGCTCCTCGGCCTGGCCGGCGCCCTCGTGGGCGCGCTCATACTCCAGGGGCTCAACTCCTTTGCGGGCAACTCCGCGGGGTCGCTGCTCCGCTCGGCGGTCTATTGCGTTGTCGCGGGCGTGCCCGCGCTGGTGGTGACTTACGGCGGCGGCCTGCTGCTCCATGTCCCCGAGGCAAAGATGATCGGGCGCCTCGCGGGCAGGATCCTTCACCGGTGACGCCCGCGGCGGGCGGCGAGTCGCTGCCGCCTGCTGCTCGGCACGGTTGGACGCTAGGCCACAGGGACGCTCAGCTCGTACAGCTCGTGGGGCGCGATGTCCTGGCCGTGGGGCCACGTGACGCCAGACCCATCTCCGGTGACGCGTACCTGTCTGAAGTAGGAGGCCTCGGCGAGCTCTCCGTACCAGGGCCCGTTCGCATAGGGTGACACGTCGAACTCCCGATCAGGCTCGCCCTCAAAGCTGAGAAGCAGACGGCATGCGTCTTGGGGCGTGACGGAGACCAAACGAGGCTGCGGCATTACCATCACCTTCATCCTACTCAAGAGGGTCGATGCGAAAGCACTGCTCGCCCCTGCCGAGAAACGACCAGTTTGCCTCGAGTTCTTCTCGGTGGATTTCGATCCAGGCAAGAAGCAGCCTCATTTTATTACGGGGAATCGATCCCTCAAGCACCGTTCCGTCAAGCGACACTGCCACCTCTTGACCGGAGTACTCGGCGTGGACGTGGGGCAGGTTGTGGCGACCTCCAATCTCACGGTACATGCGGACGATGATTCCGAAGAACATGCTCAGGACAGGCATTCCCCTCTCCTTGCGGGTAGCTCGCGGCGGGCGGCGAGTCGCTGCCGCCCGCCGCTCGCGCTAGTTGTGGACCACGAGCTCCTCCACGTGGCCGATGAAGATCCTCACCCCGCGCCCGGCACCCTCCCCAAGGAGCATGTCTCCCATGGCCGTCGGAGATGAGATTCCGCTCCAGAAGTCGGAGTCGTCCAGAGGGCCCGCGTCCTCGTCGTCCGCCGAGCCCCTCGCGCGCAGCGCCTCGAGAAGGCGCCTCTCCGCCTCGGACGCCTCGTCCTGGTCTCCCTCAGCGGTTCCGCCCTCGACGAGCGGCTCGGGCATCGAGGCGCCCTCCTCGTAGTACTTCGAGATCGTCCGGCGACGCTGCTCGATCGTCCGGTCGAGCACGAGGTTGCGTACCGCCTCGACCGCCTCGGGGTCGTCCGCCTCCTCCGGCTTGAGTGTGATGACGATCGCGTCCTCCGGCGCGCCGTCGAGGTCCTTGGTCCCTCCGCAGGTGACGATAACTTTTGCCTCTTCCCAGTGCAGCGACATCGCTCTCTCCTCTCTGGTCGACTGTGGGGGCGCAAGCGTATCAGGGGAGGGACGGCCCCTGTCTGACCGCAGATGACGCCCAGCTGACACGGCAGCTAGAGACGGGGGTTACGGGTCAT
Organism: uncultured Olsenella sp.; assembly: GCA_949296375.1. Taxonomy (GTDB): domain Bacteria; phylum Actinomycetota; class Coriobacteriia; order Coriobacteriales; family Atopobiaceae; genus Thermophilibacter. The sequence continues at coordinate 20,399 of CASFQX010000025.1, forward strand.
CGGTTAGATTTGTTGTCGATGGGCGGCACCCGGTCGCCCGTGAGCGCGCAGGGAGGGCAAATCCGACCCAGATTCGGGGCACGTCCCGCTCTCCTACGCCGGTCTCTTGTTTGACAGGCGCGTAAAACAATCCGCGGACGCACGGAGACCAGTGGGGTCGTCGGGTAGTCTGGTCGAGCGCCCGCCTTCAGCGGCGGCCAGCAAAGCACTTTAGTATGGTAAAGTAGTCGCCTGTAGAAGGGCATCATCAGGCGGCACCGAAAGGAACTGACGTGATTTCTGGGACCCCAAGTGGCTTTCGTGACATCCTCCCCAAGGAGGCGCTCGCACGCGAGCGCATCTCCGACGTGGTTCGGGGGTGCTTCTCGGCCCATGGGTACCTCCCCGTGGAGACCCCGCTTCTGGAGGACCGCTCCGCCCTCGAGCGTGGCGGTCGTATCAAGGACTCGGCCTTCCAGCTCTTCGACACCGACCAGACCCTGCTGATGCTTCGCCCCGACCTCACGTTGCCCGTCGCCCGTCTCGTGGCAGGGCGCGTCGCGTCGGGAGACCTGCCGGCGCGTCTGCGCTACAGTGCCCCGGTGGTGCGCGAGGAGCCGAGCCTGCGCGGCCAGCCGCGTCAGTTCACGCAGCTCGGTGTAGAGCTTGTTGCCACGGACGGCACCGCCTCCGAGGCAGAGGTCGTGCGCCTGCTCGCCGAGACTCTCTCCACGCTGGGCGTTCCCGCCTGGCGCATCGTCTTTGGCTCGCCCGTGCCCGTGACGGCTCTGCTCGACGCCTGCTCTCCGAGCCCCGCGTTCTCCGAGCGCGTTCGCTCGCTCATCCACGACTCAGACCTCGTCACGCTCGACGAGACGATAGCCGCAGAGAAGGACCTCGCCCCTGCCGCCGCGCGCGCCCTCTCCGAGGTCTGTCGCATGGGCGGCGGAACCGAGGTCATCGCGCGACTCGACGGGCTTCTCGCCGACGCGGGCGTGCCCGAGGCTGACCGCGGCACCGCCGAGCTCAGCGCTCTCGCCGGGGAGCTCTCCGACCTCTTCGAGGCGGGGCGCGTCTCCTTTGACTTCTCGATCATCAACTCGTTCGACTACTACACCGGCATCATCTTCAAGGGATACGCCGAGGGCATCGCCGCGAGCCTCGCCTCGGGCGGCCGCTACGACGCGGTCCTCGCCAACCTGGGGCGCCCTGGTCTTCTCGCCTGCGGCTTTGCCCTCTCGCTCGAGCGCCTGCAGGAGGTGCTCGGCGAGCCGGGTGAGTCCGGAGTGGTGACGCCGGGGGTGCGTCTGGCGGAGCGGCCGCTTCGCGTGGCGGTGCCCAAGGGGTCGCTCTTCAAGGACACGGTGCGCGTGCTCGCGGCTGCGGGCCTGCCCACGGCCGAGCTGGAGAATCCCGGTCGCCGCCTTGTGGTGCGCGAGGGCGACGTGGAGTACGTGATCGTGCGAGCGCAGGACGCCCCGGCCTTCGTGGGCCACGGCGGCGCCGACTGCGGCTTCTGTGGCACGGACTCGCTCGTGGAGGCGGACCTCGACCTCCTGCAGCTCGTGGACATGGGCTACGGGGCGTGCCGCTTCGTCGTGGCAGAGCCGGCGGAGCGCGCGGGCGAGGCCGAGCGCGCCTACGCCTGGCGCGGCACGGTGCGCGTCGCAACCAAGTACCCGCGCATCACGCAGCGATACTACGACTCCATAGGCCAGCAGGTGGACATCGTCACGCTGCACGGCAACATCGAGCTCGGCCCGATCGTGGGCATGACGGACCGCATCGTGGACATCACCGCCACCGGCACCACACTCGCCGAGAACGACCTCGTGATCGTCGATCAGATCATGGAGTGCTCGGCGCGCTTCTTCGCCGGGCCGGCGGCATATCGCTGCGACAAGAGGATTCGCGACCTCGCGGCTCGTCTAGCCGAGGTCAGGAAGGGGAGTGCGTCATGAGGACGGTAACGCTCGAAGGGGGAGCCCGTCTCACGCAGGCCGCCCTCAACCGCTCGGGGGTCCTTCCCGCCGAGGTCATGGCTGCGGCCGAGAAGATCGTCGACGACGTGCGCGACCGCGGCGACGTGGCGGTGCGCGAGTACTGCCTGCGCTTTGACGGTGCCTGCCCGCGGGACTTCCGCGTGCCGGACGAGCTGGTGCGCGGGGCACTCGACCTCGTGCCACCCGAGTTCCTCGCTGCGCTCACCCAGGCGCGCGACCAGATCCGAGACTTCCACGAGCGCGAGCGCGAGCAGTCTTGGTTCGCCACCCGTGCTGACGGTACGATGCTCGGCGTGAAGGTGACGCCCGTTGCCTCCGCCGCGGTCTACGTGCCCGGCGGCCGCGCCCAGTACCCCTCCACGGTCCTCATGGACACCATCCCGGCCAAGGTCGCCGGCGTGGAGCGCGTGGTCATGGTCACCCCGCCGCAGGCGGACGGCACGCTCTCCGCCTTCACGCTCGCCGCCGCTGCGCTCGCGGGCGTGGATGAGGTCTACGCCGTGGGCGGCGCCCAGGCGATCGGCGCCGTGGCCTACGGCACCGAGTCCATCCCGGCGGTCGAGAAGATCGTGGGGCCGGGCAACGCCTACGTGGCCGCCGCCAAGCGCTACGTCTCCGGAGACGTGGGCATCGACATGGTGGCCGGCCCCTCCGAGGTCTGCGTTCTCGCGGACCTCACGGCGGCGCCCGAGGTGGTCGCCGCCGACCTCATGGCCCAGGCCGAGCACGACCCGATGGCGAGCTGCTACCTCGTGACCTGCGACGCCCGCATCGCCGAGCGCGTCCTGGCCGCCATAGAGCTGCTCGTCTCCCAGAGCCCGCGCGAGGAGATCACCCGTGCGAGCCTGGACGACCGCGGCGTGGTCGTGGTCTGCGACACGCTCGATGCCGCCGTCGACGCGATCAACGTGATCGCCCCCGAGCACCTGGAGCTCCACTGCGCGGACGCGCTCGGGCTCCTCGGACGCGTGCGCAACGCGGGCGCGATCTTCGTGGGCCCCTGGAGCTCCGAGCCCCTGGGCGACTACGTGGCCGGCCCCAACCACACGCTGCCCACGGGCGGCACCGCGCGCTGGGCCAACCCGCTCGGCGTCTACGATTTCCAGAAGCGCTCGAGCGTGATCTGCTACACGCCCGAGGGCCTGCTCGCGGACGCCCCCGCCACGCAGACCATCGCGCAGGCCGAGGGCCTCTGGGCCCACGCCCTCTCCGTCGGCCTGCGCCGTCGCGCCGCGGAGGGCGCCGAGGTCGACGTCAGCGACGTGGCACGCGTTGCCTGGCCGGAGGATCTGCCCGCGCCTGCCGGCGTCCCGCTGAATGTGGAAAAGGGACAGTCCCTTTTCCACATGGAGGGCTAGCCATGGGCGAGAAGAACCTGGACGTCGCGACCCTCCTGCGGCCGGCCCTGCGCGCCTTCGAGCCCTACGACCCGCGCTTCTCGCCCGTGCGCGTGAACCTCTCCGCGAACGAGAACACGCATGCGCTGCCGGAGGAGCTCGCTGAGGCCGTGTTCGAGGCCGTGCGGGCCACGCCGCTCAACCGCTACCCCGACCCCATGGCAAACGCCCTGCGCGACGCGCTGGCCGAGCGTCACGGAACGGACCGCGCCCACGTGATCGTGGGCAACGGCGGCGACGAGCTGCTCTTCAACCTGCTCTTTGCCTTCGGCGGCCCCGGGCGCGCGGTCGTGACCTGCCCGCCGGACTTTACCGAGTACGCCAACTTCGCCGCGATGTGCGAGACGCCGGTCGTCGCAGTTCCGCGCGACGCGGAGGACTTCTCCGTGGATGCCGAGGCCCTTCTCGCCGCAGCGGCAGACGCGGCCCTCGTGATCCTCACGTCACCGAACAACCCCACGGGCGGCCTCGTTGACCGTGCGCTTGTGGAGCGGCTGCTCGCCGAGACCGAGGCGCTCGTGCTCGTGGACGAGGCATACGTGGAATTTGCCGGGGAGGACGAGAGCCTCGCGCCGCTCGTCCCGGACAATCCGCGCCTCATCGTGCTGCGCACGCTCTCCAAGGCCTTCGCCCTCGCCGGTCTTCGCGTGGGCTATTTCGTGGCGGATCCCGCGATCGTGGACGCCCTCGGCGCCGTGCGACAGATATACTCGGTAGACGTTCTCGCCCAGGCGGTCGCGCTCGCCTTCGTGGAGCGCCGTTCGCTTCTCGCCCCCGTCGTCGCGGACATCGTGGCGGAGCGGGAGCGGCTTGCCGCCGGTCTTTTCGCGCTGCCCGGCGTGCGCGTGTGGCCGTCTGCCGCCAACTTCGTGCTGGCTCGCGTCCCGAATGCCCATCGCACGTGGGAGCGGCTTCGCGACGAGCACTCGATCCTGGTACGCGACTTCAGCTCCGCGCCGGGGCTCGACGACTGTCTCAGGCTCACCGTGGGAACGCGGGAGGAGAACGACGCTCTTCTCGACGCGCTCGCGGTGCTCACAAGGGAGGAATCATGACAAGGACCGCCAAGGTCGTCCGCGCCACTGCAGAGACGGACATCGGCCTCTCCGTCGATCTTGACGGAACGGGTGCGGCAGACGTCGAGACGGGCGTGGGCTTCTTCGACCACATGCTCTGCTCGCTCGCGCGCCATTCGCTCGTTGACCTCACGGTGCGCGTCAAGGGCGATACCGAGGTTGACGACCACCACACCGTCGAGGACACGGGCATCGTGCTCGGCCAGGCCCTGCGCGAGGCGCTTGGAGACAAGTGCGGGATCCGTCGCTTTGGCTCCGTGATGGTGCCGCTCGACGAGGCGCTCGTCATGGCCGCCGTGGATGTCTCCGGTCGCGGCGAGCTCTACTGGGACGTGCCGATCGGCCCCTCCAAGGTGGGGACCTTCGACACCGAGCTCGCGAAGGAGTTCTTCGCGGGCCTTGCCCGTGACGCGGGCATCACGCTTCACCTGCGCCTCGTCACCGGCGAGAATGCCCACCACATCATCGAGGCCGCGTTCAAGGCGGCCGCGCGCGCCCTGCGCGAGGCAGTCGAGAGCGACCCGCGCGTCGACGGAGTGCCCTCCACCAAGGGGTCACTCTGATGGCGCGCCCCATCGTCATCGTGGACTACCACAAGGGCAACCTGCGCTCCGTGGAGCGCGGCCTTGCCGAGGCGGGCGGCTCGGTGCTGGTCACGGACGACCCGGCCATCATCACAGAGTCCTCCGCCCTCGTGCTGCCGGGCGTGGGCAGCTTTGGTGACGCGATGGCCTACCTGTGCGAGAGCGGCCAGCGCGAGGCTATTCTCGCCGCACTTGGCAGGGGAGTGGCGTTCCTGGGCATCTGCCTGGGCCTCCAGCTGCTCTTCGAGCGCGGGAGCGAGACGGACGACGGCTCATGGGCCCCGGGTCTGGGCGTGATGGCGGGGTCCGCCACGCGCCTGGAGTCCTCGCGGCTCAAGGTGCCGCACGTGGGGTGGGACCAGCTTGACCTCACGCCGCTCGGTCACACGTGCCCGCTCTTCGAGGGCGTGGCCGAGGGCGCGCACGTCTATTTCACGCACTCGTACGCGCTCGCGGACGACGTGCCGGCGGAGCTCGTGACCGCGCGGACCCACTACGCGCGCAGCTTTGCCTCGGCCGCCTGGGACGGCGCCAATACCTACGGCGTGCAGTTCCATCCCGAGAAGAGCTCTGGGGTGGGTCTCCAGATCCTGCGCAACTTCGTGCGTCTGGCGGTGGGTGCCGCATGATCCTGTTCCCGGCAATCGACCTGGTTGGCGGCCGTGTGGTGCGCCTCGCGAACGGTGAGCGCTCCCGCATGGACGTCTACTCCGACGACCCGGCGGCGGTGGCAGAGTCCTTCCGCGACGCCGGGGCACGCTGGGTCCACGTGGTCGACCTCTCTGCCACGCTCGAGGAGGACGAGGCCGCCCGCGCGGCAAACGACGCCGCGATCCGCGCCATCTGCGCCGTGGACGGCATCTCTGTGGACGCCGGGGGCGGCGTGCGCTCGATGGCGGCGGTGGAGCGCCTGGCGAGCCTGGGTGTGCGGCGCATCGCGATCGGCACGGCGCTCGTGCGCGACCCCGCCTTCGCGGAGGCCGCGGCGCGTGAGTTCGGCGAGCTCGTCGTGGCCGACGTGGCAGCGCGCGGCGGGGAGGTGCGCGTGAACGGCTGGCGCGAGGGCGCGTCGCTCTCGGCCGACGAGCTCGTTGCCCGCCTCGCCGAGCTGGGCTATCGCCACCTGGTCTTCACCGACGTGGCCCGCGACGGCATGCGATGCGGCATCGACGCCGAGGCCTACCGTCATGTGGCCGAGGTCGCGGGCTTTCCGGTGGTCGCCTCGGGCGGCATCGCGAGCCTTGACGACCTGCGGGCGCTTACGGCGCTCGGCCCGGACGTCATCGAGGGCGCCATCACCGGACGTGCTCTCTACGAGGGGTCCTTCTCGCTCGAGGACGCGCTTGCCGCGTGCGCGCGCTAGCCATGCAGTACCGCGTGAATCCCAGAAACGGGGACAAGATCTCCGCGCTCGGGCTCGGATGCATGCGCTTTCCCGGCACGCTCGGCCGTCCCGACCCACGAGCCGCGCGCCAGATCATCGCACGGGCAGTCGAACGGGGCGTCAACTACCTTGACACCGCCTACCTCTACCCGGGCAACGAGGCCTGCGTGGGCGCCGCCCTCGAGGAGCTGGGCGTGCGCGACCGTGTGCTCATAGCAACCAAGCTCCCGCACGGCTCCGTCCGCGAGGCCGCCGACCTCGATCGCATCTTCGACGAGCAGCTTCGCCGCCTGCGCACGGACCGCATCGACTACTACCTCATCCATAACGTCACGAGCCCCGCCCAGTGGGAGCGCCTGCGCGAGATGGGAATCGAGGATTGGATCGTGCTCCAGCGCGCGGCGGGCCGCATCCGGCAGATCGGCTTCTCCTACCACGGCAGCGAGGGCGATTTCCCCGTTCTTCTCGACGCGTATGACTGGGACTTCTGCCAGATCCAGTTCAACTATGTCGGCGAGAAGTACCAGGCGGGCACTGCGGGCCTTCGCGCCGCGGCCGAGCGCGGCCTCGCCGTGTTTGTGATGGAGCCGCTGCTGGGTGGGCGCCTTGCCGACAAGCTGCCCGAGCGTGCCCGCCGGATTCTCGACGCCGCCGCTGAGCCCGGGCTCTCGACGCCCGCCGCCTGGGGCCTCTCCTGGGTCTGGGACCATCCCGAGGTCACGATGCTGCTCTCCGGCATGGCCTCGCCCGGGCAGGTGGACGAGAACGCTGCCATTGCCGAGCGCGCGCTGCCCGGCTCGCTCACGCCCGAGCAGCACGAGGTCATCGCCCGTGTGGTGGCCGAGTTCAACCGCGCCAACCGTGTGAGGTGCACCGGGTGCAACTACTGCATGCCGTGCCCGCAGGGAATCAACATCCCCGGGTGCTTCTCGGCCTACAACGCGAGCTACGCGCATGGCTGGTTCACCGGCCTCTCCCAGTACTTCACCGCGAGTGCGGTACGCACGAGCGCACCCAGGCTCGTGAGCAACTGCGTGCGCTGCGGGGCATGTGTGCGAAAGTGCCCCCAGCACATAGACATCCCCGCGCGCCTGGCGGACGTTGGCCGCCGCTTTCAGCCGGGGCCTGTGGGCTGGGCCCTCAGGGCCTGGTCCCGCCGCCGCTGACCCCATGTAACATCCTCGGGGCGAGAGGCGCGCGGCGGGCGGTACTCGCTGCGGCGCACGGTATGATTGACGCGACAGAGGTCGATGGGGCAGGCCGCCGGACTGGAGGGAAGTCGTGCTGACCAAGAGAGTCATCCCGTGTCTTGACGTGAAGGACGGTCGCGTGGTGAAGGGCGTCAACTTTGTGGACCTGCGCGACGCGGGCGACCCCGTGGAGCTGGCGCGAAAATACGACCACGAGGGCGCCGACGAGGTCGTCTTCCTGGACATCACCGCTACCTCCGATGACCGTGCCACCACCATTGACCTGGCCAGTCGCGCCGCCGCCGAGCTGCGTATACCCTACACGGTAGGAGGTGGCTTCCGAGACGTGGCCGGCTGCCGCACGATGATCGCGGCGGGCGCCGACAAGGTCTCGCTCAACTCCGCTGCCGTGCGCGACCCGAGTCTCATCACCGCCGCGGCAACGGCATTTGGATCGCAGGCGGTCATCTGCGCGATCGACGCCAAGCGCGTGGGCCGCGAGGACCGCTGGGAGGTCTATCTCGCGGGAGGCCGCCAGGCAACGGGCATCGACGCGGTTGCCTGGGCAGAGGAGGCGGCCCGCCGCGGCGCCGGGGAGATCCTGCTCACGAGCATGGACCGCGATGGCACCAAGGACGGCTTTGACCTCGCGCTCACCCGTGCCGTGGCACGTGCCGTGCCGATTCCCGTGATTGCCTCGGGCGGCGTGGGCACGCTCGAGCACTTCGCGGAGGGCATCCTCGAGGGCGAGGCGGACGCAGTGCTCGCGGCGAGCGTCTTCCACTTCGGGACCTTCACGATCAGGCAGGTCAAGGAGTACATGGCGAGCCAGGGCATCCCGGTGCGTCTGGACTTCTGAGGTCCTTCTCGCCCGGCAGGCTTTTGCGGCCGCAAAAGTCACGTGAGTTTTCTGCTCAACTGGGCAAACGCATAGCGAACGTTGACTTTTGCGGCCGCAAAAGTCGCATGAGTCAGGGGGAGTGGATTTCCGTGGAATACGCAGGCGAGAAGCTCGAGCCGCTGGCTGCCGCCGCCGCAAACGTGCGCTTCGACGAGCGCGGCCTGGTGCCCGCCGTGGTGCAGCAGGCCGGCAGCGGCGAGGTGCTCATGGTTGCGTGGATGAACGCGGAGTCGCTCTCTCTCACGCTGAGGACGGGGACCACGTGGTTCTGGAGCCGCAGCCGACAAGAGCTCTGGAACAAGGGCGCTACCAGTGGAAACATGCAGCAGGTGAGGCGTGTGCTGGTGGACTGTGACGCAGACACGCTGCTCGTGGAGGTTGACTCGCCGGGTCCGGCGTGCCACACGGGGCATCGAAGCTGCTTCTTCAGGGAGATTACGATCAGCGACGAGAAGGGCGGGGAGTAGCCATGGGGGAGCGCACGGAGAACGTTGTAGACGGAGACCTGGGCGAGACGCTCGCCGGGCTGGCCTCGGTGATTCACGGTAGGGTGGGGGCATCGCCGGAGACCTCGTATACGGCGCGCCTGCTCCAGGGCAAGGAGGACAGCCTTCTCAAGAAGCTCACCGAGGAGGCGACGGAGGTCGTCATGGCGTGCAAGGACCGTGACCACGACCACATCCGCTACGAGGCGGCTGACCTCGTATATCACCTGCTCGTGACTCTTGAGCGCTACGGCGTGACCACCGCTGAGCTGGCAGGGGAGCTCGACGCGCGCCACCGTTGAGCGGAATGTGAACCTTCTCTCTGAGGATTGTGGAGTGTTCTTAGCGACTAACGAGAGTTGCTATGATGGGTTGACTCTGAAATGCCACGGGAAGGTGTTACATGATTCACACTCGCGTTAGTACCCCGCGTGCGTCTTCGTCTCGTGTCGCGCGGCGCGCCGTCGCCGCGCTTGCTGCCGTCGCACTGGGGGCCTCCGTCGTCCTTGCCGGACCCGCTGCCGCCCTTGCCGCGACCTCTGACGAGATCTCGAGCCAGCTCGACACGGCTCGTGAGAAGCTCGACAGCCTCACCCACCAGCTCGAGATCGCTCAGGCTGTCGTCGATGACACCGAGATGCAGCTCTCCGACACGCAGGATAGGATTACCGAGCTCGAGGGCCAGATCGAGGAGACTGCCGAGGAACTCGGCGTTGCCCGCGACGCGCTCTCCGACCACGTCTCCGACTTCTACAAGAACGGCGGGACCCTCTCCCTCACAGAGCTCGTGCTCTCGTCGTCCTCCTTCGACGAGCTGACGTCGAACATCTACTATGCCAACAAGGTTGTTGACGCGGAGAACCAGCAGATCCAGAGCGTCAAGGACCTCCAGGGCCAGCTCGAGAGCCAGCAAGGCGAGCTTTCCCAGCAGGAGGGTCAGCTCCAGGAGCTTCTCGCCGGCCAGCAGGAGGAGGCCGACAACCTCGCCGCGGCTCAGGCCGAGGCGCAGAGCTACGTCAACGGTCTCTCCACCGAGCTTCAGGAAGCCCTCGCCGCGGAGCGCGCGGCTGCCGCAGAGGAGCAGCGCCGCCGTGCCGAGGAGGCCGCGGCCCAGCAGCGCGCGGAGGAGGAGGCCCAGCAGCAGGCTCAGCAGAACCAGCAGCAGGGCGGCTCCGAGAGCACCACCGGCGGTGACTCCACCCCGAGTGGTGGCAACGGTGGCGGCAGCACCTCTGGTGGCGGCTCAACCTCCGGCGGCGGCTCCAGCACTGGCGGCGGCTCCAGCAGCGGCGGCGGCACCGTCTCCGGCGGCTCGGGAAGCCTCTCTTCCGCCCAGCGCTCCACGATCGTGGCTGCGGCTAAGTCTCAGCTCGGCGTTGCCTACATCCTCGGCGCCTGCAACCCCGGCGTTGCCATGGACTGCTCCGGCCTCTCGAGCTACGCGTACGCTCAGGCGGGCATCTCCATCCCGCACCAGTCCGGCCGCCAGTACCGTATGGTTGTCAACGCCGGTAACCTCAAGACCAGTGCCTCCTCTCTCGTCGCTGGTGACCTCGTCTTCTACCAGAGCGGCGGTGCCATCTACCACGTTGCCGTCTACATCGGCAACAACATGGTGTGCCACGCCAACGGCTATGGTTCCGGCACGGTCATCTCCTCGATCTTCCTCGACAGCGGTTTCTGCGGCGGAGGAAGCCCGGTCTAGTTCAGCTCTACCAGTCTCTCAGGAGCGTGCCGCCCCGCGCGGCACGCTTTTTTACGTCAAAGCGTCGAAGGGTGTCGAATGAGCCTTAACTACCTGTCCTCTGAGGCGGAGGTTCGCAAGCGTCTGGTTCCCGTCGTGCTCGGGGCAGACATTCTGGGTTACAGCTACGTCCGTTGCTTCCACGAGACCTACGGCCTGAGCTCGATCGTCCTTGCCACGGCCGACGTCAAGGCAACCTCGTCGAGCCGCTTCTGCGACTACCGCATCGTCGACGGCATCGATTCCGACGAGGTCCTTCTCGCCACGCTCACCAAGATCGGGGACGAGCTCTCCTCCCAGGGCAAGGTGGGCATGCTGGTGGGCAGCGGAGACTGGTACGCGCGCACGCTCTCGGCCCACAAGGAGGAGCTCTCCGAGAGGTTCTTCGTCCCCTACATCGACTTCTCCCTCCTCGACGACATCACCCAGAAGGAGCGCTTCTACGCCATCTGCGAGGAGCTGGGGATTCCCTATCCCAAGACGCACCTGTTTGACTGCTCCGACCAGAGCGCGAAGATCGATGCCGGCTCCTTCCGCTATCCCGTGATCGCCAAGCCCTCCAACTCGGCGCGCTACCACTATGCGGAGTTCCCGGGCAAGAAGAAGATCTTCGAGGTCAGAACGCCCGAGGAGCTCGAGGGGATCTATCGCAACCTCCAGGAGTCGTGCTATGACCGCGAGCTCATTGTCCAGGACTTCATCCCGGGAGACGACGACGGCCTGCGCTCGATCACGATTTACGTCGACGCAAGCGGCACACCGGTCATGACCTGCATGGGACGCGTCGTGCTTCAGGATCACGCGCCCCTCGCCATCGGAAACCCCGTCTGCATCCTCTCCGAGCGCGTCGAGAAGACCATCGAGGAGGCCTGCCGCTTCCTCACGCACGTGGGCTACCGCGGCTTTGCCAACTTTGACGTCAAGTACGACCCGCGCGACGGAGAGTACAAGTTCTTCGAGGTCAACACCCGCCCCGGACGCAACACCTTCTACGTGGACCTCGCTGGGTCCAACTTCGTGCGCCTCATGGTCGAGGACTTTGTCCTGGGCGCCAAGATCGAGCCCCAGGACGCCACCAAGCCCTTCCTCTACACGTGCGTCCCGCGCTACGTGGTCAAGCGCACGGTCAATGACCCTGAGCTCCGCGAGCAGACCCTCAGCATGTATCGTCGCGGCCTCGCCAAGTGCCCGCTCTTCTACAAGCCCGACACGCTCTCTCACGCGTTCTGGGCTGCGGTGACCTACTATCACCAGATTACCAAGTTCAAGCGCTACGTCTGGGACGCCGAGCCGCTCGATGTCTAGGTATCGCCCAGACATCGACCCTCAGCTGGACGACCACCTCGCCCTTCTCGCAGAGCGTGTCTCCCAGGTGCCAACCGAGCCCGGCTGCTACCTGTGGAAGGACGCCAAGGGCGAGGTCGTCTACGTCGGAAAGGCCAAGAGTCTGCGCGCCCGCATGCGCCAGTACGTGACGCTCTCGGACGAGCGCGAGAAGATCCCGCTCATGATGCAGGTGGTGCGCGACTTCGACTACGTGGTCGTGGGCTCCGAGCACGAGGCGCTCGTGCTGGAGCGCAACCTCATTGCCCAGTACCACCCGTACTTCAACGTGGACTACAAGGACGACAAGAGCTACCCCTTCATCGCCATCACCGAGTCCGACGTCTTTCCCGCCATCAAGTACACGCGCGAGAAGCACCGCAAGGGCACGCGCTACTTTGGCCCCTACACCGACGCCCGCGCCGCGCGCGAGACGATCGACACCCTGCGCAAGGTAATTCCCATCTGTGTGGCCACCTGCGCGGAGTGGAAGCGCGCCAAGCGCCTGCTCGAGCGCGACCCCTCGCAGGCTGCCGTGGCCAACATGATGCTTGCCGAGCGCTGTCGCCCGTGCTTTGACTACCACGTGGGGCGAGGCCCCGGCGTGTGCGCGGGCATGATCGACACCGTGGAGTATGCGCATCACGTGCGCCAGGTGGAGGATTTTCTCAGGGGCAAGCGCTCCGCCGTGGTGGGGGAGCTCACCGATCAGATGCGCGAGGCTGCGGCCAATCTGGACTTCGAGCGGGCGGGACGCCTCAAGGCTCGCCTCGACGGCCTGGACGCACTCGACGACCGTCAGCAGGTGGTCTTCTCGTCCAACGTGAGCGCGGATCTGATCGGTGTCTATCGTGAGGAGACGATAAGCTGCGCCTGCGTCTTCGTGGTGCGCGAGGGTCGCACGGTCCGCTCGGTGGAGTTCATCCTGGACAAGGGTCTCGACGTGGGCGCCGATGAGCTGGTGGGCGGCTTTCTCAAGCGCTACTACGACGAGACGGCGGACGTTCCCGCCGAGGTGGACCTAGACGCAGACCTTCCAGACGCGGAGGTGCTCGCGGGCTGGCTCTCCGAGAAGCGCGGGCATGCCGTCCGCCTGAGGCGCCCGCAGCGCGGCGAGAAGCGCCGTCTGCTCGACATGGCAACAGCAAACGCGCGCCACGCCCTGATGCGCTACATGGTGAAGACCGGCTATGCCGACGAGCGCACCAACCAGGCGCTGCTGCAGCTGGAGAGCGCACTTGCGCTGGACGCGCCGCCGATGCGCATCGAGTGCTTCGACATCTCCACGCTGCACGGTCACTTCACCGTGGCGTCGATGGTGGTCTTCACCAACGGGCGGCCGGACAAGTCGCAGTACCGGCGCTTCAAGATCCAGACGCCGCTCACCGAGGCGAACGACTTCGTGTCAATGTCCGAGGTGCTGGGAAGGCGCTACGCGCCCGAGCGCATGGCCGACGAGCGCTTTGGGTCCCGCCCCGACCTTCTCGTTGTTGATGGCGGAAAGCCGCAGCTCACGGCTGCTATGGCACAGCTCGAGGAGCTGGGGCTGGACATTCCGGTCTGCGGTCTTGCCAAGTCCGACGAGGAGATCTTCGTGCCCTGGGACGAGACGCCGGTCGTGCTGCCGAGCGGCTCGCCCTCGCTCTACCTGATCAAGCAGGTGCGTGACGAGTCCCACCGCTTTGCGATCACCTTCCACCGCGAGCTGCGCGACAAGGCGATGACGCGCTCGGCGATCGACGACGTGCCGGGCGTGGGGCCCAAGCGGCGCCGTGCGCTGATGAAGCACTTTGGCTCGATGAAGCGGCTGCGCTCCGCAAGCGAGGAGGAGATCGCCGCCACGCCGGGCGTGCCTGCCGAGGTGGCACATGCCGTGTGGCAGGCGCTTCGTGCCGCCGAGGAGCTTGCGGGGGAGTAGCGGGCGGACGCTCTTCTCGCTTGACGAAAGCAGGCTTGTCTCAGCTTCGGTGCGGCATCGCTTGACGGATCGAGGCTCGTCTTAGCTCTGCGTCGAAATAACTTGACGGATCGAGGCTCGTCTCAGCCCAAAGTGCGTCTAAGGCTGAGACGAGCCGTGCTTCGTCAAGCGATAAGAACCGTGGGCTGAGACGAGCCTCGATTCAACGAGCCCCCTGCTGTTGTGTGCAACAGTGTGCGTAAACTTGCGTAAAATTGCGCAGAAATGACCATTTAGCAAAGAATTGCTACCACTTACCGGAACTGTGAGCAAAGTTGCGCAAAGTTGGAGGAATTTGCGTAAAAATGAGAATCAGAGAAACACCTCGAGTAGAACGAAGGAGGCCGCCATGCTCGCCGAGGAGCGTCACGCCCGCGTCGTCGAAATGGTCCGCAGGCAGGGAACCGTTACGGTGACGGAACTTGCCGAGGCCCTGGACATCTCCGAGTCCACCATTCGGCGCGACCTGGACAAGCTCGACCAGGCACACCGTCTGGTCAAGGTTCACGGCGGCGCCACCACGCTTGAGTCCGCACACCTCACGCGCGACCTCACGCTCGAGGAGCGCCACGGCCTGCACATGGAGGAGAAGCGTGCCATCTGCGCCTATGCCGCCACGCTCATCCGCCCGAACGACCTCGTCTACCTGGATGCCGGCTCCACCGTGGAGGAGCTCATCAATCACCTCACGGAGCACGAGGCACACTACGTGACGGACTCCGTCTCTCATGCCATGAAGCTCGCAGCACGCGGCCTTCACGTCACGGTGCTCGGCGGGGAGCTCAAGAGCGCCACGGAGTCGCTCGTGGGGCCGGACACCATCGCCGCGCTCTCGCGCTACCACTTCACCATTGGCTTCTGGGGCGTGAACGGCATCACCCCGGAGATCGGCTTTACCTCGCCGGAGAGCAACGAGGCCCTGATCAAGCAGCTCACCATGGAGCGCACCGCGCGTCCCTACGTGCTCGCGGACGCCACCAAGTTTGACAACACGAGCCTCGTGGAGTTTGGGTCCTTTACCTCAGCAACGATCGTCACCTGCGGGGATGTCCCCGAGAAGTACAAGAGCTTCGAAAACGTTGTGGAGGTAGCCCGATGATCTGCACCGTCACGTTCAACCCGTCGCTCGACTACATCGTCCGCGTGGACGACATGCGCCTGGGCGTCATCAACCGCACCACCTACGAGAACGTCCTGCCCGGGGGCAAGGGCGTGAACGTCTCCATCGTGCTCGGCAACCTCGGACACGCGAGCCGCGCGCTCGGCTTTGTTGCCGGCTTCACGGGCGACGAGCTCTGCCGCCTCTGTGCCGAGGCGGGCGTGGACTGCGACTTCATCCGCGTGTCGGAGGGCATGACCCGCGTGAACGTCAAGGTCAAGAGCAACGAGGAGACCGAGCTCAACGGCCAGGGGCCCGTCATCACCGACAAGGATGTCGACGCGCTCTTCTCCAAGATCGACTCCCTCGGTGAGGGAGACACGCTCGTCATCTCGGGTTCCGTGCCCGCCGTGCTGCCGCACGACATGTACGAGCGCATCATGGAGCGCCTCCAGGGCCGCGGCGTCCGCATCGTGGTCGATGCCGAGCGCGACCTGCTCACCCGCGTCCTTCCGTACCACCCCTTCCTCGTGAAGCCCAACAACCACGAGCTCGGGGACATCTTCGGCGTCACGCTGCGCATGCGCGACGAGGTCGTGCCGTACGCCAAGAGGCTCCAGGAGATGGGCGCCGCCAACGTGCTCGTCTCGATGGCGGGGGAGGGCGGCGTGCTCGTGGCCGAGACGGGCGAGGTCTTCCAGAGCCCGGCCGCCAAGGGCACAGTGGTCAACTCGGTGGGAGCGGGCGACTCCTCAGTCGCCGGCTTCCTGGCGGGCCTCATGGAGACCGGCAGCTACGAGGCCGCCTTCCGCATGGCTCTCGCCACGGGATCTGCCAGCGCGTTCTCGGACCACCTGGCCACAAGGCCGGAGGTGGAGGCTCTTCTCGCTAGGTCGTAGGTGTCCGCCCCGGCGCCCGGCCGTTTTGATCCGGCGCTCGGACAGTTTGCCGAGAAGGGCGCTCGGCAAGAACTCGCGGCGGACCTTAACGGCAGGGTTCCGGGGCTACCAACCAAGCATAGCGTTCTTCTCGCAACTCCAAGACCTCGGGGCTTGGGGTCGGGTGAGGCACATGCAAAGCATCAGCAATGGGCGGCGGTGGCTGCCTTGGGGAGAAAGGACAGGATATGAGAATCACGGATCTGCTCAAACCTGAGTCAATCGGAATCGGGGGTGCGCCAAAGAGCAAGGACGAGGCTATCGACGAGCTCGTCGAACTCATGGCGAAGGGCGGCAACGTGCGCGACAAGGCGGGCTATGCCGCGGCCGTTCGCGAGCGCGAGGCGCAGTTCTCCACGGGCCTCGGCGACGGCATCGCCATCCCGCACGCCAAGACGGCCGCCGTCTCCGCGCCCGGCCTCGCGGCCATGACGGTGCCCGCGGGCGTGGACTACCAGTCGCTCGACGGCGAGCCGGCAACGCTGCTCTTTCTCATCGCGGCGCCGGACGGCGAGGCAAACACGCACCTCGAGGTGCTGAGCCGCCTCTCCACGCTGCTCCTGGACGCCGACTTCTGCGCGGCGCTGCGTGCGGCCAAGACGCCCGAGGAGTTCCGCGCGCTCGTTGACGCCGAGGAGGACGTCCACCTCGCCGAGGAGGAGGCCAAGGCGGCCGGCGCCGCCGCGCGTGACGCCGCGGGATACGACGTTCTTGCCATCACGGCCTGCCCCACGGGCATCGCCCACACCTACATGGCCGCCGAGGCGCTCGAGAAGCGCGCGGCGGAGCGCGGGATCAAGATCAAGGTGGAGACCCAGGGCTCCGGTGGCGCCAAGAACGTCATCACCGCCCACGACGTGGCCGGCGCCAAGGGCGTGATCATCGCGGCCGACAAGAACATCGACCTCGCCCGCTTTGACGGCATGCCGGTCTACAGCTGCTCCGTCACGCGCGGCATCAACGAGCCCGACGCGCTTCTCGACGTCATCATGGACGGCAAGGCCGGCGTGTACCATCACGCAGGCGGCTCCTCCGAGCCCGCCTCCGCGGGTGCCGAGAAGGAGGGCATCGGCCACAAGGTCTACAAGGACCTCATGAACGGCGTCTCGCACATGCTGCCGTTCGTCATCGGCGGCGGCATCCTCACCGCCATCGCGTTCCTCATCGACCAGCCCGGCCTCGGCACCGCCGCCTACGGCTCCTCGATCCCGGCGGCCGCGCTCTTCAAGACCATCGGCAACGAGGCATTTGGCTTCATGCTGCCGATCCTCTCCGGCTACATCGCCATGTCGATCGCGGACAGGCCCGGTCTCGCGCCCGGCTTCGTGGGCGGCATCTTTGCCAAGGTGGGCTATGACTTTGCCTACCTCGGAACGCTCGACACCTCCGGCCTCGTCTCCGGCGGCTTCATCGCGGCGCTCTTCGCGGGCTTTGCGGCAGGCTACATGACGCTTGGCATCGAGCGCCTCTGCGACAGGCTCCCTGCCTCGCTCGAGGGCATCAAGCCGATGCTCATCTACCCGATCCTCGGCGTGCTCGCCATCGGCGTGGTCATGCTCGCCCTGAACCCGCTCTTCGCGCTCATCAACACCGGCCTCAACAACTTCCTGCGCGGCCTCGGCACGAGCAACATCGTCCTTCTCGGCCTGGTCCTTGGCGGCATGATGTCCGTTGACATGGGCGGCCCCTTCAACAAGGCGGCGTACGTCTTTGGTACCGCGGCCCTTGACCCCGCGAGCGGCCTCGGTACCACCGGCCAGATCATGATGGCCTCCGTCATGGTCGGCGGCATGGTCCCGCCCCTGGCCATCGCCCTCTCTACCACCTTCTTCAAGAACCGCTGGACCAAGACGGACCGCAGCGCCGGTATCGTGAACTACATCATGGGCCTCTCCTTCATCACCGAGGGTGCGATCCCCTTTGCCGCGGCCGACCCCGGTCACGTGCTCCCGTCCTGCATCGTTGGCGCCGCGATCGCCGGCGGCCTCTCCGCCTTCTTCGGCTGCACCAGCCCCGCCCCGCACGGCGGAGCCTGGGTGACCCCGGTCATCGGCAATGGCATCATGTGGCTGCTCGCCGCGCTGATCGGCGCCGTGGTGGCCTGCCTGATCCTCTCCCTCTGGAAGAAGCCGCTTCCTCCCGAGGAGTCCGGTCTCAGCAAGTAGCTCGTCTCCCCGAGCTCTGCAGCGGCGCCGAGCCCTATCCTCCGGGGCTCGGCGCCCTTTTTGTGTTTGCGCGCTGGTGGGCTTAGTAAGTGCGCTGGTTGGAGGGCTTCTCGCCTTTGTCGCTTAACAATGGTCGCGATTGGAGGGCGGAGCGTTCCGGGTGCTTACGGATTGCCACGATTGGAGGGTCGGGCGGCGGGAATGCTTAGAGATTCGCGCCATCGGAGACCTGGCGGTCGTAAGAATCGAGAAGAACTCTCCAGCGGCGGCAGACCTTAAGCGCTTGCTGCCCGCGACCCTCCAACGGGTGCGTATCCTAAGCGCTTGCTGCCCGCGACCCTCCAACGGCGGCTCAGGCTAAGCGCCTACATCCATCAGCGCTCCAATAGCGACATAACCTAAGCGCTTAAGATTTCCCCACTGGGGACCGGTGCCGGCATAAACTCGGAGAGTCATGCCATTGGAGTTTTTGTTCGCCAAGCGCTTAATGATTGTCTCAATCGGAGGGCTTTGTGCGACAAGTGGTTAGCGATTTGCGCCATTGGAGGGTGGGGCGCATCTAGTGATTAAGAATTGCACCGATCGGAAGGGTCCGCTCCAAAAATGCTTAGCGATTTGCGCCATTGGAGACCCGGCAATTGCGAGGATCGAGAAGAACCCTCCAGCGGTGGCATTCCCTAAGCGCTTGCTGCCCGCGGCCCTCCAACGGCGGTAAACCTTAAGCGTCCGCGACCCGACGAGCTTCTCGTCGCCGCCACTCCGCCACCCCGTCCGAACGCTCGCTCTCGTATACTGGGGGACAGGCGAGAAGGGAGAGCCCATGAGCGAGGAGAGCGGCCAGAAGATGCGCGTGGCGGAGGCCGCCGAGCGCGTGCCCGACGTGGTGGTGATCACGGGCATGAGCGGCTCGGGCCGTACCCAGGCCCTGCACGTCTTCGAGGACATGGGCTACTACTGCATCGATAACCTCCCGCCGCGCCTGCTGCTGCAGCTTGCGGAGCTCGTGGGCATCAACACGGGCGTGGGTCGCCACCTTGCCGTGACCTGCGACCTGCGCAGCCAGGGTCTCTTCGACGAGCTTGCCGACTCCGTCACCCAGCTCCGCGAGCATGAGATCACCTGCCGCGTGGTGTTTCTCGACACCTCGGACGAGGTCCTCATGCGCCGCTACGACGAGAACCGTCGTCGCCATCCGCTCGCCATGTCCGGCGAGTCCCTGGACAGGACCATCGCCCGCGAGCGCGCTCAGCTCGGGGTCATCCGCGACGCCGCCGACCTCGTCATAGACACGAGTCGCCTGCGCACGCGCGACCTCCGCACCCGCCTGCGCCGAGCCTTCTCCGAGCTCACCGACCAGCAGCTCATGGAGGTCTCGGTCTTCTCCTTTGGCTTCAAGCATGGCATGCCGGTCGAGGCGGACCTCATGATAGACGTCCGCTTTCTGCCCAACCCCTTCTACGACCCCGTCATGCGCACGCTCACGGGCAAGGACCAGCTCGTGTCTGACTTCGTGCTCAACAACCCCACCACCGTGAAGTTCATGGATGCGTGGCAGCGCCTGCTCGACGTTGCGATGCCGGGCTACGTTGCCGAGGGAAAGAGCCACCTCTCCATTGCCGTGGGCTGCACGGGGGGCCAGCACAGGAGCGTCGCCATCGCCGAGGCCACGGCGACCTATCTCGAGAAGAGCGGCTACCACGTGAGCGTCTCCCACCGCGACCTGGCCCTCGCCAACGTGAGGACGAGCTAGCATGTCGTTTACCGCCGAGGTGAAAGACGAGCTCTCCCGCGTGGACGCACCTACGCGCGCCGCCGAGCTCGCGCAGCTCTCCGCGCTCGTGCGCATCTGCGGCACGCTGTCATTCCGCGGGTCGGGACGCTACTCCATCCGCGTGGCAACCGAGACGGGCGCCGTGGCGCGCACCGTGATTAAACTCACCCACAAGCTCTTCGACCTCGAGACCTCGCTCACCGTGCGCCGTTCGGTGCTGCACAAGACGCGCAACTACCTCATCGAGATCCCGGAGCAGGAGGGGCTCGACGAGAACCTCGTGCGCCTCGGGATCCTGGTGCCCGGACGCGGGCTCGCCTCGGGCGTGCCGGCGGGTCTCGTCTCCGCGCGCCCCGCGGCGGAGGCGTACGTGCGGGGCGCGTTCATGGCGGGTGGCTTCATCGCAGACCCGCGCGGGGACTTCCACCTCGAGATCGCGGTGACGGGGGAGGAGTACGCGAACGACCTCGTGCGGCTCGTGGCGCTTCTTGGCGCGCAGGCCCGCCTCAACCGACGCCGCGGTGCCTTTGCCGTCTACCTCAAGAGCTACGAGGACGTGAGTGCGCTGCTCAGAGCCATGGGCGCGCGCAGGATGGCGCGCTTCGTCGAGGTTGCCCGCGCCAAGAAGTCCGTGAAGAACGACGTCAACCGCAGGGTAAACGCCGAGATGGCCAACCAGGCGCGCTCGACCGGCGCCGCCGCAGAGCAGATCGAGCTCATCGAACGTGCCGAGAAGACCCTGGGCCTGGCGACTCTCCCGCCCGCCCTGCGCGAGTTCTGCCGCCTGCGGCGCGAGAACCCCGAGCTCTCGCTCGCCGCCCTCGGCGAGCTGCTCGACCCGCCGGCGTCGAAGTCCGCCATGTACCATCGCGTGCTCAGGCTCCAGGAGCTTGTCGCCGAGGCCGACGGGCACTCGGCCCCCGGGAACAATCTCACGTCGACCGGGGAAATCTGAGCGCCCACGGCTTAAATCCGATCGTCGTTCAGATTGCGGGGTTCCGCCGCCCGCTCGTGGGGTACACTATCGTGTGGTTAGGGCATCGTGCCCGTCTGCTTTGGTTCGCCGGGGGAGGTCCCCGGCGGCACCGTGAAAGGAGAAAGCATGGCAGTAAAGGTTGCTATCAACGGCTTTGGTCGCATCGGCCGTCTGGCTTTCCGTCAGATGTTCGGTCACGAGGGCTCCGAGATCGTCGCCATCAACGACCTCACCTCCCCGGACATGCTCGCGTACCTCCTGAAGTACGACTCCACGCAGGGCAACTACGGCCGCGATCACGAGGTCACCTCCACTGAGGACGCCATCGTCGTCGACGGCAAGGAGATCAAGATCTACAAGGAGGCCAACGCCGCCGACCTGCCCTGGGGCGAGCTCGACGTCGACGTCGTCCTCGAGTGCACCGGCTTCTACACCTCCAAGGCCAAGGCCCAGGCTCAC